>JACCRE010000003.1 GCA_013813775.1 Planctomycetaceae bacterium
GCCGTTGTGGATGCGGCCGTACTTGATCACCGCCTCGCCGTCGCAGTTCGGGCACCGCGTCATCGCCAAACCTCCCTGACAGGCCCGCCACCCAGGATACCGGAACATTACATAGTGAGGACTACCGCGGATCGATCACCACCTCGCACTCCGGCAGGCTGTCGAAGAACAGTTTGCCGTAGCGTTTCGTGCGAAGTCGCGGGTCGAGCAACACGACTTGTCCGCGATCGGTCTTCCTGCGGATGAGCCGGCCGAAGCCCTGCTTCAGGCGGATGACCGCCTCGGGCACCTGGTATTCGAAGAACGGGTTGCCGCCGCGGGCTTTGATTGCTTCGACGCGTGCCTCCAGCAGCGGTTCGTCGGGAACGGAGAAGGGCAGCCGCGGAATGATCACCGTCTGGAGCGCCTCGCCGGGCACATCGACGCCTTGCCAGAAGCTGTCGGCCCCGAACAGGACCGCGTTGCCGTCGGCGCGGAACCGTTCGACCATTTGGGATCGACCAAGACCCTCACCCTGCACGAACAAGGCGAGATTCTGCGCGGCGAACCAGGGCGTCAACCGTTTCGCCGCGGCGTTGAGCATCTGATAGCTCGTGAAGAGCACGAACGCTCGCCCGTTCGACGCCGAAACGTATTTCTTGATCCGCTCGCAGGTCGCGGCGAGAAAGGCCTCGCCTTCGGTATTCGGATCGGGCATGCGATCGGGCAGAACCAGTCGCACTTGTCGTTTGAAATCGAACGGGCTGCCGAGCCGCAGGGTCTTCGCCTTCGTCAGACCAAGCCGGCCTTTGACGAAGTTGAAGTCCTGCTCACCCACGGCGAGCGTGGCGCTCGTGAGGATCGCCGTGCCGACCTTATCGAACAACTCCTTGCGCAGCACCGGCCCGATCTCGACGGCCGCCGAGGCGAGCTTGATGTTCTCGTTGCGCTTGCCGCTCGATTCGATCCAGTACACGGCCTCTTCGTCGTGTTGGATAAGCCACGATTCGAGGCTGTCGGCGAGCAACGCGCACCGTTCGGCGGCTGCTGACAACTCGACTTGATCCTTTTCTTCCTTCACGTCGTCGGCGAACGTGCTGACGCTCGCCGCGAGCCGTCGCAGAGGCGGCCCGACGATGTTCTTGATCGGCGGAAGGAGATCGACTCGGCCGTTCGAACGGCCCGCCGACCGCTGCCATTCGCGTAGCACGGGAAAGAAATCGTTCACCGCCTGGCGAACGTCGGTCGTGAGCCGTTGTGCCTCGCGATGCTCGTGGGCGACGAGCAGCCCCTTCTGCGTGCGATCGTTGTAGAGCTTGTTCAGCAGGTAGTCGAACTGACCCGTCGAGACGCTGAGGCCGAGATGATCGGCCGCCACGTCTTCGAGGGTATGCGCTTCGTCGAACACGACGATGTCGTAATCGGGAAGCAGGCTGGCCCCTTCGCGCCGCAGGGCGAGGTCGGAGAAGAAGAGCGCGTGATTCACGACGATCACGTCGGCATTCGTCACGCGCCGCCGGGCCGCGTAGTAGAAGCAGTTCTGATACGTCGGGCAGCGGCGGCCTAGGCAATTGCCGTGCTCGCTCTGGATTTCGTCCCAGACTCTCGGGTGCGGACGAAAGCTGAGGTCGGCGCGGCTGCCGTCGGTCGTGTCACCGGCCCAGCCGGCGATGCGGTTCAGTTCGAAGCGTTGCTCATCGGCATCGAACAACGCGTCGGCCTTCTTCATCGCGCCTTCGAGCCGACGCAGGCTGATGTAGTTGCCGCGGCCCTTCGCGAGCACGGCCGAGAACTCGACCGGCATCACCGAACGCAAAAACGGGATGTCGCGCTGGATCAACTGTTCCTGCAAGCTGATCGTATGCGTCGCCACGACGACCCGACGGCGGTCTTCGTTCCGTTTCCGATCGGCGACGGCCGCGAGAATCGCCGGAACGAGATACGCGAAGCTCTTGCCGACGCCCGTGCCGGCCTCGACGAGCAGATGGCCCCGCTCGTCGATGGCCTGCGCGACGGCCTCGGCCATCGCGAGCTGCTCGGGCCGCGATTCGTAGTCCGACAGCCGCTTCGCGATGCTGCCCGATACGCCCAAGATGTCTTCGACCGTGGAAATCACGTAGATGCGACGAGAGTAACGACGAGGTGATGTGGCTCCCTCAGTCCGGAAGCCGCTTCCATCCCTCACTCTCAATGTACTCGGTCCACGCCCGATATACGTCGGCCGGCATCCCGTTTTCCCAGCCTTCCGGCTCAATCAGTTCCTTTCCCGCCACTGGCACGAACATTTCTTCTGGTATTGGCTGAACGGGAACGATGTCTTTGTAACCCTCCGTCAAATCGATCTTTGCTGGGAAGGCTGCAGACGGATCGAATCCTACCGACTGCTGCTGATAAAAGCCTGTCAGATAACGTTTCTCGATCTCTGTCAGCAGGGAGTAGTTTGCCTGTTCCGAAGCATCATCCTGCTCGGGGGAACCGTGCTCTGCGAGGAAAACCGGCGAACTCAGCAAGTACGCCATGAGCGCCGTGGCCTTCTCGCAATCGGGTTGTCGGATGACCCAATCAAACACGACTGCGGCTGCTTCCGACTCCCATCCCGCGACAAACAGATGGCGGAACTCAGGCGTCGCCTGCTCTAGCCAGCGCCGCACCGGATCGTTCTTCGATAGCATCATGCTCATGCTTCTCACGCTTGAAGTGGCAACCGGCGGAAACCGACGAGGCAGATGTCGTCGCGCTGCGGCAAGTCGCCGCCGAACTTCGCGACATCGCTCACGATCGCTTCGATGCATTCCCGAATGGGCTGCGGGCCGTTGGACATCAGGCGGATCAATCGCTCGCGGCCGTACAAATCGTTTTCGACGTCCATGGCTTCGGTGACTCCGTCGGTATACATGAGCAGCAGGTCGCCCGGTTGGAGCGGCATCGAGACTTCCGAGAAGGCCTGATCGCGCGCGATGCCGATCGGCATGCCGGAATCCTTCTGGCCCAGTGCCGAAACGCTGCCGTCGGCAGAGCGAATCAGCGGGGCCATGTGCCCGGCGTTGGCGACCGTCACCGTGTGTGATTTTGGGTCGAGCACCGCGAACAGGCAGGTGATGAAGCGATGTCCCAGCGCCGTGCGGGCGATTTCGGAATTCAACGATCCCAGTGCTTCGCCGGGCGTTGGGCGCGTCAGGAGTTGATACCGCGCCGACGAAAAGAGTCGTGCCATCAGCAGTGCCGCCGGCACGCCTTTGCCGGCGACGTCGCCGACGGTGACGGCGATGCGGCCGTCGGCGAGTTCGACATAATCGAAGTAGTCGCCGCCGACACGCTGTGCCGCTTCGTAATGATCGAAGAATTCGTAGCCCGGCACGTCGGGCGGATGACTCGGCAGGAAGCCGAGCTGCACCTGCATCGCGAAATCGAGCTCGCGCTGGATGTCGCGCTGCGCGACAAGTTCGGTGTGCAACCGGGCGTTCTCGACGGCGAGACCGATCTGACCGGCGACGCTCGCCAGCACGTCAAGATCGTCTTTCGTGAACGGGCGCGACGCATCATCACAGTCGAGCTGCACGACGCCGAACGGCTCCTCACCCTGCGAAAAGAGCGGTACGCACATCACGCTGCGAAGCGACATCGTGGCGATGCTGTCGCTGCCGGCGAAGCGCGAGTCGCCGGTGACGTCGGCGCTCAGGATCGCCTCGCCGGTTTTCATCGCGCGGCGCACGACGGTCATGCTGACTTCCGGCGCAGCCTCGCTCGCCTTTCGCGACTTCGCGGCCCGCACCGTCAGCTTCGATTTCTCACCCTCTTTGAGCAGCACGAACCCGTGATCGGCTTGCGGGAACACACGGAACAGCCCGTCGAGCGTCTTTTCAAGCACGTCGCCGAGTTCAAGGGCATGCCCGAGCGATCGGCCGATGTCGAGCACGGCCCGCAGCTTTTGCTCGGGCTTGACCGCCAGCAGCAGGCTGCTCGCTTCGTTCAGCGGAACGGTGCTGAGGATCGAGGAGCCACTTTCGATGAGCGGCGCGGTGGCCTTGCCCTTGTCATCTTCATCGTTTGCGGCCACCGTTGCGTCGAACGGCAACGCGGGTGTTCGCATGGCGTTCTGACGATCGGCCGTCGAGCCGATCGAAGGTCGAATACCCTCGGCCGGCGGCTGATTCACGTAGAATCGGAACGACAAGTCGCAGAACTCGATCGCATCGCCGTCCTGCAACTCGGCAGTCCCCTCGATGGGTCGACCATTGAGAAAGGTGCGGTTGCGGCTTCTCAGGTCTTCGAGAAAATAGCTGCCGTGGCTCTCGGAGATTTGCGCGTGCTGTCGGCTCACGGCGGCATTGTCGAGCACGATCTCGCAGCCGGGGTGCCGTCCGATCACGACCCGCTCGCCCGCGACTTCGAGCAACTGGCCCGGACAGCTTCCCTGTTCGACGCGAAGGAACGGCACGAGGGAACCTGCGCGGCACGCGGTAGTGACGGAGTGGACTTCAACGATTCTAGCCCGGCGGAAATCGAAGGGTCAACGTGCTGGGGTTGGGGAGCGGGGGGGGGGGGGGG
>JACCRE010000011.1 GCA_013813775.1 Planctomycetaceae bacterium
GTCGCGTTCATCGAGGTTCTCGCTATCCGATCCGGACTTCATCTCCGTCCTACGTGAGACGCACTCGGCAATGGGGCACGACGAGCCGTAGCACTTCGCGCCTCTACCGTTCGACCGCGACGTCGAAGGCGACGACCATCCAGATGACGCGGAGCCGCCTTTATTAAGAGGCCGCATTTCTCGTCGCCTTCAGTCCACGCCATGGGTGCCGCACGCCGCGGCCACGGCCTGATCACACCCCTAAAAAATCGCCGTTTTTGCGCCACTATAAGGTGACCGAACTCCTAGCCCTCCCGCGGCACGCGCATGTCGTCGTCACCCATCCGTGCCGGCGGCGTGATGCCCCGTGAGAGGTCGTCGCCGTCGCACAGCGTTCGATTCACCGGCGGCCCCCGCCCAGTCACTATCACGGTGCGAGACGATTCAGTAGTGACGGCCGAACCGGCTTCATCAGACGCGCGTTTTACGGGCCGAGGTACGCCTTCTGCGTGCGCATCGCAGTGTCTTTCTTGAAGTTCGCTCTCCGACTAAGAACAGCCTCACTTCAATTCTCGCTTCAACCATTAGGCGGCAAAAGGTGCGACGTGAGCCTGGTGCCAGCGTACCAGCTGCCTCTAACAGATCTCCGACAGCTTGCGTGTCGCTGCGACTCGCGCGATTTTCGCCCCGGATCGACGGCGGATCCTATTGCAGAAATTCGCCAGGGCGACGTCACGGCGCACGAGCTCATCGCCGCTTCGACGAGGATCCACCGCAGCCACGGCGAACCCTCAACGAACTGTCAAATGTCGTGGTTTACGTGAGCCTCCGTCAGAACCCTTGAGTAAGTGAACAGAATCGTGTAGCCAGCTGTAGTTAATCCCACGAAACAGCCGTTGATTCCGCTAGATTCGCGCCGTTGGCTCATTGCGGTAAGCCAGCGAAATTCCGGCGAAAATAAGCACAACTGACGCTTTCTCCGTGCGCCAGCGCAGGAGATCATCCATGTCATCCGCGTAGATGATGACGATGTTCGGCTGCCGCTCCGTCTCCGCGGCGAAGGCCCGCAATGTGAGGAGTGAAACGCAGGCGGCGGCTTGCAGCGACAATCGCATGACGTCTCGCAGGGCCGATCGATTCTCAATCGCTGCGGCGGAAAGTGACGGCATGCGATCGGTTCCTCGGCGTAAACGGGGTCAACGACGGCAGCGGCGATAAGTCCGACCGCAGTGCCGCCGATTCTGCCCCGCGTGAAGTCTCTGGTCAAACAGAGCCGAAAACGAGCGTCGCATGTCGGAACCCGCACAACATCGATCCCGATGCATCCGTCGCTGCCGCGCCCCTTGCCGCAAGAGGTATTGGATCGACACAATGAAAGCCCTTGGCGGGACCGAACGTCTCGTCTTCACACTCCTGTCGTTCTCAGGAACCGGAGCCGCCTGTGTCCGCCCGTCTTGCTGTAGCCGTCGCGTCGTTGCTTCCGTTAGCCGCATTCGTCGGATGCGATGTGGAGATGGGCCGCACCGGCGGCCCCGTGATGAACGATTCGCAACAGGCGGCTGACCTCGCTGGCGATCTTGGTTCGTCGTCATCCAATCCGACACCGGCGCCTCAGCCATTGCCGAATGACACCACCGCGCCAGCTCAACCCGCCCCGGCGGAGCCGGTCGGGCAGCAGTCGGGCAGCCACGTCGGTGAGCGATCCAAAGAGATCTTCAACGCCAAGGAGATCGTGAAGGATCCGAACTGGACTGTCGTGGCGTCCGATCCCTCACAGGTCAAGGCGTTCTCCGCCGCCGGCACCGCGTATAACCGGGCTGCGGCTCTGTCGGGCACCGTCGGCCTCGAACAGTGGGTTCAGCATCACCAGGCTCTCGAAGGTCGTTTTCCGACCTACCAGGAGCTTCAGGACTACGTCGCGCAGAACTCATACGACATGCCGGCCCTGCGGCAGTACCAGCATTACGGGTACGACGAGACCACCGGCAATATGGTGATCCTCGAAAACCGCGAGGAGAAGGAAGGCCGCCGCCGCGAACTTCATCTCGACCCGAACGAGTGAGCGGGTTTCTGCCGGACGCGGAGTCGCAAGCACCGCTTTCGCAAAAATGCGGCATGGCAATCGCATGACAGGCGATTGCCATGCTCGGAGAGCGCGGCTTCACGACGGAGGGAGTCGCCGGTGTCGCTTTTCGTCAACGTCTGGACGGACCGCCGTCGCCTTTATCCGACACGTCAGCCGGAACCGGACCCGTGCCGCGATCTCGAGCCCATCCTGACTTTATCTCACGCTTCGGTACGTGGCTGATCGTAGCGGTCGTTTTTTGCGCGACCTCCGATCGCAGCGATGCATCCGACTGGATGTTCCGAAGGTCCTACTACAGCCACCCAATCCCGCCGGAACTGGCGTACAAGTACCCGGCGCCGGTGAGCCTGTCGGCATATCGTCCCGCAGTCGTCGGCCCATATCCAGGGTTCTCGGTGCAGTCGATCCAACGCTTCAACAACGTCGTGATCCCCAGCGGCGCGAGCCTCGACTACACGCTGTTGCGAAGCGAAACCGTGCGGCAGATGCCATAAGGGAGAATGGAAGTATTGAGAATGTAGAAGTCAGAGGAGCCCTCCGCGACGGAAGGATGAGCTTGCTCTCACTTTGCCGACAGGATTCCGACCTTTTCGCCGGTGATCGGGTCGAGCCGTTCGAGACCGAAGATCTTCCATTCGCCGGCCTCTTTTCGCCAGGACACGCGCCAGCGCGTCGGCGTGTGGTGTTCGCCTCCGCGTAGCGCGCCACCGCGGCCAACAAACGTTCCGTTGGCACGCAGGTGACTTACGGCAACCGTGTCTTCGGCCGTTACCTTGACTGAGACGTCGGTCACGCGAACGTCCGGCTCGACGCGCACGAGCGTCATTCCCGTTGCAACTCCCGCGCGTTCGAGAACGGCGGACTGAGAAAAGAAATCGAGCGTCGCCTCGACATCGTCACGCACGACGGCGTTACGCAGCGCGTCGATCTGCAACTCGACCTCTTCGGCTGGCGTCACGATAGCCTGCTCGACGACGAAGACGAGCGGAATCGCGACGAGGCATGCCACCGCAATCGCGATCAACGCCGTCTTCCGGTTGCGGCTCCAGAGAATGCCGAAGACCACGGCTGCGATAAGCAGCACGATCGCGGGAGGCCAGGGGATCTCCGTGAGCCACATGAGAGTTCGGCACTGCCAAGGCGTGAAACGCGGGGCGAATCCGAATCGCCACCCCGCGTTTCATTGGACCGCATGCGACGTCAATCCGCCAGCACGCCGGCCACCGTCTGGGCACCTGTCACGGCGGGTGACGCACCGCCGTGTTCACCATCGACGACGAACTTTCGTCGCGCGACGTTCGTGCCGGAGACCTTGAGCACGACTTCGTACTCGCCTGGTTCAACGGCGTCGCAAAGCGAGTAGTTGAAGTTCAGCCGGTTCATCTCGCGGACGAGAATGAGTCCCTGGCGTTCGATGATCCGTCCGTCGCCGCCGTGCAGATTGCATTCGATGTACATGTCGCCGTGCGGAGGCGCGGCGATGCACTGCGCGATGAGCGTCTCGCCTTTCTGGAAGACCCGCTTGCGCCCGATCAACGCGTCGCCGAACAGATGGTCGCCGAGTTCGAAAGCGAAGATCTTGTCGGAAGCCCGCAACGGCTCGGCACCGGCGAGCAGTCGCTGCGCCGTTTCCGAATCGATCTTGCGCAGAGGCAGCGGCCCGCCGGCCCCACGCTCGCCATAGGGATCCTGCACGCGCTCGGCGGCGGCACCGCCCAGCGAGACGACCCACAGCAGCGCAACGAAGGCGATCGGTCCAAGCCTTCGTGCCGGAATCCATTGCGTCGCCTGCTCGGCGAACGCCCGCAACGGAACGCCGAGCCGGATCGCCCAGCGATGCACGAAACGATCGAAAATGCCGGCGTCGCGTTCGTTCGCGAAGCAGAAGTACGACGAAATCACGACGCAGGGGAAGATATCGAGGCCCAGCATGATCCACGTCGCGATGTGGAAGCCGACGCCCAACGGGAGCATCACGAGGCGTCCCCAGCCCTTCCAGCACAAGAACGAGAACAGGATCTCCCACAGGATCGCGGCGTACGCGCCGACGGTGAGCAGCGCCGGGAAATAGGCGAGCGGCTCGCCCCACGGATGGCGTCCGTTCACATGCGTGAGTATCCACCACATCATCTGATCGCCGTTGAAGTACGCCGGCGTGTGGATCTTGGTCATCGCGGCGCCGAGATACGTGGCGCAGAAGAGAAGTTGCATCAGCCGGCGGGGCCAGACGGCGCTCCTGGCCGGTTCGCCGCCCTTCCGCAGCGCATCGAGCGACCAGACGGCTCCGCAATGCGAGAGAGTCAGCAACAGCAAGACGTGCGAGGCGATCACCGTGTACTTGGTGAGCGTGCCGATCGAGTCGAGCGTCGTGAAATAGAAGTAGAGCAGGGTCGAGATCGCGAGCGAAACCCGCGTCATCCAACCGAGCGACGCGGTGATCAACGCCGCCAGCAACAGCGTGAACAGCGCGACGGCGACGGCCCCCGGCAGTTCCGGCAGCGGGCTTTTCAGTCCGTAGGTGATCCAGATGGGAGTGGTGGCCCCGTCGGCGGAATAAATCTCCCGCACGAACGACCACCGCCGCAGCAGGTCGACGAACAACACGAGCGGCAACAGGATGCGTACTACGGCGAGGCCGTAGTGCACTTCCTGCGCGAAGAAGAACTCGCGAACCTTACCGAAAAGGTCCGTCGCCGATCGCCGACCAGCCGTTCGTGATCGCATAAGTGGCTCCGCCAATCGAATGACCGGCGTCGTGCCGGTGATGTGTCTCTGTGTCGAGGGGTCGTCGCTAGTCTTGTAGGTCAGAAGCCGACCTTTAGGTGCCGGTGGCTATGCCAGTTCTGATGGAGGTGTTATTCAAAGAGGCACTGGCCAAGCCAGTGGCACCAGATCCTCGTTTTCTAACCGACCGAGCTAATTCCCGAGCGGTGATCCGAAGCGGGGTGAGGCCGTGGCGGTGTCGCCGAGCGATGCGCTCATACCGAACGGATCGCGGCGGACGTCGACGGCATAGAACGGCTGCGAGCGATGCACTTCGCTCGCCAGCCGCGGATTCGACAGGATGCCAAGGCTGTTCTGCTGCGTGTAAAAATTGCTGTACGTGTGCAGCAGCACGCCGTCGGCTGTGATGACGTGCCGCAATGTGTAGTAACGTTTCGGATCTTTGGGTTCGTCCCAGCGGGCCGCCCACTGGTCGTCGGGCATGTTGAACTTCTTCGGCCAGTTCTCTTCGACGACGAGCAGACGCGTGATGTCCTCATGGCTCGAATGCCGCAGCACGTTCATGGCGATGCGGCCCGCGTGGACGGCGTCGGGATCGTAATCGTGGCGTCCCAGATCGCCGTGCGGCCTTAACTCGCCCCACGGCCCGGGTACGACTTCATAAAACTGGCCGCTCACGCCTTCTGCGAGAACGTGGTACCGGCACTCGTGCGCCGCCCAGCCGCAGAACATGTCCCACACGACGTAATACATCATGGGGTGCACGCCCGAGTTCCAGTTGAACGTATGGCAGAACAGCCCCATGCCGAGAGTGGCGAGATAGGCGGCGATGAACGAGCCGGCCAGCCAGACTCTGCACCTTCGCCAGGCGTTTTGGGCGGTTGCGACCATGCGAGTGGGCATCTTGACAGCCTTCATGCAGCCGTTGGCGTCTGGTCCTTGACGCGCGAAGTGTTCCCGAATGCCGAAATTCCGTCAAGATGAATGACGGCGTCGACGCCGTCCTGCGACGAGGCGACGCGCTCTCCCGGCGATGCTTCGGATGTCGTTCCGCTCGGTCGCCCGGCCCTGTAACATCTCAACCGACTCCCCACGATCTCGCCTGACGCGCCGGATGCCAGTCTCGACCGACCGACCCGTGATTTGCCTTGGCTGCGGCTGCGCGTGCGACGATCTTTCCGTCAGCGTGGCCGCCGGGCGGATAACCGGAATCGAGAACGCCTGTCCCCTCGGACTGAAATGGTTTCGCGACGGCAATTTCCCAGCGGCGATCCAATGCGACGGCGTGGACGTGAGCTTTGACCGCGCAATCACCACTGCCGCTGAGATTCTCTTCGCGAATCCGCGCCGCACACTGATTTATGTGTCCGACGATGTGAGTTGCGCGGCACACGGGGAGGCGACCGCTCTCGCCGATCGCATCGGTGCGACGATCGATGGACCAACGTCCGACACCGTCGCCGACGGTCTGCTCGCGGCCCAGCGACGGGGACGAGCCTCGGCGACGCTCGGCGAACTCCGACACCGGGCCGACGTGGTGATCTTCTGGGGCGTTGATCCCAGCGCGCGTTATCCGCGTTTCATGGAGCGGTTCGTCACTCCGCAGCCGGTGTTCGCAACCGCCCGCACGCTAATCGCGGTGGACGTCGATGCTGCTCACGGACCGCGCGTGTGCGGCGAGCGAATCACGCTGTCCTCGCGCCACGAAGTCGATGCACTGTCGGTGTTGCGCGCTGGGCTGCGAGAGCGGGGCACCGCGCCGACGGAAGGAGTGCTTGCTGCCTTTGTGGAACTTGCCCGCCGCTTGAGGTCCGATGCGAAGTATGTCGCCATCATCTTCGACGCCGAGCCTGATGACGGCCGGCGAGATCCCGATCTCCCGGAAGCGTTGATCGCTTTCACGCAAGCTCTGAACGCTTCGACCCGCGCGGCGTTGTTCGCACTGCGTGCCGGGGGCAATCGCAACGGCTTCGAGTCCTTGCTGACCTGGCAGACCGGCTTTCCATTCGCAGCCGACTTCGCGGGCGGTCATCCGCGGTACGTTACCGATGAATCCGTCGCCGAACGGCTTTCCCGAGGCCGGTACGACGCCGTGCTGGTCGTGGGTTCGACGGTGAACGTCGCTGTGAACATCGCAGCTGAACTGAAGCGCGTGCCTACGGTCATCGTCGGTCCCGGTGCCAGCGAGGCAACGCTCGCACCGGGCGTCGTGATCGACACGGGCGCGGTCGGCATCCATGAAGGCGGAATGGTGTTGAGGATGGACGACGTCCCGTTCGAGGCGGTTCCCCTGTTGTCGCATCCCACAACTGCCGCCGACGTGTTGCGGAGCCTTTCCGAACGCTGTGCCGCTCGGGGGAGCCTCCGTTCATGAGCAGCGAACGCCTGCGCCTGTGCGGCGGCATCGTCCATGACCCCGCGAACGGCATTGACGGCGAAGTACGCGACATCTGCGTCGAAGACGGCGTGATTGTCGCCGATGTGCCGCGCGACGCACCGCGGCTCGACGTCTCGGGCATGATCGTGATGCCGGGAGGCGTCGACATTCATTGCCACGTCGCCAGCGCGGGCGTGAACCATGCCCGGCGGCTCATGCCCGACGAACGCCGTCACGATCCGGCACCCGCCCCGCAATTCACAGATGGAACAGGTCGATCGGGAACGGGCGGCATCGTGCCCAGCACCTTCACGACCGGCTATCGCTATGCGACGCTCGGTTATACGACTGCCTTCGACGCGGCCGTCGCACCGCTGACGGCGAAGGTCTGCCATGCCTCGCTCGACGATACGCCGATCGTCGACGCCGGCTTTTTCGCCCTCATGGGCAACGATGAATTTCTACTGCGACAAATCGAGGCCGGCGAGACGGGGCTGGCCCGGGATTACATGGCTTGGCTGCTGGGCGCGGTCGGTGCTTACGCCGTCAAAATCGTGAACCCCGGCGGCATTGATGCCTGGAAGGCCGGGCATCGAAATCTGAATACGCTCGACGAATCGATGCGGGGCGATCGCGTCACCCCGCGGGCGATTCTCGATGTCCTGACGACCGTCGCGAACGAACTGGGACTGCCGCATCCGGTTCACATTCATTGCAACAACCTGGGCGTGCCCGGAAACGTCGCCACGACGCTAGACAGCATGCGCGTCGTCGCCGGTCGCCGGGCGCACTTCACGCACCTGCAGTTCCACAGCTACGGGGGAGAACGGGGGAAGTCGTGGACGAGCGCGGCGGCTGAGATCTCCGATTACGTCAACGCACATCCCGAGATCACCGCGGATGTTGGGCAAGTCATGTTCGGGCCCGCGCTCACGCTATCGGCCGACAGCCCTCTCGAGTACCTGTTGCACGAAACGACCGGTGGCAAGTGGGTGAACCTCGATATCGAGTTGGAAACCGGCTGCGGCATCGTTCCATACAATTATGAAGAGAAGGCCGCCGCCGCGGCGTTGCAATGGGTCGTCGGCCTCGAGTTATTCCTGCTCTCGAACGACCCGTGGCGAGTGGTGCTCTCGACCGACCACCCGAACGGCGGCTCTTTTCTCGCCTACCCGCAGCTCATCGAACTGCTGATGAGCCGCGACGCGCGTCGCGAATGCTTCGAACGACTCAATCCCCGCTTCCTTGCCGGCAGCGCCCTCGCCGACGGCCTCGCCCGCGAATATACGCTCAACGAGATCGCGATCGTCACGCGCGCCGGCCCGGCCCGCATCCTCGGCCTCAAGCGGAAAGGGCATCTCGGCGTCGGTGCCGATGCCGATGTGACCGTCTACCAGCGCAGCGACCGCATCGCCGAGATGTTCTCCATGCCGCGCTACGTGCTCAAAAGCGGCGTCCTAGTCGTCGAGGAAGGCCAACTCCGACGGGCGCCTCCCGGCCGTCGGCTGCACATCCGACCTGGCTACGACGAGGCGGTCGTTTCGAACATCCGGAAGCACTTTGAGGATTTCTCGACGATGAGATTCGAAAGTTACCCGGTTCGCAATCTCAAGGACCGTCCGCTAAACCTTTAGCGCTGTGACGTGAGCAACCATGAACATCCGCGGGGTGCGCATCGACGACACTTTCGCCGAAGCGTTCCCCATGCGCGCCGCGCGGCTGATCATCACGGCGAAAAGCGAACGCTGGGTGCGGAACTGCGCCCTTAAGCTGACCGGCTTCGCGACGAGTGTCATCGGCTGCAAATGTGAAGCGGGCATCGAACGTCTGCTGACGCCCGACGAAACACCCGACGCCCGACCCGGCTGCGCCGTCCTGCTGATGACGATGAAGAAAGAGGAACTGCCGAAGCGTCTGACCGAGCGAGTCGGCCAGACTGTGCTGACCTGTCCCACCGCGAGCTGCTTCGACGGCCTGCCCGACGCACCCGATCGCATCCCCGTCGGTGACTGGGTTCGTTATTACGGCGACGGCTTCCAGTCGAGCAAGGTCATCGGCGGGCGGCGCTACTGGCGGGTACCGGTGATGGAAGACGAGTTTCTTGTCGAGGCTAATGTCGGCATGATCAAAGCCATCGGCGGCGGGAACTTTCTCATCTTCGCAGAGAACACCGACGCGGCACTTGAAGCCGCCGAAGCTGCCATCGACGCGATGGAAGCATTGCCCGGAGTGATCATGCCCTTCCCCGGCGGCATCGTTCGCAGCGGCAGCAAGTTGGGCAGCCGCCGGTACAAATCATTGATCGCCTCGACGAGCGACGCCGTCTGCCCCACGCTCCGAGCGGTGACTGCCACGCAACTGCCCCAGGGAGTCAATTGCGTGCTCGAGATCGTCATCGACGGTATCGATGCGACAGCGATCTCGAACGCCATGTGGGCGGGGATCGATGCGGCCTGTCGGCCCGGCGTGATAGAAATCAGCGCCGGCAACTACGGCGGAAAGCTCGGTCCGCATCATTTCCCGCTGCGCGAGATCATGAGTGGAGGACCAGCGTGAGTGAACTCGTGCTGACATTGCGACGACCGGTTCCACGTCGGCTGGACGCGTCACCGATCGCGCCGGACAAACTCGCAGGACGGAGCGTGGGCGAGATCAAAAACATGGTCCTGTACTTTGAAGACGGTGAGAGGACCGTTATCGGTGCCGTGTTCGATGTCGCCGGCACCGCATCGAACGACCTCCGCATTGTTGGTGCTCTATCCCGCGTGGATCGGCTTGGAACGGGAATGACGAGCGGGATACTTACCATCGAAGGCGACGCCGGGCATCGGGTCGGCGATGCGATGAGTGGCGGTCGCATCGAGGTCGCCGGAGACGCGGGAAACTTTATTGGCCGTGAGATGCGAGGCGGCGAGATCATCGTGCGAGGCGACGTGGGTGACGGAGCCGGCGGCGCGTCGCCGGGTTCCAAGCGCGGCATGACCGGCGGCGAGATCGTCGTTTTCGGAAGTGCGGGAGCGAGGACTGGTGCCTGCATGCGGCGCGGAGTGATCGCCGTCGGTGGCGATGTCGGCCCCGGCGCGCTGCGAGCCGCAATCGCGGGCACGCTCGTCGCCTTCGGAAACATCTCTCCCCCGGCTGGGCGTTGGTCGAAGCGAGCGAGTCTCATCGCCCTTGCCGACGTCGCGATTCCGCCAAGCTACGAGTATTCCTGCACTTATCAGCCCGGCTTCGTGCGCGTGCTGCTCACTCACCTGCGGCGTCGTTACGGCTTGTCGGCCCCACCCGGCCTCCACGAGCACGAATGGTACGAACGTTATGACGGTGATATGGCTGAACTCGGCCGTGGCGAAATCCTGCGACGCCTCAAAATCTGAATCCGGTGCGCATTCCCATTCTCTCGGCCCGCTCAGGCTGGCACGTCGATGAACTGAAGCTCGCGTTCGCGGAGCACGGTCACGCGGCGATCGAACTGCGTTACGAGCAGATCGTCGGTCGTTACGGCGAACATCGCGGCATGATGGCCGGCGGGATCGCTCTCGAAGAATGCCCACTCGTGGTCGCACGCATCATCCCCGACGGCACCCTCGAACAACTCATCGTCCGCGTCGATCTTTTGCACGCTCTCGAAGAACGAGGCGTCACCGTCGTCAATTCGGCGAAGACGATCGAACGCACCGTCAATAAAGCGCGTACCACCGCCTTGCTCGAAGCGGCCGGCCTGCCCACGCCGGAGACCGTCGTCTGCGAAACGATCGACGACGCGATGGAGGCGTTTCGACGACTCGGAGACGTGATCCTGAAGCCTCTGTTCGGCTCGATGGGACTGGGCATGCTGCGACTCCGCGAAGAGGAGATGGCGTGGCGTGCGTTCCGCACCGTCGATCGCATCGGGGGCGTGTTCTACCTGCAAAAAACGATCGATCACGGCGGGAGTGACGTTCGAGCCTTCGTCATCGGCGATTGCGTGCTCGCGGCGATCGAGCGACGGGCCGACGGCTGGTGCACGAGCGTCGCTCGCGGCGCGAAACCCATCGCGATTCGCCTCGATCCGCAGCGGGAGCATCTTGCGTTGGCCGCCGCGAAGGCCGTGGATGCCGACTATGCCGGCGTGGACCTCATCGACGATCGCAACGGCACGAGCTACGTGATCGAGGTGAACGGCATTCCCGGCTGGCGAGGCTTGCAGGAGGCGACTGGCATCGACGTCGCGCACGCGATCGCCGCGCACGCGCTCGAATTTCCGAGCCGCGACCTTCAGCGAGCGCAAACCGGCGCCGGCCCGTCAAAAAGTGCTCCCTGACGATCGCGGCAATGTTCCCGAACGGGAACGTCGCACAGGGGTAAGGCCGGTGGAAAAAAATCTTTACACGCCAAATATCGCTTGTTACTGATGGGAGCCGCGGCGGAAGTTCGACGGCCGATTCCGGCCGTTTTTCCGCTCGCTCAAAACGCACGTCATTCTCGCTGCGTCCGTCACCTTCGCCGCGTCCTACAATCCGTTCGAGCGTGAAGGAGGCGGTCATGCGGGCCGCGGAAACACCTCAGAAGGATCGTGCTGCGTCGATCTCGACGCGGTTGTTGGGCCTGGCAGTCGTCACCGTCGCCATCACGACGGGATCGACGCTCGACCAGATTCCCGGCGACGTGCCATTGAAACCCGGCGCCGTAGTGAGTTACTGCGAAGACCGCCTCGGCCGCCCTTGGACGATCCTCCGCCAGGTGGGCCACCAGACGTTTGAAGTTCGGAACGGAGGCGTCGACGTCATCGTCGAAGCGAAGGATCTCTCCCCCTACCGCGGGTATGCGACGAGCATCACAGTCGGAATGGCTGGTTTGCATTGGCGCGACGAAGTCGCCGAGGTTCAACGGACCGAACGCCTCGAGTACATCACGCAGAATCAGCGCTGAGGCAACCAATCGCAGTTCGGCGGGAGCGTGATGCCCCCGAAGGCCCTTATTCCAGCGACAGCAAATACGCAATCAAATCGGCCATCGCCTGTTGGTCGAGTTGCTTCTCGAAGCCGTCGGGCATCAGGCTGCGGCCGGTGCTGTGCAGTTCCTCGACGTCGAGACGTAGCACGGTTTCGGTCGTGGCCTCGGAGCGCTTGAGCGTAACGGCCGTCGGCGACTCCGACGCGATCATTCCCGTCTTCACGACGCCATCGGTCGTCACGAGCGTGTAATCGACGAACTGCGGGTTCACTTCGCGGCTGGGGTCGAGGACATTCAACAGAATGAACTCGGCCCCGCGCGTCTTGATCGCGGCGAGATTCGGACCGACTTCATGACCCACTCCGCCGAGCTTATGGCAGACGGCGCATTGCTTCGCGAACAGCGCCTGCCCGTTCTTCACGTCTCCGGTCATCTCAAGGACCGGCCGGTATGCCGTAATGATGTCGTCGCGCTTCGCCAGCGCGGTGTCGGCGAGCAATGTCGTCGCCCGTTCTCGAATCGCCTCATCCGGATGCTCGCGGAGCAGTTGCCGCGTCGCCTGCGGCAATGCGCCGGCGTCGAACGCCTCCGCTTCGATCGCATCGAGCAATCCCGTTGCGTTGGCGGAGGTCGTGGTGAGCGCCGTGGCGACGGTCTCACGCACGAAAGGGCTGAGCCGGGGCCAAGCATCGATCAGTCGCGCCGCCACGCCTGGATCATCATATTGCCGCAGCAGTTCGACGACCGCCCGTTGCAGTTCCGGAGGCTGCCGGCCATCGGCGAGTGCATCGAACGCCTTCACCGCCGCGGAAAACGGCGCGAGCCTCAACGTCTGCAACGCGCCAAGTCGTGCGGCAAGCAATGCGTCTTCTCGGACCGCCGTCCGTTTCGCACCCTCAAGCCGGTTTGCGACGGCTGCGCGCAGCTTTGGGTGATTCTCCGAGTTGAGGGTCTTCCGCACGGCCGCGTTCGGCGCGGCGAACCAGGCATCGAGCGTTGCCGTCGCCATCGTGGAATTGAGGATCTGTTCCAGACGATCGGCGACGAGTGCGAGTTCGTCCGGCTTGCCGCGACGGGCGACGATCGCCGCGAGATCTGACCAATAAGGCGAAGGGTTGTCGGGATAGGTCGCCAGCACCTCGGCCTCGCGGCCAGACAACGAACTGAGGGCCGCAATGGGCGTCCAATCGGAATCGCCCACGTAGCCGAGCAGTAGGACGCTCAGCTTCTCAATCGCCGCTCGAGTGTCGGGCGGGGGAACATCCTTGCCATGCACGATCTCGCCGAGTGAGAACGCGGTTTCGTAACGCACCCAGCGGTCCTGATCGCTCGCGAGGGAAAGGAGCCGCTCGCGAATGTCGGCCGATCGAGGCGCACGCGAACGTGCCAACTTGATTGCGTTCTCACGGACTCGTGCGGAAGAATCGACGAGCGCGTCGGCGAGCATTTCGTCGGTCAGTGCGCCGAGCCCGTCAAGCGCATAAATGGCATGCATTCTTGCGAGCGGTGCCGCGTTCAGTAGGGAACACCCTCCGTGGCGTTCCGCCGAAGTCGTGGACGGATTTGACGCCGGCGGAACGAGGCCGTTCTCCGAGGATTCGAACTCGCTCGCACCGTTCCATTTCGCGAGCCTCTTAAGTAGCGGAAGCGCGGTCGCATCCTGCCGTTCGTAAAGCAGTCGCGCTGCGGACTCGCGATGCCACGCGTTGGGGTGAGTGAGATATCCCACGAGTTCGGCGGTGGTCGCTTCACCGAGCTCCGGCGTGGGTCGATGAATGAAACCTTCCGGCACAATGCGGTAAATGCGACCGCGATCGCGGCCGCTCGTCAGATCGAGGTGCTTCTTAATCGATTCCGGCAAGGACGCTGGGTGCTCGATCGTCTCACGATAAAAATCGGCGACGTACAAGGCACCGTCGGGTCCGTTCTCGAACTGCACGGGCCGGAACCACGTGTCGGTGCTCGTGATGAAATCGACGTTTTGATCGACACGGCTCGCGACGAGCGGCAGTTCGTTCGTCGCGAGCCGCTTGCGGTGGATGAGGTTCGAACCGACGTCGCCGATGATCGCCGCGCCGTTCCATTCCGCGGGCCAGGCATCGCCGCGAGAGACCGTGACGCCCGTTGCGCTGCTGAAATACCCGGAGACCTTGCCGCCGAACTCGATGGGGCCGGGGGCGAGGCCTTGTACCCGCAGTCGCGTTCTTACGATTCGCCACGGTTCGACGGGGCTGGTGCGGAAGACTGGTCCCTGCGGACCGTCGGCCGCGATGCCGACGGCTCCGCCGGGGGCCTTGAGATAGGGATTCCGCGCGATGAGCTTGTCCTCGAACATCACCTGCTGGATGTGATCGCTGTTCGAGCAGATGAACTTGTGGCCCCAGTCGTCGAAGCTCAGGCCATGCTGCGCGCTGGCGGTGGTGGCTTCGAAATCGAACGTTCGCGGGTCGAACGCGAAGTCGTGCCGGCCAAGTGCCACGGGCTTCGAATCGGGATCACCGGTGAAGACGATCGACCCTCCCGACGTGCTGCCCGCGCCGTGAATGCGGTTGTCGAGACCCCACCGCAGGCTGTTCATCATGCCCTGTACGTTGCCGCGGCCGAAACCGGTGTAGATCGTCTTGCGAAGATCAGCGACGCCGTCGCCGTCGGTGTCCTTGAGATAGAACAGATGCGGCGGGGCGCCGACGAACACGCCGCCGTCCCAACACGTCACCGCCGTCGGCCACGAGAGCTCTTTCGCGAAGATCGTCGAATCGTGGAACACGCCGTCGTCGTCGCGATCCACGAGCAGGCGGATCACGCCGAGATACTCGCGATCCTGCTCGGAGTAATCCCGCATCTCGGCGACATACAGCCGCCCGTTCTCGTCGAAGGCCATCGCGACGGGGTCGGCGACGATCGGCTCCGCCGCGACGAGTTCCATCCGAAACGGTCGAACGACCGCGAACGTGTCGAGGGCGTCTTCAGGCTCGGTCGCTGCAATGCGCGGCAGTTCGGCGGAGAAATCGGACTCTTCTGTAGCCGCCTGAGCTGTGACAATCAACGCGACAAAGCTGGCAATGATCTTTTGCGCAGAACTTCCCGTACGATGCAAGTCGAATACCCTTATTCAAAACCAAATGTCAATTGTGGAACTATGGGTCGCCGCTGACCGAGGAGTTCAGCCGCCATATCACTTGCAAGAAATAGCGACGACCAAGGATCGAACTCAAAATGAATAATCTCATCGATGGGCTGAAGAAGTCTCGTTCGGCGTCTACCTGAATGAACAAACTCCGCATCATCAAGGCCTCGCTGTGGCGCAATCTCTTTAGATTCTACGACCGAATCGAAAATCAACCCCAAATGAAGACGGCCGACATGGGTAGTCGGGTCGAAGACTGTTCCGAGCAATTGAGGACGGATAGTTGGTGAGATTCCCAGCTCTTCATCCAGTTCCCGTAACAAGCACTTCTCCAAGGGGTCGGACACGCCTTCCTCCAACGAGTCGACATGACCTCCAAAGAGTATCGTGTGCTTCAGCCGCAGAACTCTACGATTAGATTTCTTCGCGCGTTTCACACACAGAATCCGCCGATCAAATCGCACAACCCCATAGGCGACGATTTGCATGACCGAATCGTCATGTTCCGCTCTTTCTCGATCGACGAAGCGACCCTCGTCGCCTATGAGCTTCGTGATGAACTGGATGCTCGATAGCTCGTGATAGAATGCTGGCCTGCGAAACCATGAGTCGAGCTTGCGGCGCTCAACAGTTAAGACCGCTGGTCGTTCAAACCTCAAGTCATTGCTCATCCTTGCGGTTGCTCCTTCCTTCCCGATTCAATGAGTTCGAGAATATCTGTTGCGATACTCTCTGCTACTCTTAGTGGGCCATCGGATTTCGTCGTGTCGAACTTTGCTACTGGATATTTATCTCCAATTTCCTGACTCAACCGTTCATAACATCCACAAAGCTTTGCAAGCATGTCATCATTCATTGCGTTGCCGGAAACATGTGTGAGCTTGTGTGACAATTCTCGCTGTAACGAGATCTTTGGGTCGCAAACGAACAAGTTCACCCGCGATACGAGTTCGCCCCACTTGGGATGGAGTGCAAAATCCTTGATGATTCGAAACTCGCTGTCGGTGAGCTTGCCTTCATCCTTAAGAAGGCTCATCCAAGCAAGCGAATCAAACGGTCCGCGGTCCAAGATGATCAGGTCTTGCTTATCGACATTGTTGAATGCGACTAACAGTTCTGATATTGCATAGTTCAGGCTCCACGTGTTGAACGCGACGAGATCTCGTTTGAGGTGATAGGGAGTCCGCTTGCTGGCCCCTTCAGTCGGAGCCCAAACTTTGAATCCCATTCGTTTGAAGAAGTGCGTCACGATATCGATCGTCGTTGTCTTTCCGGCCTTCGGACTCCCTGCGAATTCTACGACAACCGTTCGATCCTCTTTACATCGAGGAATGAGATCCCGCGCACGTGATTCTAAACGACTTCGATCAAACTCATAATCGGCCATGGTAGCGTTCTCCGAGCGATGTCAGCACATGCTCTGGCGTATTGTGGAGACGCGCGTACCCTTTGTCGAGTCGTCCGGTTGTGTTCGATCCATCTGCCATAAACGCAGTTCTTCCAACCGCCGACAGACGCTCGGCTTGACCCGCCTGCGGATGCCAGCATGCCGTTGGCGACGAACGTGATCTTGCGTTCGCTGGGGCGGCTCGGAAAAATTGGGCTTCCGTCTTGCCGTCCCGTTCGGGGGCGGCGCCGTGTCATTCTCAGCGGGACAATCCGATCGAGAGTCGTTCCCCGCTGACGTTTCACCTCATTAGCACGCTCGTGGGGCTTCATCATGGTTGCATTTTCCAGTCGGCCGCGATCCCAAGCATGGATGGCCGTTTTCGCCGTCGCACTCGCGCTGCCGTTGTGCGGCTGTGGTGACAATCGAAGCCTCGGCGAGGCCATTTCGTCGTCCGGTTCGTCGGGCGACGGCATGACGGCCAGTGTCGATCAAAGCGGCGCGTATCAGGACCGGTTGAACCAGTCGCGGGCTCAGCGTCTTGGAGATCATCAGTCGATTCCGACCTGCCTTATCCCTCGATTGAAGCCGGTGCGTCGGGCGGCGGCAACTATACTTTCTATGCCAGCCCCGTCGTCGATCTCAACGCGTTCGCGAAACGGTTCGACGTGGGTCAGGCGACGAACGTCGATGCGGCCGGCCGGAAGGTGACGTTTCAGGCCGTGCTGCCGAACCCGGTGCCCGATTTCGACGTCGAGGAAATGATCGTCCAGCATGGTGCCGAAAACGTCGCCACACTGATCGTGGCGAACGCCGACGGCGACGAAACAGCAGTCGACGCGTATTTGGGACGACAGGCCGCGCAGCTCGATCCGAAGATCAATCTGTACGTCGTCGGACCGAAACCCGTCACTCGCGACAGCTACGAGATGACGGTGGCGCCGGTCGGAGATCTGCAAGTCTTCTCCGACCGCATTCGGTTCGGCAAAGTGACGGCGCTCGACCCGAGCCGGAGATCGGTCACGGTCTCCGCCGAGTTGCCGAACCCGCTGCCGACGGCGGCGCTGGCTTCGGCAGGCGCCGGCGACCGTGCCGGAGAGGCGAAGAAGCTCAGCGATTGGAGCGACTTCGACAAGGAGCCGCTCGAGGGCGAAACGACGATCGACTGGGCCTTGCGAATCCTCAAAGGCAATGGTTTCTACGTCGATCGGGCGCTGGCCAGCTCGCCGCGATGCCGGCCGATCCGAACGAACTCGATCGCGTCGCAGAAGTGCTGAATGCAACCTTCACGGGAAACGGCCTGCACGTCGATCGCCACGTCGATGCGATCGTCAACTGGAAGACGCTCGAGGGCGCCCGCAAGATCGCCGACAAGATCACCGAAGACTGGTCGAACAGCTCATCCGAAAAATACATCGCAGCGATCAAGCGGATGGACATGCCGGAAGCGACCAACGCCGCCGCCGAGGCGATCCGCCGGAAGATTCTCGACGACCGGGCGTCCTTCCGCCTCGAACAGAACCTGACGGCTCTCGAACGGCTGGACCGGCCCGACATCGCGATCTCGACTCTCAAAATACTCGTCGAGCGCGACAGTGCGAGCTTCGGAAACCGCGACGCGATTCAAGACCTTGTGCGGTTCAAGACGCCCGAGGTCGCCGAGGTGCTCGCGGGCCAGATCGGTCACAAGTGGGTCGGCAACGAGGCGATCGTCGCGCTCAAGCAAATGGGTGAGACCGCCGAGCCCGTCACGATCCGCCTGCTAACCCACCGGGCGCCGCTCGTGCGGGCCGAAGCTGCGAACATCCTGTACGACGTCGGCACGCAGAAAGGCGTTGATGCCCTAAGCGCAGCGATCGGGCGCGAAAAGGAAGCCGCCGTGAAGGTGCACCTTCGCGACGCCCGCAAGGCGCTCGTGCAGAAGTTGCAAGCCAGCGGCGAGACCATGCGGCCGGCCTGGAGACGGAACATTTTGTCCGGGTCGGTGCCTTGGGGAATCGGCCGAACGATCCCCCGCCTCTCCCGATCCCCCGCCACCGGTTATCATCATTCGCTGCGTCTCGTCCTCTGCTGCCCGTGCGTTCCTGCCGTCGGAAGTTCTCAATCGTGCTCACGCGATCTCTCTTTTGCGTCGCCGTCGCGATGACGGTGGGCAACGCCTCTTCCGCCGAGCCAGCGAAGGTCGCCTTCAATCGCGACATCCGGCCGATCCTGTCGGACAACTGCTATGCCTGTCATGGACCCGACAAGAACGCTCGACAGGCGGAACTGCGGCTCGACGTGCGTGACGACGCACTTGCGGAGCTCGATTCGGGAGCGACGGCGATCGTGCCGGGCAAGATCGAAGACAGCGAACTCGTCCGACGCATCACGTCGAACGACGAGTTCGAGCGCATGCCTCCGCCCGAGCATCCGAAGCGGCTCACGTCCAAGCAGATCGAGCTGCTGACCCACTGGGTGGCTCAGGGGGCCGAGTACGAGCCGCATTGGGCCTACACGCCGCCGGTGCGGCCGGAAGTGCCTGCCGTCGATGCCAAACCGGGGGCGCTACGAAACCCGATTGATCATTTCATCATTGCGGAATTGCGGGTTGAAGGACTTTCTCCCTCGGAAGAAGCCGATCGCCGCACGCTCATCCGCCGCGTGACGCTCGACCTGCACGGCTTACCTCCAACGCCGGAAGACGTTGAGGCCTTCCTCGCCGACCAATCGCCGAACGCGTACGAAAAGCTCGTCGATCGTTTGCTTGCGAATCCGCGCTTCGCCGAGCGGCAAACGATGTTCTGGCTCGATGCGGTGCGGTACGCCGACAGCGTGGGCTTCCACGGCGACCAATTTGTGAGCGTCTGGCCGTATCGCGATTACGTGCTGAAGGCGTTCGACGCGAACATGCCCTTCGACCAGTTCGTGCGCGAGCAGATCGCGGGCGACCTGCTGCCCGAGGCGACGCGCGAGCAGCGCACGGCCTCTGCCTTCAATCGTCTGAATCGCATGACCGCCGAGGGCGGCGCGCAAGATAAGGAGTATCTCGCGAAGTACGCCGCCGACCGAGCCCGCACGATCGGCACCGCGTTCCTTGGTCTGACCACTGGCTGCGCCGAGTGCCACGACCACAAGTTCGACCCGCTGACGACCCGCGACTTCTATCGGCTCGAAGCCTTCTTTGCCGACATCGAAGAGAAGGGTTTCTACGGCGGAGCCAACGGCAGCGGCAAGTGGGGACCGAGCCTGTCGCTGCCGTCTCCAGAGCAGCAAACCAAGCTCGCCGCGCTCGACACCGAGCTGAAGGAGGTCCGCGAAGCCAACGCAACGATCACGAACGAGCAACTGGCAGAAGGTAGGACTGCGTGGGAAGATCGCACGCTCGCCCTCGACGCCGCCAAACAACTCGCCTGGACGACCGTCGAACCGACGAGCGTTGCCAGTGCAAACGGCGCGACACTCACGCACGCTGGCGGCGGACTCGTCGTCGCGAGCGGTCCGAACCCCGACAACGAAACCTACACGGTCACGTTCAAACCGGGTGAAGGACGATGGACCTCGCTCATGGTCCAACCCGAGGGCGGCGGCGACCTGCCCGGCAACGGCATTGCCCGCGGCTGGGTCAGCTTCGTGCTGACCGAGGTCGAAGCCGAAGCCGCTGCGAAGTCCGGCGCGGCCCCGCAACGTCTCGCCTTCGCTGAAGTCATCACCGAGGGCGCCGGAGACATCGATCCTTATCCGCCCGGCGCCGTGATCGACGGCGACTCGAAAACGGGCTGGGGCAACGAGAACGGGTCGATCGGCGGCAAGCGCCTCGTGCTGCGTTTCGAGAACCCGCTGGAATCGAATGCGGATACGGTGCTCACCGTGCGGCTACGGCACGATTCCGACCTGCGAAATGCGACGATCGGCAAGTTCCGCGTGCGACTGTCGCGCGTCGAGGGGGCCACGGTCGATGAAAACGGCCTGCCCGAGAACGTGCTCGCCGCGTTGCGCGTTCCGGCCGAGATGCGAAACGACGAACAGAAGAAGCTCATATCTGACCGCTATCGCACCGCGGCCCCCGAACTCGCGGAACTGCGTCGGAAGGAAGATCGGCTCTTCGGCGAGCGTGCCCGGCTCGCCGGGAATGTGCCGACGGTGCTCGTCACGGAAGCCCGCAAGGAACCGCGCCCGATTCGCGTGCTGCCGCGTGGCAACTGGATGGATGACAGCGGCGAAATCGTCGAACCGAACGTCCCCGAGTTCCTCGGCCTGCTCGATCTCAAAGGCCGGCGGGCCACGCGGCTCGACCTCGCGAACTGGATGACCTCGCAAAGCAATCCGCTGACGGCCCGCGTGTTCGTGAACCGGCAGTGGAAGCAGTTCTTCGGCACCGGCCTGTCGAAAGTTCTCGAAGACGTCGGCTCGCAAGGCGAATGGCCGAGCCACCTCGACCTGCTCGACTGGCTCGCCTGCGAGTTCATGCAGCCGTCGTTCGATGCCGACGGCACGCATCCGTGGGACGTGAAGCACGTCGTTCGCGCGATCGTGACGAGCCGCACCTATCGGCAGTCCTCCATCGCCGACGCATCGTTTGTCGAACGCGATCCCGAGAATCGGCTCTTGGCGAGACAGAGCCGCATCCGTCTCGATGCCGAAGCCGTCCGTGACAGCGCCCTCGCCGTGTCGGGCCTGCTCGCCGAGCGTTTCGGCGGGCCGAGCGTCTTTCCCGTGCAGCCCGACGGCTACTGGGCGGCGCTCAACTTTCCGCGCCGCGAATACTCCGCCAGCCGCGGCGACGACCTGCACCGCCGCAGCGTCTATACGCACTGGCAGCGGACGTTCCTGCATCCGTCGCTCGCCGTATTCGACGCCGCCAGCCGCGAGGAATGCAGCGTGAACCGCACGAACTCGAACACGCCGTTGCAGGCGCTGGTGCTACTCAACGACCCGATCTTCATTGAGGCAGCCCGCGCGTTCGCGGCCGAAGCGATGACGAAGGGCGGCTCGACACCGCAAGACCGCGTCACCTGGGCCTTCCAGCGGGCTTTCAGCCGTTCACCTGGCTCTGAAGAGCACAAGCTGCTCTCAAAACTCTACGCGGAGCAGATCGCTCGCTTCCGTGCGGACCCTTCCGCCGCCGCGGCACTGCTTGCTGTCGGCGAAGCGGCTGTCGATGAATCGCTCGATCATCCTGAACTTGCCGCGCTGACCACAGTCACACGAACGATCCTCAATTTGCACGAAGCGGTGACGAGGGATTAGGGAGTGGCGGGCATCGGCCCGCCGCTGACATCAAATGTTTGATGCCGCTTTGACTCTGATCCCCTCTCTCCAGGCAGACGGGAACTGTGTTACCGCCTCTTATTCCGGATACCCGTACCGCCGAAACGCCGGTTGCCACCGCTCGTGAATCTGCTAGTGCGTGGACTGATCCAGCGTGTAGGCGTTCGTACGGTATTCGCGGTGGGTCGCGAGATAGGGCTCGAGCCTGACGCGAAGCACTTCGAAGCCATCGAGCCCGAAGTGGTTGTAAAGCCGTTCCAGCGTGTCGATCGGGTCGGCGACCAGCTCCTCGAGACGTAGCTCGTACCGCCGCGCAGCAGGGACGAGTGCGCGATGCAGGTGATAGGCGTCGTAAAGTCTTCGATAGACGGAAAAGACTCGCTCATCGACGTTCGCTGGCTCCGTTCGCGTCAGGCTGTTCGACTCGCTGAGAGTGCGATAGAGATACCGGGTCGAGGGAAACACCTCGTAGGGATTTCGTACGATGTAGACGAACGTCGCTTCCGGAAACAGTTCCAGAAGCAGCGGAATGCGGCCCGTGTGTGCCGGCGATTTGAGGAGCAGCGTCTTCGGCTGCCCGAAGCTCACCTTCTTGAGAAAACGCAAAAACGCCTGCTTCCAGCGGGCGAGTTCTTCGGGCGAGAGGTTTCGGCGCAGATCATCCAGCCGATCGACGTCGCCTCCTTCGGGAAAGGCGGCACGCAGGTAGGGCGACGATAAGGTCGTGAGCAGCAGCGCGAGCTCATCCTCTCCAGGCAGATCCCAGCGCAGGGCCATGGCATCGAGTGGACGCTGTGCCGGCAGCAGAGACGCCGTCATCCGCGAGAGCCATCTTTCCGTGAGCAGGAAGTGACCGGGAAAAGACACCTGATACTGTGTCGGCGCGAGAAAGCGAGGGTCGTGGGCGAGCAGATTGTGCAGCAACGTGGTTCCGCTCCGCCAATGGCCCAAGAGGAACAGCGGCGGCTGAACGATCTGCACTCGTTCGATTCGCCGGCCGTAGACCGCGTTTTCGAGCACGTGCAGCAGCGAATTGCCGCACGCCGCGGCCGTCACGCCGGCAATGCGGCCGGTGTGTGAGAGGTGCATCGGCGGACGCAGTCTCAACAACCGCAGCCACATCTTGAGACCCATGCCGCACCAGACCGGCAGAAGCTGTCGCGACAGAGAGGGCGATCGCGAGTTCCGCATCGGCTCGGCGCGCTTAGCCCTGGGTCGGATCGATCAGCGTCTTCCCTTGGGCCAGTTGATTGGCGAGGAAATCGGCGAGAGTATCGATGGTCGGATAATCGATCAGCGGGTTGTCGGTGAATCGGCAGCCGAGCCACTGTTCCATCTCGCCGACGAGCACCACGAACTGCATCGAGTCGAGCCCCATGCCGATGAGCGGTGCATCGGTGCGAATCTCCGAAGGTGGAGTGCCCTGAGCCTCGCTCAATTTCGTGACCAGCCACTCGCGAATTTCGCTCGCGGATGGCGACTTCGGCGCGGGCGGCAGGTCAAGATTGTCGGCGGAGGGCGTCGTCATGATATCGACTCTACCGAGCGGTTCCCGGCAACGGAATTGGCGACGTGATTTCCAGCTTCAGTGTGGTGCGACTCTCCAAGTCGCAACCAAGACATGGAGTGCCGTGCCACAAATCATTCACGGTGATTCGCCGTTCACGAGATGGCCTCTACAGCCTCGGTGGCTCTTTGGGAACATAGGGTATGAGCCGTCCTGCCTCATACGCCGCCTTGCACGCGTGGCGTTGAATCTTACCGCTCGTTGTTTTCGGCAAGGTCGTATGGCGAACGAACACGACATCATGCACCTCGATGCCGTGCTGCTCGGCGACCGCTTGACGCACTCGGCGTGCCAGAGCATCGGCGTCGAACGTCTTACCGGGGCGAAGCACTTCCTGCACTATGACCAAACGTTCGCCGGCGTCTCCTTCCGTCTGAAACGCCGCGCCGGCGTCGCTACGGAGGGCGGGATCGAGCCCCTGCACCGTGAGCTCGATGTCGTGCGGATAATGGTTCTGCCCTCGCACGATCAACACGTCTTTCAGGCGGCCCGTGATGAATAGTTCGCCCTCATGGAAAAAGCCGAGGTCGCCGGTCCGCAGGAACGGCACCTCGCCAACTCCGTTAAGCCGGGCTTGAAAGGTCTCTTGCGTGTCACTGGGCCGATTCCAATACCCCCGCGCGATCGAAGGGCCGGACACCCAGATTTCGCCGATTCTGGCGGGCGGTAATGGCGTTCGCGCCGTCGGATCGACGATCAGCACTTGCTGGTCCAGCCACGCATATCCACAGCCCACCAGTGTGCGGGCTAAGCGAGCGTCGGCGGCTGTATCCGAGACAACAGTCACTTCATTGCGCTCCAGTGCCGCCGTCGAAACGGCAACGACAGGCGGCTGCGTCTCGCGGTCGCCGCCTGCAACCATCAGCGTCCCTTCCGCAAGGCCGTAGGAGGGATAGAAGGCCTCACGGCGGAAGCCGGAGACCTCGAAAGCCTCTGCGAAGTCGTCCATGGTCGCGACCCGCACCGGTTCGGCGCCAAGGCCGGCCACCTTCCAGCAACTCAAGTCGAGCGATGCCCGTTCTTCGAGACTCAGGCGACGCACACACTGATCGTAGGCGAAGTTCGGGCCGCCGCTCGTGTAACCGCGATAGCGCGAGATCGCTTCGAGCCACACGTAAGGGCGTTGCAACATCGTGACCGGCGACATGAGCACCAGCGGACCACCGACGTAGACCGCCTGCAACATTCCCGCCACGAGACCCAGGTCGTGCTGAAACGGCAGCCAGCCGACGCCGCAGATTCCCGCGGCGGCCGTTTCGAAGTGTCCGCTGCACAACGCGATCATGTACTCGTTGTGCATCAGGTTGCCGTGCGAGACCACCACACCCTTCGGATTGCCCGTCGAGCCGGATGTGTATTGCAGATGCGAAATCGCGGCGGGGTCTTCGGCCTCGCGCGACCAGCCCCCGCGTGCGGCCGACGTGAGGTCGCTCGTATCGAGCCACGGCACGCCGTCCAGCGGTGCGACGGGGCGGCACAACCGTTCGATGTCGGCGGCATAATCACCGCCCGTCAGCACGACGCCCGCCCGGCAGTCCAGCGTTAGCCGCGTCAGCCCCTCGACACCATGCCACGGTTGCTCGGGCCGGGGTGGATACGCCGGCACTGCAATTACGCCGGCATACGAGCAGCCGAAGAAGGCCGGAATGAAATCGAGGCCAGGCGCGTAGAGCAGCAAAGCCCGCTCGCCCGGACTCGTGATCCGCCGCAGCGCCGTTGCAATCGATCTCGCCTGTCGGTCGAGTTCGACGTAGGTGCAACGCGGCCCTTCGGCGCCGTCGGAAAGCAGGAACTGGAACGCGAGCTTGTCCGGCGAGGCGGCGGCTCTCCGACGAAGGATCTCCGCCATCGAACGTTCAGCGGCCATCGATGGCTCGGCCATGCCGCGACCTGCTGCGTTTATTTCTCGGACTCCCACATGCACCGCAGCGGATTCTCCCAGACGAAGCAGATCGGTTTCGCCCGCCGCTCGAAGCCGGCCGTCTGTGAATCCTCGTCAATCGAATAGCGCCGCTCGCCCGTCGCCGAATTAACGAACTCGTAAAGCGGCATCGTCCCTGCTGCCGGCTCTTTCGCATCGGCACGCAAAGCGTGGAAGATGGGCTTTGCATTCTCGGAACGAGCCGACGTTGCCCCCGTGAGACGCCCCTTCTCGTCGGCGTAGATCGGAAAGGCATCATCATCATCAGCAGCGCGATCAAGCGCGAAGAAGGCGAGCTGCCCGGATCGGGCTGCGCCGCCGTCGGCACGAACGTCGAAGCGACCGTCTTCGTTGCGATAGATCGCGACGGGCAGCGCGAGGCGGGGGTCCTCGAGAGCGAGCTTGTACATCATCTGGTTGTAATCATAGCGAGGCGTCTTCACCGGGTTGCCGGAGAACGTGTTCGTGTAAGTGCCCTCGAAGTAGATCGTTTTGCCGCCGTCCTTGTCGAACATCGGGTGCTGCTTGGGATTGTAGAAGTCATAGCGGTCGTGGGTCGCGATCTTCGTCGCATAGACCCAGGGACCGACGAGACTGTCGGCCTCGGCATACCAGATCTCCCCGAGAAACGACGGTGACCCGTAGGCTTCCAAGAACACCGTGACCCACCGCTGGCGGTACTCGTTCCAATAGACCGAACCGCCGTGCGCCAGCACCGGCTTGCCCGTCGCCACGTCGCGCAATGCGAGCAGTCCTTCCCCCTCCTTCAGTACGCCTGACTCGGTCAGTTTCTTCTGAGCGGCGACGTCCACCGCCGGCGTGTTGCGCTTCCAGGAGTAGCGGAGCTTGCCATCGGCGCCCCGATCGAGCTTCGGATCTTCGAGCGTGCTCCCCTCGGCGAGGCAGGTGAAGGCCTCATATTCGTCGAGATTCATGTAGCTCTTCGGCGTCGCCTCCACGCGCACCAGCGGATAAGGCCTCGCGAAGTAGACATGCTCGATCTCGCCTTCCTTATGCTTCACGGGATGTCCGCCGGGCAGCAGCGTCGCCTTGAGGTCGAGGTCGGCGACTTTCTCGAAGGCTTCCGCTTCGTCGGACCATTCCGCCAGCCCGCGGGCATAGGTCGTGAGCGGCGGTTTGATTTTCACATACTCCGCGAACATGCGCTCGCGACCCTCGTCGTCGGTGAGCGTGACGAGTCCGCCGATCCATGTCGGTCCTTCGCCAGGCATCTTCGCCGTGGGCCGTGCAAAGCCGTTCTCGCCGATGAAGTAGGTGAGGTTCACGCCGACCTCGGGATCGAGCCCGCCTTCCGACGGCAGATCGGAAATCGCACCGGGCACGTCGAATGTGCCCAGCGGGTATTTCACCTGATTCGTGTCACCCCAGAACCAGCGAATCTGTCCCTTGTAGACGGTGTTGACGACGCTGTCGGAACCTAGAACTTGGGCGTTGAGCAGCGGGTTCTCGATCGGCACGTCGTGGCCCAGCAGCACGCTGTCGCGGTAGATGTCGCCTCCGGTCACACGATAGAGCCGCTGCGCGATGTTGAGCCGCTTGATTTTGAGCGTCGCGCTGCCGCCGGATGTCACGTCGATCGCTTTGCCGCGGTAGCCGAAGCCGTCTTTCGCGAATTCGTAGCCGTGGCTGCGGACGTGAAAGAAGACCTTCTGTCCGGACAGGCCCGGCTCATTGACGGCCGCGAGCCCGTGGCTGTCGGTGACGTACACGATGTTGTTCGTCGATTCCAGTTCGACGAGCGGCACGCCGCGGCCGGTCTCTTCGTCGATGACCTTGATCTCGAACAACGTGTCGGCGGCGATCGCTCGATCTGTGATCGAGCCGACCGCGCCCAATGCCAGCAGGAACGTGAAGAGTAATGATCGCATGCGATGTTTCTTCTGTAGTGGTCCGATTTGTCACAAATGCTGGGTGGCACGCCCAGACCAACAGGATGGGCGTGGGCGTGATATGTCTCGCCACGCCCTTTGTCAGGGCGTGCCACCCACCGCTCACATGCTTACGGCCATTCGGCCGAAAGCATGCCACCCACCCGCTTAGATACGAACCGTCGCCCCGGCGATCGGCCCGCTTGCGGAACGTGACGGTTCCGTCGGCATCTTCAAGTCGACGAAGCGTCGCACCTGTTCGGTGATCGCCTGCTCGGCGGGAAGGCGTTCCATCGAGCTGGCGCCGTAGAAGCCGTGGATCGCACAACGTTCGAGCACAAACTGCGCGTCTTCCGGTTCCGCGATCGGACCGCCGTGAGCCAGGATCAGGCAATCGTCGCGCACCCGGCGGTTGGCTTCCACGATCGCATCGATTTCGCGAACGCAGTCGTCGAGGGACTTCGCGGTTTTCGCGCCGATCGTGCCGCTCGTCGTGAGGCCCATGTGAGCGACGAGAATGTCGGCGCCGGCCTCGGCCATCCAGACCGCTTCCTTCGGATTGAAGACGTAAGGCGTCGTGAGCATGTCGAGTTGTCGGGCGAGCGCCACGCACTCGACCTCCAGTCGATAGCTCATGCCCGTCTCTTCGAGATTCGCTCGAAACTGCCCGTCGATGAGACCCACAGTGGGAAAGTTCTGGATGCCGGCGAAGCCTAGCTCCTTCAATTCCTTAAGGAACGGCTCGCGGAGCAGAAAGGGATCAGTGCCGCACACCCCCGCCAGCACCGGCGTATGACGCACCGCCGTCAGCACCTCGCGGGCCATGTCTTTGACGATCTCGTTCGCGTTGCCATAGGCCATGAGGCCCGCGAGCGAGCCGCGGCCCGCCATGCGATAGCGACCCGAGTTGTAGATCACGATCAGGTCGATGCCGCCGGCCTCCTCGCACTTGGCGGAGATGCCGACTCCCGCCCCCCCGCCGATGATCGGCTCGCCGCGCGCGGCCTTGTCGCGGAGACGCTTCAGGATGTCCTGTCGGTGATGTCGCATAGCGTTGCTGAAAGCTTCGGAAGAATGCTGGCCAGCCGCAAGCCCGTGGGTTCGAGGAGAGGCATTACCCGCGGGCTTACGCCCGCGGCTCGCTAAGTCATTTACGTTCGGGAAAAGAGCTTCATCGATCTCTACTTTCCAACCCGCGCGCCGATTGTCGTCAAATCGTTGAATCGGTCGACGGGTTCCCGTGCGCTCCAGGCGATGCCACGGAGCAACAGCACGCGGAAGAGCGGATCATCGAAGGTCCATGAGAAGTGGCCGGGAATCGAGACGAACACCCTGCCCTTCGACGGCTCGTATGTCCAGAACAGCGGTTGTGGTTGACCGTCTTCGACTCCAGTGGCGAGCAGACGCACTTTGGACGTGTCGCCGACGAGTTGCCAGTAGCTTTCGTCGACGAACTTGACCATCGAGAAGTTGCGGGCGATCGGGTGCCCCGCGCCGGCCTCGAAGCCGAGATCAAGGGGACCGTGGCGGAACTTCGAGCCGCCGCCTTTCCATGCGAGGCCGATGCGTTGCGCGAAGCCCGGCGCGTCGGCACCGCCGTCGACGGCGTAATGGATGTAGACGAGTCCGCCGCCGCGTTTCAGATAGGCGTCGATGTCCTTGGCTCGCTCGGGCGTCCAGGTGCCTTGCTGGTAGAACACGAGCACGTCGGCGGTCGCGAAATCGTCGGCGGAGGGCCACGCCCACGCCGTGCCGACTTCCACCTGCTCACCCGCGGCGAGCAATTCCTGCCAAGACTTCTGCCAGGCGGGATAGTCATGCTCTCCCGGCCCGTGGTCTTTGTTCCCGGCGACCAGCACGACCTTGATCGGACGGATCGGTTCGGGAGGAGTCGGCGCACCGGCCAAGACTGTCTTCAGTTCTTCGATCGGACGCGCCGGTGGCGGCTCGACCCCGCCGGCGAGCGGCATGTGCGGCGGTTTCTTGAGCAGGAACGTCAGCAGGTCGCGAATCGCCTCGTCGCCGATGCGCTGCGGCAAGCCTTCCGGCATGATCGACTTCGCCGAAGGCACCGACTCCTCGATCTGATCGCGATCGATCGGCGTCGACTTGCCCTCGGAATCGTTGATCAGCAGCCGGTCGCCTGCGGTGCGAAGCGTTCCCGTGAACACGCGGCCGTCGGCGAGCGCGAGGCTGTGGGTGACGTAATCGGGATTGATGGCGTAGCTCGGCTCGGTCACGTCGCGTAGCACCGAGGCGTAGTCGCGATGCACGAGGTTCGACAGATCGGGACCGGTCGTGCCGCCTTCGCCGTGGACGGCATGGCAACGAGAACACAACGCCTGTTCGCCGAAGAAGACCTTGCGGCCGCGTGCCCAACTGCCGTCGGCGAGTTCCGGGATCACGCGCTCTTCCAGCGATTCTTCGAGGCTCGTGCCTTTCGGTTTCGCCCAGGGCAAGAGCAGCCGATGCAAGGGCAATGGCCGCGACCGGTCGTCTCCCGCCGTCGTCCAGGTGACGGCGAGAGCCGGATCGCCCCCCGTCGCGTCGAGTTCGATCGTGACGGGCAGCAGCGTGTCATCGCTTGGGCCGTGGACGATCGTCGCCGTGAAGCGATTCGCGTCCTTCTTCGCGGTCGTCTCGCCGGCCGCTGTGCGAAGTCGGAAGGGAATCGACGCCGTGAAGTGCAGCGTCACCGTTTCCGGCTTCGGTTCGTAATCGAGCTTCGAACCGGGCTGCGTCACTGGTTGCAGCATGTTCTTGAGATCGAACTGCGTTCGCAGCCGCAGCGTTCCGGGCTGTGTCAGCCGATCCCACAACTCCTCGTGCATCGCACTGTGGAGCGTGAGTTGACGGCTGACGGCCAGATCGGGGTGCGGCAGCCAACCCGACCACGTCGAACCATCGCCTTCCCACGTCGCCGCGACGCCGTCGAGCGTGTAGTCGAGATCGACGGTCGGATATTGCGACAGCGCTGCCCCGGCCGCCGTTTCACCTTCGTCGGCGGCTCCGCCTTCGCCAAAGTCCGGGCGACCCATTCCCGGCAAGCGGATCGCGTGCCACGTCGCCTGACGTTGCGAATCGGTCGTGAGGATCAACGTGCGCCGGTCGGGCGTGACCTGCGCCCCATGCACTTTCAGTTCGAATCGGGGCGTCGTCATCTGTCGCGCGACGACTTCGTAACCGGGACGGACCGCTTCATACTCGTCGCCGGCTCGCACGAACTCGCCGTAGGTGATGCGCGTCGCCGAGGCCAAGCCTTGCAGTTGTTCCAGTTCGAGCGGGCGATCGAAGGCGATGCGAACTTCGTCGGGTCCGGCGGCCCAGGTGGCGACGGGTTGCGGAGCCTCGCGATTCTCATAGGCGACCTTATAGAGCTTGCCTTCGCCGCTGGGGCCGCTGCCCCAATCGGGGCCGCCGCTGTGGACGGCGATCACCAGCTCGCCCTGCGGTGCGATGCACGAATCGACGGTGAGCATGTCGAGACTGGCGATGAGCTGGGTGCCGACCACATACCCGGCCGGCGTCTTCACGAGCTTGCTCCGCCAGACCTTTCCGCGTGAATAGCCGCACACGAAGGCGTCGCTCGCCCAGAAATCGGGGCCGAAGGTCGGTCCGTCCATCACGACGGGGTCGTTGAACGTCAGTCCGCAGGTCGATTGATGCTGCGGGCTGTAATCGAAGGTGCTCGGCTCGTCGATCACGTCGGGCAGCAGTTTCGGGTGCCGCGGCGGAAAGCCGTAGTGCCGGCCTTTCTGAATGTGCAGCAACTCGTCGAGCGGGTTGCCGTTCGGCACCCAGGTCGCACCCTCCTGATCGGTGGCGAACAGGTCGCCCTCGCGATTGAAGGCCAGCGCGACCGGAAAGCGAATCCCGGTGCAATAGACCTCGCGCGTCGAGAAGTCGGGAGAGACTCTCAGGATGGTGCTTCGCTCGCCGTCGATGCTGTAGCCGACGTCGCCCTCTTTGTCCCGCAGATAAGGATCGGCGAAGTTCGCCGTGCCGAGACCGAAGTAGACGCTGTGGTCTTTCGGATCGACGGCGACGCCAAGGGCGTCCACGTTGTGAAAACTCTCCGACCAGCCTTTGGCGACGGTCGTTTCGGTGTCGGCCTTGTCGTCGCCGTCGGTGTCGGTGATGAGGATGCATTCGCTTTTCGTGGCGACGAAGAGTCCCTCGCCGCGCTCGTAGCCGGGCGGCGTGAGCGCCATGCCGATCGGCGAGCGGATGCGGCCTTCGTTCTCCCAGAACGTCGCGGCTTTGTCTTCCAACCCGTCGCCGTCGGTGTCTTCGAGCAGGTACACGTCGCCGTTATAGGCTAGCGCGACGAGCTTGCCATCAGGCCGGTAGCGCACGTTGTTGATGTTCGGCAGCGTGACAGGCAGTTCCTTCACGAGGAAGCCGGGCACGAACATCTGCACTGGCGGCGGGTCGGCGATGCTTTCGAGCCGAATGCCTTCCTGCGTGATCGATCCCGGCAGGTCGAGCTTCAAGTCGGCGTGCTTGGCGGCGAGATACTCACGAACCCGCCCTTTCTCATCGTCCGACAGCTCGCGGCCGTAGATCAGGATCTCGGCGATGTCGCCGGTCATCCAGCCCTGCGTTTCGATCTTGCCGAAGCCGTAGTGTCGTGCCCCGACCGTGAGTTCATCGAGACTCAGCGGAGCCGGCTCGAAGGGCCGCGTGCCCGCCGCCTCGCCGTCGTCGAAGAGCGTCACCAGTCTCGTTTTCGGGCTGATCGTGACGTCGAACACATGCAGCGTTCCGAACGGCGTTACCGAACGCATCAGGTTCTGCGCCCCGCCGAAGCCTTGGCCTTCGACGTTGAGATGATTGAACGCAAGCGTCGCTCCGCCGCCCTGATCGATCGTGAATCCCGATTGAAAGTCGTTCCGGTCCTTGGCGTTCGCCGCCAGAAACGCACGAAACGAGCCGGAGTTCTTTTGCGGAGAACCGACGAGAAAAATGGTCGCCGCTTCGACTTCGTGGCCACTTCCGACGGATCGAAGATGATCGTCGATCCCGTCGAACCGCACGACGTGCGACTTTCCGACCTTGATGAGCTGCGGGCGAGCCTCCTGCACCTTCTGAGAGAGATGTCGCTCGTTCCCGGAACGATCGGGCCACGTTTCGAGCGACGTGCCTTCCTCGGACGACGTCTCCGTAGGCTCAGCGGCCTTGATGGTGATCGCGCTGGCATCGAACCAGATTTCCAGGCCGTCACGCACCGGCAAGTCGGCGGCGGAATCGTCCTCCGCGATCGCAGCTGCGGATAGCACGCCGACAAGGGCGACCGTCACGAAGGCTCGCACGGCGAAACCGCGCACGAATCCAGTCCCCCTCTCCCGGGGGAGAGGGGTCAGGGGTGAGGGGCTGCCCTGCCGCGCCGCACCGTCTTTCACAACGCTCACCGCCTTAAGGAATCGAACGCAAGCGGCGAAGTGCGTCCACCCGCGCCCCTCACCCCCAGCCCCTCTCCCGAGGGAGAGGGGAGTATGGTGGCGGCTCTCGTGTACATTCACGGTATTTGACATTCTCTCCGCAGCAGAGCGCGTCATCGAACAGAGACCTCGTGATAGGCAGTGACGACGGCCTTCGCGAAAGCCGGGTCGTTGATGTGCAGGGGGAGTCGTCGAATCTGGCGTGCCGACGACCGCTGGATGGCCGATTCCAATTCGTCGAACAATGCCGCGTCGGCGGCGGGATCCCAGAAGGGCATGTTCGGGGCGTCGAGCGCCGACACGCCGCCTTCGGGGATCAACAGGATCAGCGGTGATGAAGACCGATTCAACTTCGCGGCGATCCAGCGAGCGAACTGGCGACTCTCATCGGGCGTGGTTCGCATCAGCGTGACTTGGGCGTTGTGGACGTGCAGGTTGCGTTTTCGGAACTCGGGCGGGACCGTATCCAGCGAGCCAAAATTGACCATGTCGAGCGCACCGACGCTCAGCACGTATGGCACGTGTTTGTCGAGAATGATGTCGAACCGTGCTGGCCCCGCGCGGAAGACGCCGCCGACGACTTCGTCGGCGACCTCGGTGGTCGTCACATCGAGCACTCCGCCGATCAGGCCGCTCTCGACGAGCTTCTCCATCGCCTGACCGCCCGTGCCGGTCGCATGAAACACGAGCACGTCGTTGCCTTCGGCTTCGAGCGTCGCGCGAACCGCCGTCACGCAGGGGGTCGTCACGCCGAACATCGTGACGCCGACGGCGGGCCGTTCGGCGGAACCTTCGGCACGATGAGCGACCATGCCGGCGATCGCATGCGCGGCGTTCGACAAGACTTGCCGCGACACGCGGTTGAGTCCTGCGACATCGACGACCGACGGCATCAGCGTCACGTCACAACAGCCGACGTACTGGGCCGTGTTCCCGCTGGCGACGGTTGAAACGAGCAGCTTCGGCAAACCAATCGGCAGGGCGCGCAAGGCGGGGGCGATCAAGGCTGTGCCCCCGGTTCCACCCAGCCCGATGACGCCGGCGACACGCCCGTCGTTGTGCTCTTTGAGAAGAAACGCGACGAGAGCCTGGCTCATCTCGCCGACGGCCTCTCCGCGATCCGATTTTTCGAGAACGAACGCCGCACCGTGTGGATGACACGCCGCCACGCTCTCGCGAGCGACGTCGGCCGACGTCACGGGAGCCTCCCCCGTTCCGACATCGACCGTTGTGACCTCCGCACCCGACCGGCGGATTGCATTGGCCACGAAGGCCAACTCGTGGCCCTTCGTGTCGAAGGTCGCGATCGCGTAAACGGATGGAGGCATCGAGTAATGGAGGGAACGCTCGGTGTATACCGTCGGCCGAAGTGCTGTGTCAGCAAGCATGATGCCGACACACAAACCAAGCTGGATTCAAGCGGAAGGAGCAGCTCGATCGCAAGCGTTCCCGAACCAGTGCCGGCGACGGATGACGCAGACGCCACTCGCTGTGTATACCCGTATCGTAGAAGGATGCGCATCCGATACATGGGATGACACGCTTTTGAACGACCTTGCGAAACTTCTGAAACGCAACGCGACGACGGGCATACCGCTCACCGCCGTCGTGGCAGGCTCAGGGCTGGTCACCCGCTGTGCCGTCGAAGCCGGGGCCGATCTGCTGTTCGTCTTGAACGCGGGCCTCTATCGCACTTTAGGCACTGGATCGCTCGCCTCGTTCCTGCCCTTTGGCAACGCGAACGATCAAACGGAACAGCTCCTGCGCGAACAGGTGATGCCTAGGTCAGGGGGAATACCCGTCGTCGCGGGAGTCTTGGCTGGCGACCCGACCCTCTCGACGGAAGAACGGCTCGCTCGACTGTGGGAATTGGGCGTCGCCGGCGTCGTCAACTGGCCGGCGGTCGGCTTCATTGACGGCACATTTCGGGACGTTCTTGAAGCCGAAGGCCTCGGTCTCGACGCCGAGGCCGAAATGTTGCACATGGCGCGAGCGCAAGGCTTTTCGACGTTTGGCTTTACCCTGCGTCCCGACGAGGTCGAACGCCTCGCCTTCGACAGGCGATCGCCCGGCTCAACGTCATGCGGCGGACGGCGGAACACGTCGCTCCAGGCCGGCCCTGCCTCGTCTTCGGCGGACCGATCACCGACGCCGACGACATAGAGCAGGTCTTCCGCCACAGCAGCGTGCAGGGCTTCGCGGGAGGCTCGGTCTTCGAACGCATCCCCGTGCAGGACGCGATCGGTGCGACGATTCGCCGATTCAAATCGGTCGCGGCGAGCCGCTTCGCCCGCACCGAGAACGTGTCGCTCGGCGAGATGATCGGCTCGGGCACCGCGATGCGTCAGGTGTTCGACCTGATCCGCCGGGCCGCCCCGCACGACGTCAACATCTGCATCGAAGGCGAATCAGGCACGGGAAAGGAACTCGTCGCCACGCAACTGCACCGTCTCAGCCCGCGCGCTGATCGTCCGTTCGTCACGCTGAACTGCGGAGCGATGCCCGAAAGCCTGCTCGAAAGCGAGCTCTTCGGACACGAGAAAGGCGCGTTCACCGGCGCTGAACGGAGGCGACCCGGCAAGTTCGAGCTCGCCCACCGCGGAACACTGTTTCTCGATGAAATCGGTGATCTGAGTCCGCGAGGGCAAGTCGCCTTGTTACGGGTGCTTCAGCAACGCGAGGTGATTCGTGTGGGCGGCGAAACGCCCTTTCCCGTCGATGTGCGAGTGTTCTGCGCCTCGAACCGGCCGCTCGCCGCGCTGGTCGAGGCGGGAGAGTTCCGCGCCGACCTCTATTACCGGCTGAACGCCCTGACGGTCGAATTGCCGCCCTTGCGGCGACGACGTGAAGACCTGCCCCTGTTGGTGAAGGCGATTCTGGCCTCGCTGACGGTGCGTTTGAGCCGGCCCGGGCTGAGCCTGTCGCCGACATTTGAAGACAAGCTGCGACGGCATGCGTGGCCGGGCAATGTCCGCGAGTTGCAGCACGTCGTCACGCAAGCGGTGCTTCGCGAAGACGGTCCGACACTCTTTGGCACGTTTTTTGATCCACAGCAGACCTGCCGGGCGGAAGCGGCGTCTTCTCCGCCGTCACTCCGGTCGCAGGCCGAACAGGCGTTACGCGATGCCCAAGGCAATAAAAGTCGCGCGGCGGCGACGCTCGGCGTGACGCGCAAGACGTTGTACCGATGGCTGCGGCAGGCATGATCCTCTGTCGGTATGCCGACTTGTTCCCTTCTCCGTTGAACCGCGAACGACGTTATGTCGAGGGCCACCTGACGCGAGTCTTGACACTTCGCGTGCGAACCGCAGAATGAATCAAAGTATCGGGATAGGTTGGCGTGACCGTCTCCGACCGCCGTTCATGGTGGTTCGATCGCCAACCGACATACGACTTCCAGCGTCCTTCCGTCTCGCTTCGCTTATCGGCTTTCTCTTCCACACGTTGTTCGATCGACCGAGGGTCAGAAGAGAGAGCTTGTGCTCCCTCCCGCCCGCCGATTCCCCTCCTCTTCGAGCGCTCCGAGGACTCCCCCAGTGCCCCACCCACGTCGCCGCGGCTTTACGCTGATTGAACTCCTCGTCGTGATCGCGATTATCGCCGTCCTGATCGCACTGCTGTTGCCGGCGGTGCAGCAGGCCCGCGAAGCGGCCCGGCGCAGCCAGTGCCAGAACAACCTCAAGCAGATGGGGCTGGCGCTGCACAACTATAATGACACGTTCCTGATGTTCCCTCCGGGCACCGTTCTTGAACCTGTCGGAACGGACGCGTGCTGGGGTTGGCCGGTCCAGATCATGCCGCAATTGGAACTCGGCAACCTCTCGAACGCACTCAGTCCAGGAAGCCGCAAGCTCACGCAAGTCTTCGCGGACACCAGTCCCAACGGCTTCGCCCTCCTGCGAACGGCCCTTCCTGTCTTTACCTGCCCGAGTGATCCCGGGAACGCGTTGAACGACAACCGACCGTTCCAGTCCACCGGGCCGACGAACCCGTTCCTGATTTCCAAGTCGAATTACGTCGGCAACGGCGGCGACAGGGACGACCAGAACGTGGCCAATGCGAAGGGGATCTTCGCCGAGAATTCCAAGATTCGGTTCGGGGACGTCACCGACGGCTTGAGCAACACGTTCCTCGTCGGCGAACGTGCCAGCTTGGTTAACCTTCCCGCGACGACGCCGACGACGACGACGAACTCCTACGCCGGCTTCTGGGTCGGTCGCGGCGGCAGCGGCGAAACCAACGCCCTCGCGAGAGCCAAGCAGTCTTTGTTCGGCTACACGACCTACAAAATGCGAACTGGCGAGGGCGGCACGGCAGCCCCTATCCCCGAGCAGGCCTTCAGCAGTGCTCACATCGGCGGGGCCCATTTCCTGCTCTGCGACGGCTCGGTCCGCTTCGTCAGCGAGAACATCGCCTGGGGCAGCACCACCGCGAGCACGGCGCAGCCGTTGGCGACCTATAACCGGCTTGCCGTGATCAACGACGGCGGAGTGATCGGCGAATTCTGAACGGCTGATCTCTGTTATTGCTCGATGGGTTGCACCGGAAAGTCGTCGGGGCGCGTTGGACTCCGGTGTGACGCGATGCGCTTCCAGGAATTCCGTCATCGCGATGAAACGATGGGGCACGGAGCTTTATGAAGGCTCGTATTCGGAATCGTAGTCGTCTGCTCGTGAATGCAGGCTCAGTCTCGCTTCTCAGTGTGGCAGCCCTTCTGATCGGCTGCGGACCCGAGGTCAGTCATTATCAACAAACGCGAGAGGGTTTTGAGAACGCTTCCGCAGGCATCATCGCCAAGGGGGGCAGCGCTCTTGAAAAGAATTACCCTCAAGGAAACGCTTGGCTCGTCGACCTGAGCAAGGTGGCGATCGACGATGAGGTCGTCGAGCATGTCAAATCGCTTGGACGAATCACCGAGTTGAACCTGAGCGGATCGACGGTGAATGACGAGCAACTGGCGTCACTGGCGACCACCGGCGTGCTGGGCTATCTGATCAAGCTCGACGTGAGCGATACGGCAATCACCGATCGGGGGCTGGTCGCGACCGCCCCCTTAGTTCTGCTGTCGGACGTGAACGCCAAGGGTTCGAAGGTCACGGACGCCGGAATCGCCGAGTTCAAAACGAAGCACCCGTCGAAAAACCCATTCGGGCTGAAACTCAAGATCGAGAAGTGACTCGTGGCGAGCTTTACGGCCCGTCCGCAGGCGGACGTTCGGAAGGCTGGGCGATCGGCGGCAGGGCGTCCGGACGGTTTTGGAGCGCCGTGAACAGTCGGTCGGCGATGAGTCGGTGGCCTCGGGCGTTTGCGTGGTAGTCGGACTCATCGAATTTCAAGTCCGCCGGCCGTTCGCCGACCGCCCAGTCCGACAGATCGACGACGACGAATCCGGCGCGCCGGGCGAGAGCCTTAAGCCGTCCTTCATCGATCGTCACGGTCGTCACGCCGGGGATCGGGACGTAGATCCAGACCGGCACCACTCCACGCTGGCGACAGTCTTCGACGATCCCGCGATAGACGCAGCGTGCGACTTCCTTATCGTGTGGCTTGAGCAGAAGCTCGGTCATGCCCCACGACGTGTCGTCGCCGACTCCGGCCCGGCGCACAATTTCATCAAGGCACGGGTAAGGCAGCGGAAAACCGACCCTGACGCACTGCGTGAGGTGTTTTGGTAAGCCGTAGTATTCCCCTTGATGTGCGACGTAGTAGACGGCATCGAGTTGGAAACCGAACGCTTTCTCCCGCAGCACGGCAGCGGAATGTAGGGCGTAGTGCCCCGGCCCGGCGAAGTTCAGCAGCTCGATGTGTGGTCCGCTGGGCGAGGCGGCTTCGGCAATCCGCTTCTCGAGCAGCGACTCGAAATCTTCATCTTGTGCGACGCGGTGCCCCATCGTCGTGCTCGAGCCCAAGAGCGCGATCCGATAAGTGCCGGGCGGCTTGGGGCGGGGCAGGTCGTCGTCGCGCATCCCCCACCCGTTCACGCGAAACGGGACACCGTAAACGCTGCTCGTGTGCCCTGGCATTAGTTCCGTGCCGATCACGTCGTTGCGCGCGCGGCTGATCTCGCCGTAGGTGACGCCGTCAGGCCGATTCGCCAGTTGGATTCCGCCGAGGAGCGGGTCGGACTGAAGATTTGTTTCAGCGAGGAGGCCGTAGTAGCCTTCGTTCGCGTCCGGAAGAGGTGGTGGATCGGCTTGCAAGGTGACGATCTGCTGTGAAAGTTCCGGGCCGACCGTCTTATGCACGGCCGGCGTTCCCGCCGCGACCAGCAGCGCCATTGTCGCAGTGCAAGCCAATGGCGATCGTTCCAGCGGCAGAGCGGGTTCGATGCCCGAATGTCGAAGTCGTGCGAACGCCAGTTGCAGCAGAGTTCCGCCCGCCACGACGGCGAGCAGACCTCCGCCCACGACGGCCACGCCGCGGGGCGTGATCCCGCCGCTTATGGCGACGGCGGCGAGCAATTGCGGGAACTTGGGCACGGTCCAGCAGGCCCAGAAGAAGCTCACCGTCGCGAACGTGCCGACGACCTTGAGCGTCAGGATCAACGCCGAGGCGGGTGTCACGTCCGTCTTCGGCCGCGTCCCTGCGAGAGCGGCCCGGTACTGCCACAGCGAGCTGATTGCGACGAGGCTTCCTGCCGAGAGCCACAACGCGGCATCGCGGGTGGCCACGGGGAAGTCGCCCAGCAGCCAGAAGGCTTGCCACGAGTGCAGCAGCCACGTCGCGAGGAACGTCACGCCGACCGCCGCCATGATCGCCGCCGATCGGGGCAGGCGGCGCAGCGTGAAGAAGGCCGGATAGAAGACGTGCTCGGTGAGGAAGTCCTTCCAGTAGATGTTGATCCGCCGCCAGATGTCGCTGAAGCTCGACGCGAGAAAGTAGCGGTCGTGCGTCCTCGCCAGATCGTAACCGTACAGGTGCAACAGTCCCGTGATGATGTGGAAGTGCCCTGAAATCTGCAGGTAAAGCGCGTAGTTCGTCACCAGAAACAATGCGAGGTACTCGACATCGATGAGATCGATCGGCGTCGGCAACAGGTAGATCTTCACCGCCCGATACAGCAGCAAATGCATGATCCCGCGCAGGATCCAGGCGACGCCGCGCTGGGCGACAGCGCCGTCGGCATCCGCGACGCGGCAGTCCCGGAATCGACGATAATCGACGATCGGGAAGAAGGGAAAGAAGGCGTTCGGAAGCAGAAAGAAGTAACTCAGACGTTCCGACCAGGGCACCGCCTGCTTCTCGCGACGAAGCTCGCGCACGTAGATCCAGAGCCGGAACATGAACATCGATCCGAGCACCGCCCAGAACGGATCGATCGCGTCGGATCGCCAGTAAAACAAACCGCCCGCGACCGCGATCAGCAGGCCCACTCGCCAGCGAAAGGCGAGCGGCAGGTGGCAGACGCCGAACAAGACCGCGCCGATCCCGGCGACCCACGCGGCTTGCTGCGCACCCGCTGCGAGCGCCGGGAGCCAGCCGGCCTCCGCGACGTGCGGCCAGGCGAACGCCAGCGGAAAGCTCGCCAGCGAGATCGCCAGAAAGAACGCTGATCGCCAGCGCAGCGGAAGCCGCCGGTGGACCAGCGCTCCGGCCGTCGCCAACAGCATGAGTGCGAAGAGTCCGCGACGCTCTTCGAGCCGGAACGACCGCACGACGAGAAGAAGGAGCAGCAATTGCAGCGCAAGCGTGAACCACACCTGCCCGGCGCGTGCCGGAGACACCCCGGCGTCAGGCTCCGCAGGCGGCACCGATCGTTCAGGACGCGAGATCGTGGTCATCACATCGCCGGTGTGCTTATCGACTGCGACAATCGCAGCCCTGCTTCAAGTGTACTGGTGAAGCAGGCGCCAAGCTTCTGAAGTCGCCCTCCAAATCTTGTGCTCATAAGGTTCCGGGGACGACAGCGGTTATCCTTTGCTTTCCGACCCCACAATTCTGTCTTGCGGTTGACGTTGCATGTCTTCGGACCAGGCAAAGGCTCACACACACGAGATTGATTTCCGATACGAGCCGTTGCCCGCTGATCGTGAGCGCGTCCGACGGCTCGTCGCCGCGACCAGCTTCTTTCGCGATGATGAGGTCGCGGTGGCGGTCGAACTCGTCGAGGAACGGCTCGCGAAGGGGCCGGCGTCGGGCTACGAGTTCGTCTTCGCGGACGTGGACGGTGCCGTCGCCGGTTATGCCTGCTACGGCCCGATCGCATGCACGGTCTGGAGCTACGACCTCTTCTGGATCGCTGTCGATCCCGCCTATCAGGGCCACGGGCTCGGACGGGCGCTCATCGCCGAAAGCGAAAGGCTTATTCGCGACGCTGGCGGACGCCGCATCTACATCGAGACGTCAGGCAAGCCGCTGTACGTGTCGACGCGTGGCTTCTACGAACGGTGCGGCTACGTGTTCGACGTCGAGATCGCCGAGTTCTACGGACCGGGCGATTCCAAGGTCGTTTACGTGAAGGAACTCGCGTGAGCGATCCAATGAACCTCGTCGGCGTGCTCGACCTGATGGACGGCGTCGTCGTGCGAGCCGTCGGCGGCCATCGCGACGAGTACCGCCCGGTGCAAAGCCGCATCTGCGATTCATGCGAGCCGATGGAGGTCGCGGCGGCGTTCCGTCGCGAGTACGGCATCGAACAGCTTTATGTCGCCGACCTCGACGCGATTCGAGGCGGCCCTGTGAACACGTCCCCGATCGTGAATCTGGCTGCTGAAGGTTTTCGCATCACGCTCGATGCCGGATTCCGCTCGCTCGCCGATCTCGAGCCGATGGAGGAACTCGGCATCACCACGTTCGTGGCGGCGCTCGAAACATTGCCGAACGTGGCCACGCTCGGCGCGTTCATCGACAGGCTGGGTGCGGAGCGGCTTCGCTTCAGCATCGATCTCGTCGCGGGGATTCCGCTCGCTGATCCCACGGGGTGGGGGCAAGCGCAATGGGATGAGACGTCTCCGCTCGTTCTCGCCGAACTCGCCGCCGAGGAAGGCGTCGAACAACTCATCGTGCTCGACCTGAAGGCGGTGGGCACGGCGATCGGCCCTACGACGGCCGAGATTTGCCGTCAGATCAAAACGCGATTGCCGAAAGCGTCTCTCTGGAGCGGTGGAGGCATCCGAACCGCTGCCGACGCGCTCGAACTACGTTCAGCCGGAGCCGACGGCGTCCTCATCGCGTCGGCGTTGCATGATCGAACGCTTTGAAATGCTGTCCGATGCCGACAGATCCGCTCACGCAGCATCAGCGGTGACGGTCTCGCCGTTAAGGTGCCTCAAACCGTCGCGCGTGAGGCGGTAGGCGAGACCGTCGGAGCGGCCGAGGACTTCAGCCGTGAGGTAACCGCCCGCGAGAAGCTGGCCGTGCAGGCTCGCGAGACTCGATACTTCGATTCCGTCGACCACTCGCAGCCTGGGAACGGCCGGCAAGCCGCGCGACGGTGTTTCGGCGAACTCGTCGATGGCCGTCCGCTCGGGTGCCTCCGCGACAGATGTTTCGGCGTTGCGATTCTTCGCCTCGGTTGCCTGTCGGGCCGACTCCGCCGCTGTGCGGTACGCCGTCAGCAGCGCCAATGCGTCGGCGCCTAATTCGCTCGCTGAAAAAAGCCAACTGTCCAGATCAAGGCCGTTCGTTTTTGCAGACGGCGACTTCGTGGAAGACTTGCCCATGCCCCGATGATCGTCGCGTTGCCGGTCCGCCGGACAACGCCTCGTCGGCGTCTGGCACGACCGGAAGAGGTGGCATGAAGCCCGCCTCCGCTAAAGTTTTCCTGGGCTGCGACATCGGATCCCCAATCAGCGGACGATTGGATTCGCGAGCACCAGCTTGGAGTGGCCGCGGGCACTGCGATCGGGGCCGGCCGACGCCCCAGTGTCCTGACCTTCTGGAAGGTTTGCTCATAACCTCTTCGGAGAGAGCGGTTTACGAAGCAAATGCCACAGGAAATGACGCAGGGAACCGTGTTTGCACCCCTGCTTGTCGCTGAATAGGCTGTCGGGAGTGCGCACATGCGATCCTACAAGACCGTCAAAGAGATTCTGAGTCAGGTTTCTCTTTGGCACCACAGGCTCCTTGAACACTGCTGCGAGGGGGACGATCCGGATGAAGATGATCCGTTTCGCCCACTCGTCGATTATCTCGCGGGACATGAACGGGCGGCCAAGCACGTGCTCGACCGTTACAAGCCCGCCGAACGCGACACGATTCTCAACACCTGGCTGCAGTACGTGCCGGCCGAGCAGGTGGACGAAGTGTTCACGAAGCGAGACTTCTCGGCGGAGATGAAGCCCCAAGAGATCGTGACGATGATCCTGGAGTTCGACAATGCGCTCGTCGAGCTGTACAAGACGCTGGCGAATCAGTCGCAGGCTCACCCCAGGATCAATGAGCTCTTCCAGGGGCTGCTCGAAATGGAAGAATGGCAGCGGCTGAGAAATGCGTTTGCGGCCCGTGAATCCGATACGTTCGCCACGGGGCGAGGATGAGATCGGCCACGGCGGCCGGGTAAGCCGTGGCGACGGACGGGAGGCCCGGTTAAGCTATCTCCCATGCGGCCGAAGGCCGCGACCGGGGCCGCGTTCGGCCCCGAGGAGGCGACTGATGGCGTTTCGATCCAAGGCCGAGTCGAAGGAGTCGCGATCCGCGACGGCCGAACGGCTGTGCATGCTGCACCAGGCCAACCTCGACGGCGGACGGGTGTTTCGAGAGGCGGCGCGCGTCGTGAGCGATGAATCCGTCGCTGCGATCTGTGAAGACCTCTCTCGCAAGCGGCAACTTTACGCCGAGGAACTGGAGGAGTACCTCACCGAGCACGAATCGGCCGATCACGAGTCGATCACGACCGTCGTGCATCGCGCGTGGCTCGACCTGCGCGCGAGTTTCTCGAGCGACAATCCGGCCGCCGTGCTCGCCGAGACGCTGCGCGGCGACCGCCGGCTGCGGACCGCTTATGAAGAAGCCGTAAAGGATCTGTCGGGCAATCCAGTCCTCGGCCTGATCCAACGCCACCTCCGCGAGATCAAAGCCGACATGGCCCGCGTGACGGCGCTTTACGAGGCGTTCCACCAGCGCGATGCGGGGGAGTGAGCGGCGTGGGTTGTGCGCACGGCGAAGCGTCTCTCTCGGCGACGACACGCGATGGTAATCACAGCCGCCGTGGCCTGATTCTCAAATCCTGATTGTGAGCGCTACGATCGGCCGTCACGTTCCTGCTCTACTTGCCGATCACCCATTCAATAGCGGCGGACGACATTGGAGCGGCCGATTCATCTGTCGTCAGCGCATCGCTCTTTCCCGCCGCGTCATACGCCGCTTTCGTCAGATCGAATCCGACCGTCTCTCCGAACAGCCCCGTCGGAGTCGGGGCGCAGAGAGCGAGCAGCGCCGGCAGGTCGCCGTACTTCACGGCGCCGGGGAGGAAGTTGGGGTCGCGGATGTCGGTGATGTTTGCGAAGCGGAAGTCGCCGGGTGCGAGGGCGAGCTTGGTGACGAGGCCGCCCGATTGGGCGCAGGCGGCGGCGGACCAGGCGGCGGCTTCGTCGGAGGCGAGCAGCACGATGTCATTCGCTCCGCGATCCTTGGCGAACTGCAGCAGGGTCATGACGTCCTGAACCCGCTTCGAAAAGAGCGGGTGGTTGTAGCCGAGCGTGTAGCCGGCGAACTCGCGCGGGTTCTTCACGACGGGAGCCTGTGACAGCCGCTTGCCGTCGTCGGTGAACTCGCCCTGGCCGACGAGGTCGGCCGTCATCACGGCGTAGCCGGCATCGACGAGCTTGCGGACCGGCTCGATCGGCTCGCCGGCGTCATCGAACAGCGCCGACTTGCCCTGCGGGTGCGGCCAAACGACGACCTTCCGCTGCCACGTCGCGGGAAAGACGACCACGGTCGGAATCTCCTCGCCGTAGGTCGCGTTCTGCACGCGGCCCATATGCAGGACGTAGTTCTTTGCCTTGCCTTCTTTAGGACTTGCCACCGTGACATTGCCCAGAGTCTCCGCCGTGCGGCCGATCATCACGTCATAAGCACCGCCGACGATTTTTCGAAACTCAGCGAGCGAGGCCGCGTCTTTCGGAACGAGCGAGGCCATCTGCTCTTTGTTCCGCGCATCGAGAGCCTGCATCAAAGCGACTTCTGCGGCTTCGTCCATGGCCGGTTTGGGATGCTCGGAGTTCCAGACGGTGAGTTCCTCGCGGCTGAGGGGCTGAAAGTCACGTTCTTCGACATCGCCTTGCAGAGCCAGGTGCGCTTTGAAGAACTCGTACATCATCCGTCGACTGACGGCGTTGTAGTTGTGGCCGAAATCGAAGTAGCGGCCCTCCACGCGATCGGGCACGCCCATGAGCGTGTAGAGCCGCTTGAGTTCCGGCAGACCCTTCGTTTCGAGTTCCTTCGTCCAGTCGTTGGCGGCTGTCATGCCGAGTGGTCGCGGAGCGATCGCCGCCGCCAGTTCGATGTTGCCCGTGCCGACGCGCAGGTAGCTCGCGTTCTCGCAAGTGCAGCCGCCCTGCATCGCCGTCGAGACCATCACGGCGGGAAAGAGGGCCGCGGGCCGATCGTCGATCGCTCCCAGCAGGAAGGTCTGCGTGCCGCCGCCGCTCGCTCCGGTCACGCCGATGCGGCTCGCGTCGACCTCGGGCAGCGACGCGATCCAGTCGAGCGCTCGCAGGCTGTTCCACGTTTGCAGACCCAGGGCGTTGATCAGCCGCAACTCGGATTGGGCGCTGAACAGACCCCAGCGATCGGTCTTGCTGAGTTCCGGCCGCTGCGTCTTGAAGCCGTGGGCGAGTTCCTGCGTGAGCGGCACGCTGTCAGCGTAGCCGAGCATGTCGTAATGGAACACGATGCAGCCCATGCGGGCAAGCTGCACGCAGCGGGCTTGCAACGGATAGCGTCCTCCGGTTTCGAACTTCTCGGCCCCTGAATCGAGTTCGCCTTTGAACGCGGCGTCGCTGTGCGCGAAGAACCGCCCGTCGGCCCAATGCCCATGCGGCGACAGGACCGCCGGAAACGGCCCCTCGCCCTGCTTCGGCCTGTAGATGCTGCCCGTGACGAACAGTCCGGGAGCCGTTTCGAAGAAGACCTTCGACACGGTGTACTCGTCGCGATCGACTGTGCCGTGGACGGTCGCCTCGACGGCGGGCCGCGGCGGCATCGGCCACAGCCCGTTCGCCACAAGCGCCTGCCGGCGAACCTCCTCGCGTCGCTTCAGCCAGGCATCTTTCGACTCGGGCACGTCGAAGGGAAAGTACCCATCGAGATCCTTCAAAGGTTGAAGGCGTCGATCGTTTGGCTTTTCGCCTTCCGGAAGAACGCGCGGTGCCTCGGCCTGAACGGCGGCAACGACCAACAACGCCAACACGCACCACGCGAACCGAGATGCCATCGAACTCTCCTGAAAGGTCGTCGTTGCGGATGGATGAAGCTCCGCTGATGATTTCGGGGCGGCGACGGGGATGCAAGCGCGGGTGGAGGCTGGCGTCTTCAGGCGGCGAAAGTGAAGTTCGGCGAGATGGACCCTTGGATCTGCGCAGAAGCGGTTTCCCGCGACGTCAGGTTGTCATGGAAACCGCAGCCCCCCCCTCAAGCACGCCGTCGCCGAGCCGCACAGCCGGTCGAACAGGCCGGGCCGTTCGCATTGTGATCGTGGTGTTACTGCTGGCCGTCATCGTTCAGGTCGGTTTCGCGGTACGGAGGTATCGAGCGAACAGCGAACTCGTGCGAGTGCTCGACAAAGCGAAGTACGGCGGCGGAATCCGCACCAGTCACTCAGATGGTCGCGTCCATGAAGGGCTTACGATCCTGGCGGATACAAAATACGGCCCGCTGCCTGCGATCGGCGAGTGGCTGCAGGAAACGTGGTGGCTGCTCGGCGAGCCGACAGAGATCCAGACCGCCGGTCCGGGAGTGCCGTTGGAAGAGACGCTGGCATCCGTCGCCGGATCGCCGTATTTGCGGCAGGTCGGATTGTTCGCGTGCGGTGCAGTCGGCGACGAACTGCGGCACTTGGAGGACTGCGTACAACTGACGACCCTCTACGCCAGAAGGTTGCAACTGCGACCGGATGCGTTCCGTCACATCGCAGCGTGCGAGAGTCTGACGACGCTCGACCTTTCAAAGTCGATCGGTGTCGATGATGCCGCTGTCGCGGAATTGGCGAAGCTCACGCGTCTTGAAGTGCTGAAGCTGGAAGGAACCGCCGTGACCGATACGGGCCTCAAACAACTCGTCGGCCGGCATCCAAAGTTCCTCGACCTCTCCGAAACGGCGATCACAGACAATAGCGTGACAACCCTGGTTGAGATGTCACCAGATCGACTTCTCCTCTCCGGGTCGAGCGTGACCGCCGAAGGTGTTACGCGTCTGCGACGTTCATCGCCCCAGAGCGAAGTCGTGTGGGATGCGAACGGGCCATAGGCGCGAGCCGGGAGCGTCAGCGACCGGAGGCACAGTCAATATTCACTCCGGTCGCTGACGCTCCCGGCTCGTAAAAATCGCTCCCGGCTCGGGCAAGGATCGCTACAGTCGCAGCACCCTCCGCTTGCCTCTTCCGCCCCGGTTTCGTTTAGACTGCGTGGCTCGAATGATGAGGTCTACAGTTGCGGGCCACGTTCGGCCCATCTATAGGAAATGAGCATGACGCTGCGAATCGCCCTGATGAGTTGGGCCGCTTGTCTAGTCGTGAGCGCTTCGGCGGCTGTGGAAGACGAAAAGGTCGACCTGTCCCCGTATTACGGCTTCGGCGAAGTCGAGGTCTACAAACTCGACAGTCGGAGCGCCGATCTCCGCAGCGCCGATCTCGACGGCGACGGGCGGACCGACCTGATTCTCGTCGATAACGGGCACAGCCGTCTCGACTGGCTGCGTCAGCGCGAAAAACCGCCGGAGACGCCTGAAAAGGCACCGCGCGGCGAGATCAACTTCGTGCCGAACTCGTGGCGGTTCGAACACGTGAAGATCGCCGTCGATCGCGAGGTCGCGTCGCTCGTCACGGGCGACTTCAACAGCGACGGCCGCATCGATGTCGCGTACATCGGCAAGCCCGATCGGCTCATTCTGCGGTTCAATACGAAGGAGAATCCACAGGACTGGACGAAGACCGTCGAGCAGCGATTGCCAGATCTCGCCGAGACCGGCGTGATCCTCGCGGCCGGTGATCTCAACGGCGACAAGCGAATCGACCTCGCCGTGCTCGGTAAACAGAAGACGTATATCGTGCTACAAAAGGAGGACGGCACGCTCGCCACGGCCGAGGGGCTGATGAACACCTCCGACGGGCTCGGCCTGGTGCAATCGGCCGATGTCGATGGCGATGGCCGGGCTGATCTGTGCTACACGGCGAAGGAAGGCAACGACCAGATTCTGTGCAGCCGCCTGCAGACGCCGCAGGGCACGCTGGGGCCGGAGGTTCGTTTCCCGCTCTCCCGACCGCGGAGCGTCACGCTCGCGGACGTCGATGGTGAACCGGGGCGCGAGATCCTGTCGATCGACTCGACGACGGGTCGGCTCGCCGTCTCGAAGATTCGCCGGCCGGAAGAGCAGCCCGGCGAGCTGGCGGGACGGCTCGTGCAGTTCGGTTTCGGCGACCAGAGCACCCGCAACGACCGCGATCTCGCCATCGGCGACATCGACGGCGACGAAAAGCTCGACGTGGTCGTGACCGATCCCGCGGCGGCGCAGATGATCGTGTTCCGACAACGCGAGGCCGCGGGTCTCGATCTCGGCACGACCTTTCCGGGCCTCGTCGGCGCGAAGCACGTGCGCGTCGCCGATCTCGACGGCGACGGC
>JACCRE010000021.1 GCA_013813775.1 Planctomycetaceae bacterium
GTGCGGGAAGGGGAACTGGGGGAGCGGGAGAGCCAGGGAGCGGGGGCGAGGGGGGGAGGGGGAGACTGGTCCGATGGAGCAGCCCGACACTCGTTGTAGGGGCAGCCGCGGCAGGCGTCGTAAGCGACGGCCAGGCGTGCGAGATGCACCGCCCGCGGGATCGCGTAGTGCTGACCCGGGCAGACGTATTCACGCGGCGTGGCGACGGACGCGGTCAAAAGTCTCTCCGGCGAGCGACAGGCGTCAGCCCGCGTGAGCTTTCAAAGGCTCGTGCTCAGTACCGACGGGCACGACGGATGTGCTACAACCACAGAGAATTGGACTGTAGGTTCGCATTCCTTTCATCGTCAAGACGGTTGATCCTTCAAGGATGCACCGGCGGCCATGCACGCGGGCAAGTTTCTCAAGCCGAACGACAAGACGGCGGTGCCGCCGGTCGTCGCGTTGACGGGCGACCAGAGGTTCCTGAAAGTCGCGTGTCTGCACGCGATTACGAAACGCGTGCTGGGCGACGACGACGAGTTCGGCCCGACCCGTTTCGCGGGAGACTCGGCCGATCTTAAGACCGTACTCGACGAACTGGCGACGGTGTCGATGTGGGGCGGCCGCCGGCTGGTGATCGTCGATTCCGCCGACCCTTTCGTCACGAACCATCGGGCGGCTCTCGAACGCCACGCGACGAAACCGGGCAAGGCCGGCGTGCTGGTGCTCGACGTCAAAACGTGGCCGAAAACCACGAAGCTGGCCAAGATCGTCGCGCAGACCGGCCTCGATCTTGACTGCTCGGAACTCAAGGGCGTCGAGCTGCTGAACTGGCTCACGGAGACGGCTCGCGAGGAATACGGCAAGTCGCTGGACCGCGACGCCGCGTCGCTGCTCGCGGAACTCGCCGGCCCCGATCTCGGATTGCTCGACCGGGAGTTGTCGAAGCTCTCTGACTACACCGGGGACCGCGGGCAGCTCACCGTCGCCGACGTGACCGCGCTCGTGGGCGGCTGGAAGGCCGAAACAACCTTCAAGATGCTCGGCGACGTGCGAGATGGCGATCTGGGATCGGCTCTCGTCGAGCTTGATCGCTTACTGCGGGCCGGTGAAGCTCCGCAGCGGATCCTGGGAGGCGTGCTGTTCGTTTATCGGAAGCTCGCCTCAGCCGCCGAAACCGCCCGGCGAGGCACGCCGCTTCCCGCAGCCGTGCGCACGGCGGGAGTCTTTCCGAAGGACCAGGCGGCGAGCGTGGAGTACCTGAAGCGGGTCGGCTCGAAGGCCTCCGCTCGATTCTTCGAGCATCTCGTCGAAGCCGACGCCGCATTGCGAGGTCGCGGCCGATTGCCCGAACGCATCGTCCTCGAACGGCTGCTGGTGCGGCTTGCTGGATAAGTCCGCTGGACACAGTCGTGTACGCTGGATCTTTCCGTATGACAAAAATCGTCGTCGCCACGCGGAACCGCAAGAAACTCGGTGAGATTGCCGAGCTTCTCGCTCCGTACGGCCTCAAGACGCTGTGCGTCGCCGACTTTTCCGACGTGCCCGAAACCTTGGAAGACGGCTCGACCTTCGCCGAGAACGCGACGAAGAAGGCTCGCGAAGTCGCGAAACGGCTCGGTCGCTGGGCGATTGGTGAAGACAGCGGGCTTTGCGTCGACGCCTTGTCCGGCCGACCGGGTCTCTTTTCCGCCCGCTACGCCGGCGAGCACGCCACCGACGACCTCAACAACGCGAAGCTGCAAAGCGAGCTTGCGGGCGTGCCCGAGGCCCAACGCGGCGCCGGTTACGTGTGCAGCGTCGCCTTGTGCGATGCTGCGGGAAACGTTCGGCTCACGGAAGAGGCGACCTGTCGCGGCGTCATCACCAGCGAACCGCGGGGGAGCAACGGCTTCGGATACGACCCGTATTTCTTGATTCCGGAGTACCACCGGACGTTCGGCGAACTCCCTTCCATCGTCAAGCGTCACCTCAGTCACCGGGCTCGCGCCTTCGCGAGGCTGACGCCGCGACTGGCGACCCTGGTGCGTCAAGACGCCGCATTTGTGTAGACTTCCGTACCTTACGGCGGAATGGAGCGCGGCTTGTGTCAATTTTCGAGCGTGGGGCGAATGCTCATTCCGCGATGTGCTGCGGATGATTAGAATTCAGTCGATGCGCCAGGACGATAGGAGTACACACCCGATGACGCTGCGGCTCGATGGGCTGGTCGTCCGCGGGGAGATCGACAACACCCGACCGTACAGCGTGTGCGGCTGGCTGAAGCTCCGCGGCTACCGTACACCGCTGACGTTGAACCTGACCGGCGATTGCGGCCCGAGTCTGAAGGGGCTGCGCGTCCGGTTCGAGCACCCGGTGCCTCCCGATGACCGCGAAGAGGACACCAACGCGGAACTGTCGGACCTCGCATGGCAGCAGATCGGCCCAACGGGCTCGATGGGCGTCGTGCCTTCCGGCAGCGGCCAACCGGGCCGTTTGACGCTCGAATGGTTCAGCCAGAACGGCCGGGTGACGCTCGATCTGGCGGACCCGGTGCTCGAAGCCGTGCCTGACGAAGATGATCCCGACCAAGAAGCCGACGATGAGGCCGAGGCCGATCTCGCGGCGCTCGCCGGCGGCGATGACCTCGACGACGACGAGGATCCTTACGGGCTGTTCCCGCAGGATCTGATGGAACATTTCGACAGCCAGGCCGACCAGATCGACCGGGAGATCCTACCGGACAGCGAATCGGTTCGCGGGATGTCGGAAGTCGAATACATGGAGGATCTGATCGAGAACGGCGAGGGCGTGCCGATCGGCAACGTGTTCGACCCGCCGATCAAGCTGCCGCGGCCGGAAGGCCTTTCCGACGATGTCGTCGAGGCGTCGCTCAAGCGATTGCTCGCACAGCTTGCCCGTCACGGAATCTCGCTCGACATCTGCGAGCATTTCTCGCCCCGCGAGTCCTACCAACTGTTGCTGGAGGAGATCTGCCCCTTCGAGATGACGCATCCGCAGCTCGAAGCGACCCGCTGGGTGCAACACTTCTCGACGTCGGACTTCTGCGAGACCTGCGAAGCCGAATTCGAACGCGAGGTCGAAGAGTACGAGAAAAACCGCGGCCGCGACGACGACGACGAGGATTGAGGGATATCGGAAGTGGGATGTCGTGAAGAGCGAAGCCCACCCGTTGCAACGGGTGGGCTTCTTGTTTGGTCGCGAACCCGCCGTCAACCGGCGCTGGGCCGGCGCGGGGGGGCGAATTTGATCTTTTCGATGTAGGAGACCAGCGTGCCCGTCTTGCGGTCGAGGCGGCCGCGTGCGGCGGCGATCGCTTGAACCGTGTAGCGGTAGTTGAGGTTGTAGTCGGCGTCGATCTCGACCTCCATGTCCTTGTTCGCCGGGTCGGCGGGGTTGCCGAGGATTCGGAGGATCTCGGCGTTGAGCCGTTGAAAGGCTTCGTCGCCGTTGCCCAGATCGCGGCGATTGAGCTGAACCGACGACAGTTCCCCGCCGGGGCTGGCGACCAGCCGGATCTTGATGTCCGGCAGCAGCGGCTCGTCGGTCTTCGTGTCGCTGGGCGCGGCGATCGGCATGTTGATGTTGAAGTCGCCTTCCGGGGCGATGATCTTCAACGTCAGCATGAAGAAGATCAGTAACTGAAAGACGACGTCGATCATCGGCGTCATCTGGGCTTCGATCTTTTCGGCCTTCCGGCCGCTGCTGCGGAACTTCATAAGAGGTGTCTGGTCGGCTGGTGTCTGGTCGGCTGGTGTCTGGTCGGCTGGTTGCTTACACCAGTCACTTCGACACCTGACGCTCAGACCACGAATCCCCTACTTCTCTTCGGACATCGCCTTCAACGCGAACTTCGAGAAACCGGCTTCCTGGGCGAGTTTGATCGCCTCCTGCACGAGGCCCGTCGGCACTTCGCCGTCGGAGCGCAGCACGATCGTGGCGTCTTCCGGCTTCTTGCCGACGTCCTTGAAGTAGCGGTACTCGCGTTTGAGGATCGTGCCGACCTCAAGCACGGGGTAGTTTTCGCCGTCGCCGTAGAACACGAACGGTCCCGCGACGTTCTCGCCCTCGGCGTTGCGGATGAAGCCCATGTTGAGCACGACTTCGTTATCGCGAGTCGTTTCGCTGGGGCGCGCGAGTTCGTCTTTGGGAAGCTTCACTCGCTCGTCGGCGCGCGTGTTCTCGAAGTTCGTGATCACCATGAAGAACGTGATGAGCTGAAACGTGACGTCGATCATCGGCGTCATGTCGATGTCGGGAACGGTGGGATCGGTCTTCTTGAATCGCATGGCTTTCGCTCATTTCGAGAAGTGACGCCGAGGGGCTGCGACCCCTCGGCTTCGCACGCGATCAAGCATCCTTCGCCGGCGCCGCCGCGGGGGCGGCTCCGCCTGCCATCGGCTTGCCCTTGCCGACGCTGCTGAACCGCTGCATCAGGCCGTCGCTGACCATGCCGACTTCGAGCACGTAGCGGGCGGCGCGGTTCCGCAGCAGGCTGTAGGCGATCATCGCCGGAATCGCGATGATGAGTCCTTCGAGCGTGGTGACGAGGGCGGTGGCGATGCCGTCGGCGAGCTCGGCGGGCTTTGGCTGCGTGGTGCTGCGGGCGATCGTCTGAAAGGCGGCGACCATGCCCCAGACGGTTCCGAGCAGGCCGACCATCGGTGCGATCGAGCCAATGAGCGCGAGATAACTCAGCCGATGCTCCAGAACCATGTTCTCCTCCTCGCCGACCTCCTGCATGCCCTCGACCGCCTCCGGATAGCCGCGGCTGAGCTTCGCAAGACCCGCGGCGAGCACGCGGGCGACGAACGAATCGTCGTTGCGGGCCGTTTCATACGCGGCCTGATAGTCCTTGCCGGCGAGCTTTTGCTCGAAGTCTTCGACGAAGCCGGTCGGCAGCAGGTTTTCGCGGCGAATCTGCATCGTGTTGATGAGAATCAACGCGACCAGCACGAACGACATGCACAGAAAGATCGGCCCGAACAGCCAGCCGTTCGCCCGCACGAGCATCCCGAGAAAGCTCTCCGACTCTTCCGCGGCGGAATCTGTCGTCGCCTCGCCGGCCGGTGCGGCATCGGCCGCCGCGGGTGCCGGGGCCGCGTTTTCCGCAGGTGCCGGAGCGGCATCGGCTGCCGGAGCGTCGGCGGGGGCATCCTGTAGGGCCAATGCCGGGGCGGCGAAGCCTAGAACCAATGCCGCAAGCGCGACGAAGGCGGCACGGCGACGCCGGCCGATCGACAATTCTGACGTCATCGAATGCTCCCGCGCTTGCCGCGCGATCTCTGGCGACGAAAGTACATTCGTCAAGTTTTAGATGATCTCACAGCCTCCCCTCTCCGCTGGGGAGAGGGGCTGGAGGTGAGAGGATGTCTCACGCGTCGTGTTGTAACCCCGGTGTCGCGTCCGTCGATCCTTGACCCGAGTGCCGATGCTCGCCGCTCACGTTTGCACACGCCTTACGACACATATCGACCAATGAGCCTTGAGGCTCCGTCCACGGCCGTTCGTCTAAAGTTTCTTCGCCCATTCGCTGCCGGGATATTGCTCTGTAAGCCTTCTCCGGGCATCGGCCGACCGCTCGGCCATTCCAGCCGTCGCCCACAGCTTGGTCAGGTGATACAGCGCCTCGGCATGCGGCTCGGTCTCGCCCGGAAACAGGATGTCGACGTGTAGGAAGGCGAGCAGAGCGTCTTTCTCTTTGTCGGCGGCCTGAAGGCTCTCACCACGGCGGGCGAAGGCCTCGGCCTGTACGGCGGCGTCGTCGGGCGAGGCCTGCCGGATGACTTCGTCGAGGGTCTTGAGCGCTTCGTCCTGATTTCCCTGTTTCTGAAGGACGATCGCGCGCCCCAGCTTCGCCGAGAACCGCTGGCGGGCGGTCGCCGCGTCATTGCCCGGCTCAGAGAGCACGGCGTCGAAGTCGGCGAGCGCCCCGGCGAGATCATCCTGCTCGAGTTTGATGCGCGCCATCGCGTTCTGCGCCGCCATCTTCAAGGCAGGCAAGGGTGCGGCCGCCAGACGACCATATGCCGTTTTCGCCGCGTCGTACTCGCCGGCGGCGGAATGCACTCGCCCGAGCCACTGCAACGCGTCGTAGTAGCGGTAGAAGTCGGAGCGTGCCGACACGAAGTCGTTAAGAGCCTTCACCGCAGCACCCTTCTGCGCCGGGTCGCTGATCGCCCGGCGGGCGAGAGTTCTGGCGATCAGAAACTCCAGGTCGGCCTTCAGGTTCTTCTGCTCGGCGGTCGCCTGCCCTTGAAGTTCGCGGTACGACTTGAGGGCGAAGTCGAGATCGCCGTTCGCTTCTCGCGTGCGCGTCAGATTCAACTGCGGCGGTTCGCCGTCCCACCGGACCGCCATGATCTCGGTGGAGGGAACCGCCGTCGTGCGGCCCACCGCCTCGACCGAGACTTCGGTGCTCGACATCGACTTGATCGTGCCCCGCACCGACTCCTGGCCTTGGCGCACGACTTCGTCGATAGCGAGGCAGCGATCCGTCATCAGCGGAGCGATGGTGAACGCGACAAGCAGAAATCTTCGGGACATTCGGGACATATCGACTGGTTTCAGAGCGGATGAGTTCGCGAATCGGCAACGGCTGGGCAGTCACTCGTGACTTTATTCACTTGGCTTGGTTCGCCGAACATTCTTCGCGACGAGAGGCTGCTCGGACGGTGCCGGGCGTGGCGTCTGAGATCGCGGCTTCTCGGTGGACGGAGGGCGAGGCTTGTCGGCGAGCGGAGGTGACTTCGCCGGTGGTCTCGTCGTCGTCTTTCTGAGGGCGGCCGCGGGCTTCGTCCCGCCTGTCTCGACCGCAGGGAACGCCGAAAGATCGAGTGGACCGACCGCAGTCCCGGCCGTGCCGCCTGCCGCGTTCGCGTAGGTCGGGCGATGTGGTTTCTTGCCGCCCTTCATCGTCATGAACACGAGGCCCGCCGTGACGCCGACCGCCAGAAAGACTCCGAACAGGATCGGAGCGATGCTGCCCTTCGTTTCGGGTGCGATGGTCGTCGCGTTCGGCGATGTGCCGTTTGCGGTGCCTGCCGTCGCGATATTCGTGGCTCTGGCAACCGGTGCCGGCGCATATTCTTTGGCTGGCTCAAGCGGCTTGATCGACGCGACGCCCTGATCTCGTTGGATGTCGCCGTAGAGGGTGTTGAGCTTCGACCACCACTCGTCGCCGATTTCGTCTTTCGGAGTCGTGGCCACGTACGTCAGCAGTTCCTTCTCGGCCTTGCCGATCTCGGCGTCGAACTGCTTGCGGCCGGACATCTGGTTCGCATAAGCGCGGCGTGCCGCCGGAATTTCGTAGCGGGCTCGACGATAGAGTTCTTTGTAGTCCTCGTTCGATTGGTTCGATTGGCCGAGGTCGAGAGCGCGCTGCAGCCGCTGGGCGATCTGGCCCCAGCCCCACACGGGGCCGGCGGCGTCGGAAGAGTCTCCCCGAATGGACTTCAACAGTTGCTTCGGTGCGTCCGCATCACCGCTCGTTCCCCAATTTTTCAGTATCGACGCCGCCTCGACCTGTGCGTTCAGCGCGGTCGGGGCCGACTTCAATACCTGCTTCGCGAGGTCATAGGCCCTCGCAAAGTTCCCGCGGCTGCTCTCGACGGCGGCGAGCCGGAGTTTCACTCCGTTGGCGGCATCGGCATTGGGAAGAAAACCGGCTTCGTTGGCGCGTTTCAGGATCGAGTCGTAGCTTGCGGCGGCCCGATCGAAATAGGTCGATCGCTTCGGTTCCGCGGCGGCCTCGGCGAGACCGAAGTACGTCTCGCCGATCCAAACGAGCGAGCTGTAGGTCTGGCCTTGCTGCATCCGCGACAGGTTGCCGAGGAACTGGTCGAACGCGGCCATCACCGCGTCGCGCTGCCCGCCGGCCGGGAGTCCTTCGAGCTCGGCCTTGATCTGCCGGCCGAGTTGCACGAACACCGCAGTGTTGCCCTCGCCGCCGATCTGCTCGAGCGCTCGCATCTCGGCGACGGCCTGATCGACCTGCTGCAAGCCGATGTAGGCCCGCAGCAACTGCTGATGCACGCCTGAAGCGAACGCGGCGCTGGTGATGCCGGTCTTGGGGCGTTTCTTCTGATCGGCGACGGCGACGAGCTTCGTCACCGGCTGTGCGCCGGCAGTCAGCAGATCGATCGCTTCCTGATACTTCCCGTCGAGGTTCACGATCTGTGCGAGCGTGACCTTGCCCGCGACGACGTCCTCGGGCGGAACGGCCTCGGCGGGCAGTTTCTTGTCGGCGAGCGCTAACCCTTCGCGGAGGAACTTCTCGGCGTTCGTCGCCAGCGCGTCGACTTCCTCTTGTGCGGGTCGTTCGGCTTCGGGAAGTGAGATCGTTTTCGCATAGGCTTCCCAGAACGTCACGCCGGCGAGCAGCCGGGCTTCCATCCCTTGGGGCGACGATTCCGGAACCTTTGAAAACCACTCGGCGGCCTGATTATAGTCCAGTTCCTTGAGATGGAGGCGACCCACCATCATGCGGGCTTCGTTGGCCTGCTCGCTATCGGGAAACGAAGCGCCGATGAACTCGGCGGCTTCGCGAAGCTTGGCCATCTCGAAGTCTCTGGACTGACCCTGAGGAACGGCGTTGAACAGCTTCGCGTAGGCGGCCATCGACACGAACGCCGCGTCGAGAGCGATCTGCGGCGATTCGTCCTTGAACTTCCGCGAGAGGTATTCTCCCAGCACAGCGGCATCGTAGGGTTGATTGCGGCTGTATTCGACGTATGCCAGCCGGTAGCGTGCGCCGTTCAAGGCGGCGCGGTCAGTGCCGGGGCCGGCGAGAGCTAAAGTCAATCGCAGCACGCGGGCCGTCTCATCGAGATGCGCCGTCAAGGCTTGTTGAGCCGCGGCCTTCTCCTCGGGAGTCTTCGCCGCTTTGAGAGCTTCCTGCTTTTCGCCGATTTGATTGTGCAACGTCTGGGCGAGACCGTTCGCCTCATCGAAGTCCTGCGGCTCCTTCTCGCCGCGCCCAAGCGAGGCCTTGATCCGCGAGATCATCGCCCGCGACACATCGCGATAGTCGCCGGGAAAGGCGTTGACGAACTCGGCGTCGGCGAGCGTCGATCTCAACTGACGGACGCGCTCGGCTTCCGGCGTGTCGCGACGGTTCGCGAGTTTTTCGAGGGCCTGCGCCCGTTCCCAACGCACGCCCAGCGCGATCGGAGCCTGAGCCGCCGCCCCGGTGCGGGTCTTCAACCACTCCGTCGCCTGATCCACGACCAGCCGATGGTCGGCGAGGGCGGGATGGTTCCGCACGATGAGCTTGAACCAGAAGGCGTAGTCCTGCATTTGCGCCGCCGACGGCTTGCCGCGCGTGTCGTGCTCGAGCAATTCGCTGTAGATCGCCTCGGCGATGTTCAGCTTCTGGCGGGCGTCTTTCCTCGCCTCGTCGAGGAGTTCGGCACCTTCGGCAGGTCGCGGCGCCTGCTCTTCGAAGCACTTCGCCATCCACAGTCGTGCATAAAGCCCGCCAGTCTGGCTGCGATAATCGGCATGGATCTCTTCGTAGTGCTTCGCCGCGGCAGTCAGCAATGGAATCCGCTTGGGATCACCGACTTTGTACGTTTGCGCCTCGCGGTAGGTGCATTCGGCAAGCCGCATCCTCGACTGAATCAGCGAGTTGAGCGACGCGTTGCGGGCTTCGCGTTTCTGCGGCTCGTCGGCGTCGACGAAGGGGCCGAACGCCTTCCATTGCTCCTCGTAGCGCTGCCGGGCCTGCTCGAAGATCGTGCGCGCCTTGGCGACCGCCTGGCGGGCTTCGTTGCGGAAATCCTCGGCCTTGCCTTCGTTGCCGGGCGAATCAGCCTGCAGGATCGCGACGCGGGCCTGTCCGAGCAGGATCTCGCCGCGCTCGGATTGGGCCCGCGCGACGAGCGGATGATCGGGCCGGGCGGCGATGAACTTTTCGAGGGCGGCCGTCGCTTCGTCAAGCCGCTTCGCCTGCGTCGCCGGATCGACTCGGCCGCCCGCCATGCCGATCAGCGTGACGGCGCGCTCGTAATCGAGCACGTCTTTGACGTCCTGCGGCACCTTCGGATCGGCGGCAAGCTGGTCGAGGTAGTACAGGGCTATGTCATCGTAACGACGAGCGCGCAGCCCTTCGAGAAACGTCAGATAAGGAGGCTCGGCGAACGCGGTCGACGCGGCGAACGGGCCAGCGAGCATCCAGAATGCGATCAGAAGGCTCCAGATGCCGCGCGGGCGGAAGCCGTTCCGGAGACCTCTCATATCAACGACATCCTGGGCCGCGATCCGGGCGGCCGCTGGGGCGATCATAATGCGATCGCCGGCGGGAGCGGAGACAAAGATCGAGTTCATGCGGGAGGTGACGGTCGTCCGTTCGCACGGAGCCGCGCGAACGGGCTAACATCATCATGCGTTGTTCCGTGGCGGCTGGCAACCGGTGAGCCGGGCGGCAGCGGCACCAGATTCTGGGAGATTCGCGACGCCGATCCTCGCCCACACGATCCGCTTTACCGCCGTTGCTTGTCGCCGCCCCGACAAGCCGCCTAAACTGGCGGTCCATCGCGAAACGTTGATTCATCCCACCTGTCGCTCCCGCCACGAGGCTCCCGATGCCACGTTTGCTTGCCGGTCTGCTCGCCGTCGCGTGCCTGTTGCCGTCTGTCGTCACTGCCCAGGACGCCATTCCCGACGAAGCCCTGCGAAAGGTCGTCGTCGAGATCGTCAAGAAGAAGACCGGCAAAGAGGACATCACCGACGAGGTTCTCCGCGATATTTTCTTTCTGGATGCACAGAAAAAGGGCATCAAAGACATCACGGGTCTGGAAAAGATGACGAGCCTCGCTTCGATCGATCTCGGGGAGAACGAAATCACCGACCTCAAGCCGCTCGCGGGCCTTGTGAACGTGCAGACACTCGATCTGCACGCGAATAAGATCAAAGACGTCGCGCCGCTTAAAGACCTCAAGAAGCTGCAATACCTGCAGCTCGAAAAGAACGAAATCGAAGACATTTCGCCGCTCGCCGACCTGACGGCGATGCAGGCCCTCTATCTCACCCAGAACAAGATCGGGAACATCGAACCGATCGCGAAGATGACGAAGCTGGCGTCGCTCTATCTCGGCGAGAATCAGATCGCCGACCTCAAGCCGCTCGCCGAGATCAAACGCATCGGCACGCTCGACCTGCGTTCGAACAAGATCACCGACGTCGCGCCGCTCCAGGGGATGGTGAATCTGCATCGCACGCAGTTGCAGAACAATCAGCTCGCTGAACTCGCCCCGCTCGTCGAAATGGCGAAGAAGGATGCGGAAGGCGACAAGCGTTTCGCCCCGTATTGGAACCTGCATCTCGCCGGGAATCCGTTGTCGGACGCCGGCAAGAAGCAGGTCGAGGAACTCAAATCGCTGGGCGTGCGCGTGAAGATGGAGGACGAGCCGAAAAAATAGCGCCCCGCGCACGTTTCTTCTTCAGATCGACGCAGCCTCGATGCGGGGCTTCGCGACGCGTGCCGTCGCGAGCTTCGCGCCGATCAGGATTCCGGCCGCGCCGAGGAACGGATTGAGCCACGCGACCCAGGTCGGCTGCCGCGCCTGCGACATCGCTTCGAGAACCCCGACCTCGGCAGTGCGAACGGCCGGCGCGGGTGCGGCTTGTATCTCGATGACTGCGGACAGCAGCCCAAACGCGAATACGAGGCCGGCCAGTACGAGCGGCGCTCGGCCGCCTCGCGGGATCTTGGCGCACACGAACCCGCCAATCACGGCTGCAATAAGCGCGAGAGGAAAGCTTACCGCCAGCCAGAGCAGCGAGACCTCGTAAGACTCGGGACGGAACGCGCCTGCCGTCCCCATCAGCAGGTACGCTGTCGAGAAGCTCGCGAAGACGCACACGAAGATCACCGCGTACCCCGCGATCACGGCGAGAACGGCTCGTAACACGACCCGACTCCGAAAGGCCTGAGAGACAGTCGCCAATCTAGCCGCTCGCGAGGCGTCCGCAAGACGTTTCAACCGGCCTGCAGGATCGCCCGCAGCACGCCGTTCCAGGTGAAGTCCTGTGCCTCCGCGGCGATCGGCAGTCCGGCTTCGCGAGCAGCTTCCGCCGTCACAGGGCTGATCGCGGCGAGGCGAACCCGCGTTCCCAGATGACACTTCGCATCTGCGGGCAGGAGTTCCGCAAAGCGGCGAGCGATCGAGGGACTGCTGAGGCCGACCCAGTCCAGCTCGCCGCGCGTTAGGAGATCGCTCACGTCCGGCGCAAGCGACGAGGCATCGCAACTCCGGTAGACGACGATTTTCTCGACCGTGGCTCCGGCCGCTTCGAGACCGACTTGCAAGACGTCTCGGCCGCGATCGGCACCGGCCCAGAGCACCCGCTGACCCGCCACCAGCGGGCGAAGAGCTTCAACAAGTCCTTCGGCACGATATTCGTGCGGCACGACATCAGCCCTCAAATGGAAGGCCCTCAATCGCTCGACCGTCGCCGGTCCGATCGCGGCGATCCGTGAACCGGCGAGAGTTCGTAAGTCGTCGCCTCGCTCCCAGAGTCGTCCGAGGAAGCCGTCGACGCCGTTCGCACTGGTGAACACGTGCCAGTCGTAGTCGGGCAGCGCAGCGATCGCGCGATCGACGGCGGCCCAATCCTCCGGCGGCAGGATTTCCACCAGCGGCATCAGCACCGGTTGAGCGCCGAGTTTCAGCAACGCATCGACAACGCCGTCCGCCTGATGTTCAGGTCGCGTCACGCCCACCCGTTTGCCGAGCAACGGCTTGTGCTCGAACCAGGCAATGTCCTGGCGCTGGCGGACGCATTCGCCGACCACGATCAGGGACGGTGCATGCAGATCAGCGTCGCGTACCAACGCCGCCAGGTCGCCCAACGCACCTTCCACAGTTCGTTGCAGCGGCGTCGTCGCGCGACTGACGACGCAAGCGGGCGTTTCGGCCTTCTTGCCGGCTGCGATGAGTGCCGCGGCGATCGCACCGAGCCGGTGCAGACCCATGTAGAACACGAGTGTGCCGGGGAAGCGGGCGAGCGCCTCGTAGTCGAGCGATGAACCGGGTTTCGCGGGATGTTCGTGGCCAGTGATGAACGCCACCGAGCTGGCGATTTCTCGGTGCGTCAAACTGAGACCCGCATACGTCGCCGCAGCGATGGCAGCGGTCACTCCGGGCACCACCTCGAAAGGGATGCCCTCCGCGGCGAGCGCGGCGGCCTCTTCGCTGCCGCGACCGAACAGGAACGGGTCGCCTCCCTTCAGCCGCACGACTGTCTTGCCGGCCTTCGCGGCCGCGATGAGGCGTGCGTTGATCTCGGCCTGCTCGATGCGCTTTCCGTTCGGCCCCGCGGCGCGGCTCGTCCGCTCGCAAGTCGCTTGGGTATGACGCAGCAACAAGGGTGAAACAAGACCGTCATAGAGCACCACGTCGGCCGCTTCCAAACACTCGCGGCCGCGCAGCGTGAGCAGTCCCGGATCACCCGGGCCGGCACCCACGAGATAAACGGTTCCGGTTCGCGGAACGTCGGTCACTCAAGCCGCTCCAATCTGTGGGTAAAAACACCGATAGCGAAACCGCGAGAGCCGTCGGTTGCAACCGACGGGCTTTTCCGTGACGCTGCAGTACCATACTAGCCGACGTTCGCCGCCGGATCGCATCTCATGATCGTGCCCGCCACTTCCCCATCGACGGCGGTGCTCGATCATGCGACCTCTGTATCGGAACAGTTGCTTGCCGTCTGTTGGCGGCAGTGGAGAACCGAGCGATCGCTGCGGAAGCGAGGCATCGATTTCCGCACGACCGTGCCAGGCGATGCTCGGCGCGCCTACTCGGCGATGACGCCCGCCGAGTTCGCAGCCGTCAACGGACGCCAGGCTTGGGCGAATCGCCGCACGATCGCGAGCTCGCTTGCGGGGCTGATTCCCGATCGCCCGTTGCTCGTGCTCGATCTGGGGTGCGGCATCGGCGAATCGACGCGTGTGCTGGCGTCGTTGGTGCCGGCGGGTTCGAAGATCATCGGCATCGAGTTCGCGCCGCCGCTCGTCGAAGTCGCGAATGAGCTTGGAGCCCGCGCCGCAGCCGATCACGGACGAGACGTTCGCTTCGTCGTGGGGTCGGTCGTCGAAACATTTTTCGACGACGAGGGCGCAGCCGTCGCCGACGAAACCGTCGATGTCGTGAACGCCAGCGGCATCGTCGGACATCACCTCGATCCGCCCGACGCCGAATCCGCCGCCGACGAGATCTTCCGCGTGCTTCGAAATCGCGGCATCGCCGCACTCGACGTTGGTCCGAAGCTCTCGGCGCGACAACTCACGACGTTGATGTCGGATCGCGGCTTTGAACGTGTGCGTCGGACCCGCAGCAATCCTTTCGACCGCACCGGACAGGTCGTCTTCCGCAAGCGATAGTCCGCCCAAGGAGTTCCATCATGGTCGGTGAAGAAACGACAGGCGACGTGGGGTCGTCCTGTCTGTTCTGGATCGTGGCGGCGTTCCTTATCGGCCTCGCGATCGCCATCGTCCTGTGGTTCGTCGTGGCGCGGGTGGAACCCGAGGCCGCTCCCGACGGAGAAGGCCCGATCGAAGCGGCCGAGCCTCCCGAGATCGATTAGAAGTCGTACCAGATGCCGGCCCCGAACAGGCGTTCGTAGCGGTCGTAGAACGAAAACTGGCGACTGGGACCGATGTACGTCGTGACGCCCAGCCTCAACAGATCGTTCGACGTCAACCCACGCCACTGCCAGCCGGCGACGACTCCCAAGCTGCCCTCGTAGTTGAACTCTTCGCGGAGCAACGTGTTGACCGCGACGACGGGAGCCCCGCGGAAACCCGGCGTGACATAGGGCTGGTACTCCGCCCCAAGCTGGAAGTGCCACTGGCCGGCGCCGCCGCTCGTATGGAAGGCGCGGTTCGCTTCGCCGTAGACGGAGACGGACTCGGTCAGGTCATGCATGACCATGAGCGCGAAGGCATCGCGAACGTAGTTGATGCGCTCGAAGTCGGGATTGCGAATCAGGTACTCGTCGCCGATGTGCGAGCTGACGTGGTCATATCCCAAACTGACGGCGGTCGGACCGCTGCGCCAGACGAGCGGCAGCCCGAACTTGTAGTCCGTCGCTTCGACGTCGGACTGTCTGTCCATCGACAATCGAGTCAGTGCAGCGCCATAGACCTGCAGTTCCCAGCCTTGGGCCTGAGGTCCGAGCGTTCCTTTGCGGAGGATCGGGATACGGCCTCCGATCGAGACGTCGAGCAATGTGCCCTGATCGTCGTCGTTCACCACCTCGCCCGACATGCGAGGGGCATGCACACTTGCGATGAACGTGCGGAACAAGGGGTCGCCCGGCAACAGGTGCCACTCGCTTCGCTCGACGACGGGCTGCGAGGCGTAGGGCGTGAAAGTGGGCTGCACCGTCGGCGGAAGATCCGCGTCCTGATAGCCTAACGGAACAACGGGTTGGTGTGCCTCCGACACGGCAGGGTCGAACACTTGGGGCGCGACGTATGTCGCGGTCCCGCCTTCCGGCACAAGACCTAGCGCCGCCGCTTCGCGTGGATGCGTGCTGTGCTCGTAGAAGGGCGATTCATCGGCCGGGCGGTTTGCGAATGCGAGGCGATCCTCGGCGCACGCAGATCCTGCGCCCGCCGCGACGAGCAGCAGCGTGGCAAAAACCGGGCGGCAGGATGTCGCGGCGCTAGGCACAATGCAATCCCCTGGAATCAGGGGCAAAAGACATGGATTCGCGCCAGCCGGACGGCACCGTCGGTGCACGCGTGGCGAAGTCGCGAAGTGGCAGGTTTGAGAGAAAGTGGAAGGAACGAGGAGCGAGGGAACAGAAAGCCAGGAGACAGGGAGTCAAGAACATCCTGTCGCCGCGTGCAACCGCTCTCTTCTGACTCCTGTCTCCTGACTTCTGTCTCCTGTTTTAGCAGTTGGCCTTTTAGATCGGCCAGACCGATCCCGCCGCTTGCGACGACGATACCGGGCCAACCCTTGGACGGCTAAGATGCGCATCACAGCTTTCCTGACCGAAGGTTCCGTATGCAATTCCGATGTTTTTCGCTGTGCGTGGTGATTGCCGTGGGTGGCCATCACGTCTTCGCCGCCGACTCGCAGCAGATCCGCGACGCACTTGAGATCGTCAATGCGATCGGCCGTGAAGGTGCGAACAGTATCGAGGCGGCCAAGGCGGCGAGAAGCCTCGCCGAGGCAACACCGGAATCCCTGCCGACGATTCTCGCGGGCTTCGAGAGTTCCAATCCGCTCGCCGAGAACCTGCTGCGCTCCGCCGTCGAGACCATCGCCGACCAGGCGCAAGAATCGAGTACGGCGTTACCGACCAAAGACCTCATCGCCTTCGTCAACGAACCACAACGGCATGGCGCACGAGCGCGACGGCTCGCCTTCGAGTTGCTGGCACGCGCCGACCCCGACGCTGCGAAGAAGCTGTTGCCGAATCTGCTCACCGATCCGAGCGCGGAACTGCGGCGCGACGCCGTCGGCCACTGGATCGGCGAAGCCGAGGAACTCGCCAAATCCGGCAAACCTGACGAAGCCAAAGCCGCCTACGAGAAGGCGTTGTCCGGCGCCGTCGACGACGATCAGGTCACGACGATCGTGAAAGCCCTCAAAGAGCGCGGCGTCGACGTCGACTTGCAGCGGCACTTCGGGTTCGTCACCTCCTGGCATGCCGTCGGCCCTTTCGACAATCGGGAGCAAAAGGGCTTCGACGTCGCGCATCCTCCCGAGGGTCAGATCGATCTCGATGCCGCGTACGAAGGGCCACTCGGCGAGATTCGCTGGCGGCCGATCTCGACCGAGTCGAGCTACGGCGTCGTCGACGTCGGCAAGACGTTCGACAACTGGAAAGGCTCGGCGACGTACCTCGTCGCGACGTTCGATTCTCCGAAAGGCCAGCCCGTCGAGTTGAGACTGGGCACGCAAAACGCGTGGAAGCTGTGGCTCAACGGCGAGTATCTGTTCGGCCGCGAGGAGTACCACCGCGGCATGACGATGGATCAGTACCGGATCCCGGCGCGACTCAAGGCCGGAGAGAACTCGATCCTGATCAAGCTCTTGCAGAACGAACAAACCGAGGACTGGGCGCAGGACTACAAGTTCCAGCTTCGCGTCGCCGATCCTTCGGGCCAGGCGGTTCTGCCGGCCCGATGAAAAGAGTTTAGCCGCGGCCCGGATTCGTCCTTCCCTCTCCCTGGGGAGAGGGAAGCTGAACATGTTTCCGTCAACGATTTTTTTGTCCGGCATCGATATGCGAATCGTCCTTCTCAGTGAGAACGGTAGAGGTGAGAACGGTAGAGGTGAAAGGATCCGACTTCGCCGGCTTCTCCCGTCGTGGACCGCTCTTCTGACTTCTCACGTCTCACTTCTTCCGCTCTCCCTGAACGTCGCACTTCTCGCGTCCTCCCTTTCCGCCGCCGATTGGCCGCAGTTTCGCGGTCCCGCGGCGACCGGCGCGACCGACGAGGCGAACCCGCCCGTCGAATGGTCCGCCGACAAGAACGTCGCCTGGATCGCCGAGCTGCCGGGCGTCGGGTTTTCGCAGCCGGTGATCGTCGGCGAGACGGTTTACGTCACGAGCAGCAGCGGGCCCAGCAACGAGCGTCTGCACGTGTCGTGCTTCGACGCAACGTCGGGCAAGCCGCGCTGGCATCGGCAGTTCTGGGCGACGGGCCGCACGGTCGTCAATCAGGAGATGCGGGTCGCGACGCCGACTCCGGTGGCCACGGCCGAACGCGTCTACGCCTTCTTCAGCAGCAATGATCTCATTTGCCTCGACGCCGACGGCAATCTGCTGTGGTACCGCGGATTGATGTACGACTACCCCAACGCGACGAACAGTCTGGGGATGGCGAGCAGCCCGGTGTTGACTCGCGATACGCTCGTGTGCCAACTGGAGACCGACGACGCCTCGTTCGCGATCGGTCTCGACGCCGACACGGGAGAGAATCGCTGGAAGATCGATCGCTTCCGCAAAGCGAACTGGACGAGCCCCGTCGTCTTCAACAGCGATGACGGCCCACTGGTCTTGCTCGAAGGCGCGAAAGACGTGACGGCTGTCGAACCGACGTCCGGCAAGACGGCGTGGAGTTTCGCCGGGGGCGGTTCGACTCTGTCGTCGGTCGTCGCGGCGGACGGCATCGTGTTCGTGCCCAACAACGGCGTGACCGCGATCCGGCCTCCCGCCGGTGGATCGAGCCCCGAGACGCTGTGGCGCACCCCGAAGCTCAACTGCTCGTTCGTCAGCCCCGTCGTGTATCACGGCCGCGTCTACACGATCAACGGCTCGGGCGTTCTCAATTGCGGCGATGCGAAGACGGGTGAAGTCCTCTGGCAGATGCGTCTCGGCGGTTCCTACTGGGGCACGCCAAGCGCCGCCGACGGTCGTCTCTACTGCCCGACGCGCGAGGGCGTTGTGAAGGTCGTCGACGTCAGCGGCGAGAAGGGCGAGATCCTCGCCGAGAATGAGATCGGCGAGCCGCTGAGCTGCCCGCCGGCCCTCGCGGACAACGCCCTCTACATCCGCACCGACACGAAACTCTGGAAGGTCGCCGCTCCGTGACGAGAAGAACCACGAAACACGCGAACGACACGAAACGATCAGACCACGGAAGTCACGGCTGAAAGGCGCCTTGCGTGTGTTTCGTGGTTCCCTTTCCGTGACTTCCGTGTGTTCGGTGGTTTCCTCGGCGAGATCCTCGACGAAGGAGATTTGAAAGCGTGACGCCGCCAGTGTGGACTTCGATCGTGGCGGTCGCCGGCGGCGGAGCATGCGGCGCGCTCTGCCGTTACGCCGTCGGCCTGCTGATGCTTCGCTGGCATCCCGAAGCGGGGCCGCTCGGCACGCTCGGCGTGAAC
>JACCRE010000050.1 GCA_013813775.1 Planctomycetaceae bacterium
CGCGTCTTGGATCAGGAACGGACTCTTGCCCGCTCTCTCTGGAGGCGGCGCCATCAAGCCCTCGCCCAAGCTTGTCACTACAGGACCCGCGGTAGCCCCAAGAGGGAAATACAACTGTAATACTAGATCGCGAGCCAGAATCAGATAATACCGCGTCTCTTCGAGAGAACCCTGCGAGATGTTCAGAAAGCGGGCTTTATCACTTCGGCCTCGCTTCCTGAATCCCTCGGCGATATTGGCGGGAATCGAGACGGCGGAACGTCGAAGTTGCGACGTTAACCCATAAGTTTCCGTTCGCGGAAACGATTCAGTCGTTCGATAGATCGTGAGCACCAGCGCATGAGCCTTCTGCCAAACGATCAAATCTTCGAATCGTCTCGCCGGCTCCCGATCCATTGATTCTCCCTCCTTCACTCCTCCGTTCTCCCGTTCTCTTTACATCACGCTGAAATAATTCTCCACTGCGAAATCAAACGCTTCGTTCGTCATCATTTTTTGGGTGCGGCGGTAGGAGCAGAAGTTTTTGACCTGCAAGAGTAAGTCGCGAGGCTGGCAGGCGCGGAACGGGCGGCCGACGGCTTCGTAGTGCGTTTTGATGAGATATTCGACGGCGTCTTTGTCGAACTCGAAGCCCATCATCGGCGAGAAGAGCTTCAGCAGCTCGATGAAGTGGTCTTTGCTGGGGTCGGGAACCTGGATCTTGTACGGAATACGTCGCAGGAAGGCCCCGTCGACGAGATCGCGCGGTTCGAGGTTCGTCGAGAAGATGATGAGCTGGTCGAACGGCACCTGAATCTTCTTGCCGCTCGGCAGGTTGAGGAAGTCGTACCGTTTTTCGAGCGGCACGATCCAGCGGTTGAGCAGCACGTCCACCGGCATCGACTGACGGCCGAAGTCGTCGATCACGAGCGTGCCGCAGTTCGATTTGAGTTGCAGCGGCGACTCGCAGATCTTCGTCTGCATGTTCTGGCAGACTTCGAGCTCGCGCATCGTGAGCTCACCGCCCGCGACGACGGTCGGACGCACGATCTGCACCCAACGTCCGTCGACGCCCGACAGGTCGAACAGGCCGTCTCCGGTGTGGACGGGAACTTCTTCGTGAACGCCGGGATCGAACACGCGGATGATGTCGCCGTCGATGCCCAGCGATCGCGGAATCCAGATCGTGCTGCCGAAACAGCGGGTGATGCGTTCGGCGATGCTCGTTTTGCCGTTGCCCGGCTCGCCGAACAGGAACATGCCGCGTCCGCTGTTGATGGCGGGTCCGAGCCGATCGAGCATGGTCTTGTCCATGATCAAATCGGCGAAAGCGCGTTTCAGGTCGTCTTCGGTCGCCTGCTGCTTGGCGATCGATTGGGCCGCCATCGCCTCAAGATAGTCTTTGAGCTGAACGGGAGCCGAGCCGAAGTACGAGCACTCTTCGTTGTAGCGCTTCGCCCGCTCACGACCGTAGTCGGTGATCTGAAACTCGTAGTCGCCCATCTCCGCCGCGCCGCGGAAGCCGAGCAACTGCTCGTGCTTGAGCTGCTTGAGAATGGCATCGACGATGCCGAAAGGGAGCTTGATCTGCGCGCAGATGATTCTGCCCGTGCTCGAACCCTTCGACAGCAGATACTTCAGGATGAGTCGTTCGACTTCTTCGAACGTCATCCCCGTCTGTTCGAGGCTCTCGGGAGAGCGCGGGACGAACTTTTCGGTGTCCTGCTTCTTGCCGCCGAGCAAATCGTTGACCCGGTCGAAGAGCTGGCTCAGCCGGGCGTTGCCGGAGGCCCCGCGAGGTCTCGACGCCGACGAGACATGCTCTCCGTCGCCGAATTCGTCCATCGACAGATCGCCGAGGTCCGACAGGTCGAGCTCCAGATCGTCGAGGGCGTCGAGAACGCCTCCCGACAGGTGCTCGGCGCCGCCGGCCTGTGTCTTCAAGTCGGCCAGGAGATCGGCTGGGCTCATTTTCGAGGCATCGGACATCGCAGGGCGGACTCTGGGTGTTGACGAGGGGCGACACCGCGACGCAAACCTACGTCACTGCCGGGCTACGTCAAACGCCGAGTCCGCCGCTTCGCGTTCACTCGCCGCACGTTCCGCACGACCGGTATGATCGTTCCCGTTCCCGACGGAGAGCGAGCGCGTTGGGTGCCGCTGGCTCCGCCAGTGCAAACGTCCGATGGCACGCTCAAGTCAACGGCTGTGGCATGCTTTCGGCCCAATGGCCGTAAGCATGCGAACGCGGAACATGCCTTCGCCGACGGCGAAGGCATGTCACCCAACAAGACTGAGTTCTCCATGCGATTCGAAAACCGGGTCGTCATCGTGACCGGCGGGGCGAAGGGGATCGGCGAAGGGTGTTGCCGGGTCTTCTGCCGCGAGGGAGGCCATGTCGCCATCCTCGATCGCGACACAGACGCCGCCGAGTCGCTCGCCGTGGAACTGACCGACGCCGGTCCCGGCACCGCGACCGCCTTCGCCTGCGACGTCGCCGACCACGAGCGGCTGCGCGGCGTCATCGACGACGTCGCGACCCGCTTCGGTCGCATCGATTGTCTCGTCAATAACGCCGGCGTGCATCCGGATGCGACGCCCATCGACGAGACCGGCGTCGAAGACATGGAACGTCTGATGCGGGTCAACTACCTCTCGACGTTCGCCGGCTGTAAATACGCCATGCCGCACTTGCGGAAGACGCGCGGCACGATCGTCAACATGTCGAGCATGACCGCCGTGCTGGGTCAGCATCTTTCCACGGCGTACTGCGCCACGAAGGCGGCGCAGGTTGGTCTCACGAAGGCGCTGGCGATCGAAGCCGGCCCCGACGGCGTTCGCGTCAACGCGATTCTGCCGAGCAACGTCGATACGCCCTTGATGCGACATTGGGCCGCGTCGCTCGCCGATCCACAGTCGGCCCTCGCTCGAGTTGCGGCGTTGCAGGTCTTCGGCCGCATGGCTTCGCCGGAAGAGATCGGCCGCATCGCACTCTTTCTCGCGACCGAGGACTCGAGCTTCGTCACAGGTCAAGCGATCGAAGCCGAAGGCGGTGCGAGCCTCGATTATTGAGAAGGCATCACGGCGCAGCTGGCATCGGGAATTCCCCGCACCGAACCCCGGCGATGTCCCGAATGGCCGTGAAGTGCGTTTGCCGAAAGAATGCCCGCGACTTTTCAGAACCGGAACGGGAGGCGGGCGAATCCGATGGCGGCACCGACGATCGATACGCAGAAAAACGACCAAATCATCAAGGAACTGATCGCGGCCTACTGGTCGGAACTCGAGACGATCCAGAACTACATAGCGGCGTCGACCAACCTCGCCGGCATCCGCGCGCAGGAGATCAAGGAGTCGTTGCGGACGGACATTCCCGACGAACTCGGTCACGCCCAGCAACTCGCGCGACGAATTCACGTGCTCGGCGGCACGATCCCCGGCAGCAAGGACTTCCGGGCGACGCAGGACACCCTCCAGCCGTCGAAGGACACGCGCGACGTGGTGGCGGTGATTCGCGGCGTGCTCGACGCCGAGGCGAGCGCGATCCAGCAGTACCACAAGATCGTCGAACTGTGCGACGGCGTCGACTACGTCACGCAGGACATGTGCATCACGATCATGGGCGACGAACAGGAACACCACCGCGAGTTCCTGGAGTTCCTGGCCGAGTACGAAGCGCCGCAGGAACGGGAAAGCGCGGTCCGGGTTTAGTGGGAATGGAAGAAGCGAGAACGGAAGACGCGAATCTCCGACTTTCACGCGATTCGTCCGTCGCTTTCGACTCTTCTGACTTCCACCTTCTCAATCCTTCCGTTCTCTCCTACGGTGGCGAGCGGCACTTCTGAGATCTGGAAGGACGACGCTCACGACGCCGGACGAACGGCCCGCCAAAGGCGGAGGACGTCGGACTGCGTCTCGACGTGGCGGCGTAAATCCAGCACGTCGTTGATCGCCGCGGTCTCGCGGGCGTGACCTACGTCGAGTGGGTCGCTGGCGAGGCCGTGGGCGGTCGCCCATTCGGCGACGTCGGCCCACCGCCAGATGCCTTCGCCCACCGCCGGCGGGAAGCCGCCCGGTCCGCGCTCACCCAGGACATACTTGCGAGCGGCCTCGCGTGAGCGGCCGAGCCGTCGTCCGATTTCCGACGCGCCGACCAGGTCGCTCGGCTCGACACGGGCCACGCGCAGGCCGAGGCCCGCCGATTCGGCGTCACGGACGGCTGAGAGGACTGCGGCCTCGAAGCTCTCTGCCTCTCGGGTAAAACCGATCCGCAGCACGCCGTCCACCGTCGCCGGCGTACCGTCGTCGCAGCCCGCCTCGAACAGCGCGTCGGCCAAGGCGTCGGTCAGTTCGTGCCGGCCGTCCATCACGAGTTCGAAATCGTACTCTTCGTTCTTCACAGGCGCTCATCCTTATCAGCAGTGCTCGCAGCCGTCGATGCGGCTGAGGAGATAGCGGGCGTGGCCGGCCGGGTTGCGAGGCGTGCCGTAGACCGAGACGATGCAGGCTCCGCGGGTCGCGCCGGGGCAAAAGAGCCTGCCGTATGCGTGGGCCGAACCCGAGGATTTCACGAATCGCCAGCCGAGACAGCTTCGCACCGGTGTCGGCAGTTGTCAACACGCGTTGTCGGCGTTTGGCGACACTTCCCCGAACTTCGGCGACAGCGGTCGCGTCACCCGACGATCGTGGCAATTCTTCGCGAGGCCGCGATTGAAAGCATCGGCGGGCCGGCGCCTGCCGCTCGCCATTACGCCAAGGCCACAAAGAAGAGCAAAAACGCGTAGTGGCACGCGGTGCCGGCGAGCGTGGCGAGATGCCAGACGCCGTGCAGGTACGGGTTGCGGTGGTCGTTGAGCAGGAAGACCGTGCCGCCGCTGTAAAAGGCCCCGCCGACGAGGATCAGGCCGAGTCCGTCGATGCCGGCGACCGAGAAGATCTCTCCGAGCGAGAACAGCGGGATCCAGCCCATCAGCAAACAAAAGGCGACGTCGAGCGGCCCGATCAAGGCTCCGCGGCGTTGGATCCGTAAGACGATGCCGACCAGCGCGAGCAGCCACATGCCGCCCAATTGGGCGAGGCCGAACGGCGTGCGCAGATAGGCCGCCGCGAACGGCGTAAACGTGCCCGCGATCATCAGGTAGATGCAGACCTGATCAGCGGTGCGGAAGGCTTTCCTGACGCGAGGCCGCTCTTCAAACCCGTGCGACAGGGCCGACGCCGCGTAAAGCCCCGCGAGCGCCATGCAGTACACCCCAAACCCGGCGACGATCACGGGATCGGCGATTCGGGCGGCGACGATCATCAGCACCGCGGCCGCCGGTAGACTCGCGGCGAACCCGGCGGCATGCGTCCAGCGATTGACGGCCTCGGGCGAGACCGCGGGAAAATCCGAAAGCTGCTGTGCCGCGAGCTGCCGCATGACGACCTGTCGTTCTTCAGTTCGGCAACGTGAGTTGTCGTTATCGTAGCCTTGGATATCGGCTTCGAGTCTTTCCGAACATCAGATTCCCAATCCTATCCACCGAGTGTCACTGAAGGACCAAAATGCCCCTTTCCTCCGACGCGTCGTCGGCGAGAACGCGACGATCCGTCCAATTAGGTCACATTGATGCCGACTTCATTTGTTTCTGGTGAAATTGTGCGGATTCTTGACGCACCGCCGAAAAGGTGACTCGCGGAAACGCTGCCGATCAGCGAAACTGGCCGCTCCGAATTCGTCTGAGTTCCGGTTTTTCCGCCACCAGACCAATTTCGGGTCAAGCCCGATGCAAAACGTCGATTTCGGCGACGTATCATTCGGCCGACCTGTCGATGGGTGAGTGGGGCGCGAAGGTTTCGCGCCTGAACGACTTTCACCCGTCCCCGGTGCTTCTGAAGGCTCGGCGAGCTTTCAAACAGGTGCCCCCCACGCGACTGCTCCCAGCCCTCGGGAGCCGGATGGATCATGCCCCAGACATTACAGTTCGATCAAACCCACGAAGTCCGCGACCTGGTGCGAAACACGCTCGCCCGCAATCCTCACTTCAACGGACGGGATCTTCGCGTCGATTTCGACCAGCACGACGTCATCATCCGCGGCGCGGTGAAGAGCTACTACCAAAAGCAGATCGCGCAAGAATCGGTCCGCCGCATCACCGGCATCGGCGCGATCCGCAACGAGTTGGAAGTCGTCAGCGCGTGAGACAAACGGCACCCGGTGCAGGTGCCACTGGTGGCTCGCCTCCGTTTCATGGTTCAGTCGATGCAGGCATCTGCGGCGGTGCGCCGCTCCCGTGAGTTGATGAAACCGTTCGCTCGTGAAAGGGTGACGTCTAGCCGTATTCGCCATGATCAAGGCCGGCCGCTCTGCAAAGAGCGGCCGGCCTTGACGTTATTGCCTTAGAAGCCAACAGAAAACCCCTAAGACATTAATTGACCTGTCCGAGGTCGTGGTGCCAGATGCGGAAGTTGATCACGGTCATGGCGAGCATCGCGAAGGCGTCGATCGTTTCTGCCAGCCGGTCGTAGCTGATCCGCATCCGCCGCAG
>JACCRE010000097.1 GCA_013813775.1 Planctomycetaceae bacterium
AATGCGGATCACTGGTGACTGTAGCGGCAGGTCGATCTGTATGTAGCGGTGCCGGGAATCATCGGATACCACAGGTGATGAAAAGTGTCTTGGAGACGATGCTACACTTACGAGATGTCCGCACTAGGCCACGGCACCTGTAGGCTGCATGGAACGCAGCCCTTAACACCGGCCCCTTCGAGGACACGGGCGCTCAGAGTGCGCCCCGACCTGCCTCACGGACGAGGCAGCCACGAACTGGGCCGAGACGGAAGGGGACGTCCCCTGTTTTTACGGCGGTTCGAGCACCCCTCGAATCGAGCGGGACGCACGCGAGCGGTCGGCGAATCCGTTTCGCCGATCGCTCGCGGCGGACTGCCGACAAAACGACAACCTGGAACGGACCACGAAACCGTGAGGAACGCCTCGAACAACAGGCTCGATTCTCGTCGCGGACGTCGAGGGCGGGATCTCGGCTCGCTCCTGACGATGACGGTCCGGTCAAGCCTTGGCCGGCGGATTCCGAAGACTGTCGCGAATCTCCGTGAGGAGTTTGATCTCGGCGGGGACTTCGGGGGCTTGGGGGTCGGTTTCGGCCTTCCGTTCCATCCGTCGGCGGGCCGTGTTGATGACTTTGACGAGCAGGAACACAGCGGCGGCGATCAGCAGGAAGTTGAAGACTTCCTGCAGGAACGCGCCGTAGCGCAGCAGGACGGGTTCTCCATCGGCTTTGGTGCCGAGCGTGATCGCGAGGTCCGTGAAGTTGACCTTGCCGATCAAGATGCCGAGAGGAGGCATGATCACGTCGGCGACCAGCGAGCTGACGATCTTGCCGAAGGCGGCGCCGATGATGATCCCGACCGCGAGGTCGATCACGTTGCCCTTCAGCGCGAACTCTTTGAACTCACGCAGCATTCCCATCGACGCCCCACTTTCGATGCACAGGCCCGGTCATGGGCCGGTCACGTTGAGCCGCCGGTGAATGCCAACAAGCCGCTGGACAGAACACGGCCCCAGAACAGGCTCGCTGCCGCTCAACTCAGCCTCGAACTTTGCGCGTCATCAGAACAAGAACCTTCGGCCGGTTCCAACCAATTCGTGAACGCATCACGAAGCACACTTCTGGCGGCTTCGACTTGGCCGCGATTCGCTGTTTCCAACGGTTACGCAGCGAAGCGGTCTGAGGTACAACCTCGACGAGCGGATCGCCGCAGGAAGACGACTTCCGGGGAGACGATGGGAAGCACCTTGAGCCATTTCGACGAGTTCGCGGCGATTCTGATCATCGCGGCCGGCCTCGGCGCGCTCGGCATCCTGTTGCGGCAGCCGCTGATCGTGACCTTTATCGCGGTCGGCATTTGCGTCGGTCCGGTGGGGCTGGGCATCGCCACCGCCGGCGATGAGCTGGAACTGTTCGCGCGGATGGGGATCGCGGTTCTGCTGTTCCTCGTCGGGCTGAGGCTGGATCTGCAGGCGATTCGCAGCATGGGGCGGGTCGCGCTGGCGACGGGTCTGGGGCAGGTCGCGTTCACGTCGATCGTGGGGTTTCTGATCTGCCTCGCGCTGGGCTTCGCCGTGGTGCCGTCGGTGTACGTCGCGGTCGCGCTCACGTTTTCGAGCACGATCATCATCGTGAAGCTGCTGTCGGACAAGCGCGAGATCGATGCGTTGCACGGCCGCATCGCGGTGGGCTTCCTCATCGTGCAGGACATCGTCGTCGTGCTGACGATGATCGCCCTTTCGGCGTTCGGCGCTCAGGCGGAAGCGACGCATCCGGTGTGGGCGATGCTGCTGATCGTCGTGAAGGGGGGCGTGTTCCTCGGTGCGATCGCGCTGCTCATGAAGTTCGTGCTGCCCTACCTCGCGCAGTGGCTCGCGCGCTCACAGGAACTGCTCGTGCTGTTCACGATCGCCTGGGCGATGGCGTTGGCGAGCATCGGCGATTCCATGGGGTTCAGCAGAGAGGTCGGGGCGTTTCTCGCGGGAGTCTCGCTGGCATCGACGCCCTTCCGCGACGCCATCGGGGGGCGCCTCGTGAGCCTGCGCGACTTCCTGTTGCTGTTCTTCTTCATCGAACTCGGCGCGGGGCTCGATCTCGCGCTCGTCGGCACGCAATTGCTGCCGGCGACGTTGCTGTCGCTGTTCGTGTTGATCGGCAATCCGATGATCGTGATGGCGATCATGGGCTATATGGGCTACCGCAAGCGAACGAGCTTTCTCGCCGGCCTGACGGTCGCGCAGATCAGCGAGTTCTCGCTGATCCTGGGAGCGCTCGGCGTCTCGGTGGGGCATGTTGAAGAGGAGACGATGGCCCTGATCACGCTCGTCGGCCTCGTCACGATCGGTCTTTCGACTTACCTGATTCTGTACTCGCATCCCATCTACGAACGCCTCGCGCCGCTGCTGTCGATCTTCGAGCGGACGATTCCGCATCGCGAGCAACTCGCGGAAGCCATCGAGCCCCACGAGGCCGACTATATCTTGTGCGGTCTCGGCCGGTACGGTCACAATCTCGCGCGTTCGTTGCGACAGCAGGGCGTCCAGGTGCTTGGCGTGGACTTCGACCCGCAGGTGATCGCGACGTGGCAGCAGCATGGTTACGCGGCGCAGTACGGCGACGTCGAAGACCCCGAGCTGGCGGCATCGCTGCCGTTGCCGCACTCCCGCTGGGTGATCTGCACGGCTCCCCGCCGCGAGACGAACCTCGCCCTGCTGCACGCGCTGCGCGACCACGGTTACACCGGCAAAGTGGCTCTTACGGCCCATCACGTGCAAGATGCGGAGGCTCTCACGCAGGAGGGAGCCAACCTCGTCCTCATGCCCTTCGTCGATGCCGCGAAAGAAGCGGCGGAAGCGTTGATCGAGGCGACATCTGCCGATCGACAACCTGGGCGCTCGCCGTAGAGGCGGTTTTCAACGGCGTTCACTCCGCCCCGACCCGCATCGTCAAAAAATCCCGGATCGGCGAGTTCGTTGACGAGGCGTTGAGTTCGGCGAGAGTCGTGCGGCGCATCGTCTCGAGGTATTTGCCGCGGATGTCCTTCCAGTCGTCGTGCAGGGCGCAGGGGTGCTTCTCGGAGCACTCCGACAGGCCCAGCACGCAGCCGCCGCGCTGGCTCAGCCCGTCGAAGGGCGCGACGGTCTCCCACAGTGTGATCCGCTCGGCGGGCCGGGCCAGGCGAAAGCCGCCGCCCGGCCCTTTGTGAGACTCGACCAGCCCGGCGCGCACGAGAGCTTGCAGCACCTTGCTCACGTAGCTCGGGGGAATGCTGCCCGAGCTCGCGATGTGGTGCGTGCCGCCGTACGCGCCGCCTTCCAGGCGTGCGAGCACCGTCATCGCGCGAATCGCGTGCAGCCCCGAGCGAGTGAACATGCAATGCTCCTTGCGTCACGAACGGGCGGCGCCGAGCGGCGAGCCGGTCCCTGCGGTTGCGGCGGGAAGGACCAGATCCTGCTTCGGGCCGAAGAGCTCGAAGTGGATCTGAGCGTCGGGCACGCCGTGTTCCATCAGTCCGTGATACAGGCAGGCCATGAAGGGCTTCGGTCCGCAAAGATAGAACTCGCCGTCCATGCCGGGCAACAGTTTTTCGAGCAGCGGCACGTCGATCAGCCCGACATGATCGCAATGCGTGCCGACTTCGTCGCCCGCGAGCGGATCGCTGTAGACGACGTGTACGCGAACGTTCGGCCGCTCGGCTGCGATTCGCCGGACCTCGTCGCCCAGCGCATGGGTCGAACTGTTGCGTGTTCCGTGGATGAAATGGATCGGCACATCGACGCCGCGATCGGCGAGCGTGTTCAGCATCGAAAGCATCGGCGTGAGTCCCACGCCGCCGGAGATCAGCACGATCGGCCGGCTGCCGACCTGCTCGACCTCGATCTTGAACTCTCCGCAAGGCGGGCCGATCGAAAGCACGTCGCCTGCTTCGATTTTGTCATGCAGGTAGTTCGAGATGAGTCCGGGAGGCGAACCCGGCTCACGCTTCACGCTGATGCGGAAGTAGTCTCGCCCCGGTCGATCCGACAGGCTGTAGTTCCGCGGCGAGGTCGGCGTCGTGGGATGCTCGATATTCACGGTCACGTATTGGCCCGGCTTGAACGCCGGCAGCGGGCCTCCGTCCTGCGGCTTGAGGTAGAACGACGTCACGATTTCGCATTCGCGAACTTTGCGATCGACGACGAACGGCCGATACCCGTTCCAGCCGCCATTTGACGCGGCCTGTTCCTTGTAAATCTCGGCCTCGCGACCGATCAGAACTTGGGCGAGCAATCCATAGGCCTCGGCCCAGGCGGCGATGACTTCGTCGGTCGCGGCGTCGCCCAGCACGTCTTTGATCGCGACGAGCAGGTGCTTGTCGACGATCGGATAGTGCTCGGGCTTGATCATCAGAGCGCAATGCTTCTGCGCGATCAGTTCTACCGCCGGACCGAGCGCCCCAAGGTTGTCGATGTTCGCGGCGTAGGCGCAGATCGCCCCGGCGAACGCCCTTGGCTGACCGCCGGACGTTTGATGGGCCTGATTGAAGAAGGCTTTGACTTCGGGATTGCCGGCGAACATGAGGCCGTAGAAGCGGCTGGTGATCGCTTCGGCGTGCGCCGCGACGGCGGGTGCGGTGGCCTTGACGATAGCGATGGTGTTTTCGCTGAGCATGAGAAGGAACCTCGGAGGGCGGGACGCGTTCGCCACAATACAGGACACGGCTATCCAGTAATATCGGCGACCGCCGCCGAATACAAGACCTCGGTATCCTCTTTTCGGCGAGTCGAATCGCCGCAGGCTGAGTGGCTCTTCAGGAAGTGTAGGGTCGGCTGGGCGGACCACGATCAACAGCGATAGTCTGCACAGCGGACCCTACATCCAGACGAGCCGCACTCACAGCGTGCGTCCGCCGCTCACGCGATCACCACCAGCTCGCCGTCATGAACCGTTTGCAGCTCGTCGGCGAGAAGCAGCATCGACTGCGGTTTGGGGACCGGCAGCCGCAACAGTGCGGTCGCCTCGACGGCCCTGGCGACGCCTTCGGCCATCGCTTCCGTGCAACGCCTCTGTTTGTCGGAACTGTAGCCGGCGAGCAGGTCGTTCAGCACGTTGCGTTGCTGCGGGCACTGGCTATCGGCAAGGTCGGCGATGGCTTCGCCGATGCGCATGACGCGCACGAACCCCTGACCAACCTTCGAGGGCGGCACGTTTCCGCCGTGATGCGCGAGCACCGGGTCCACCAGCGAGGCGGGCATCTCCCACTTTTGCAGCAACGCCGCCGAGACGTCGGCATGCGTGTGTCCGAACTCGCTGCGCTCGACGTTGTGCAGCAAGAGTTGCGGCACATGCTGGACACGCCCGACCGAGCGGGCGTAGCGCTCGCCGGTCGCGTTGGCGATGACGGCGATGCCGATATCCTGGATCAATCCCAGCAGAAAGGCGGTGTCGGGCGACACGTCTTCGAGCTTCGCGAAGGCTTGCGCAACAGTTCGGCGGTGGCCCGGGGATCCGACTGGATGTCTTGGGCGAGCGCACGAATAGGGATCTCGGTGACACTCGGCAAAGCGCGAGAAGTCAGAAGTCAGGAGACAGAATGAAAAAATGAGCTGAGAACCATTGGCCATCAACCATTGGCCGTAAGCCCGCCTGCCGACCTCGAAACTTGTGTCGGTTCGGGCCAAACACTATACTTTCCGCCCATTGCCGGGCCTTCCGGACCGGAAGGCTTGCGCTTCGAGATTTGGTTTCGCTCTGTTCTATCCCGTCTCCCGTTCGGACACGCCCGCCCGCGCGGGGAGGCCCGATGCGATTTTCTCTGGTCGATCGAATCGTCGCCCTCACGCCGGGGGAATCGATCACCGCCATCAAAAACCTGTCGTCGGCCGAGGAATACCTGGCGGACCATTTCCCCGGCTTCGCCGTGATGCCCGGCGTGATGATGGTCGAGACGCTCGTTCAGGCCGGCGGCTGGCTCATCCGGGCCACCGACGACTTCAAAGACAGCGTGGTTCTGCTCAAGCAGGCTCGGGCCCTGAAGTTCAACAACTTCGTACGCCCCGGCCAGAAACTGATCGTCAACCTCGCCATTCAGAGCCGCGGCGACGGCGAAACGACTTTCAAGGCGACGGGTGAGGTCGAAGGCGCGAACGCCGTGTCGGCGCGACTCACGTTGAGTCACTTCAACCTCGCGGAAAAGAACCCCGCGCTGGCGTCGTCGGACGCGACGAGGGTCGAAGCCTTACGACGCCAATTCACGGAAATCTGGCAATCGCAATCGCTTTAGCGAAGCCGAGGGATGGCACTCCCTCCGCTTCATCATGAAAGGCATTCGGAATGCGTTTTGACGGACGGGTCGCATTGGTCACGGGCGGCAGCCGCGGTATCGGCCGCGCGATCGTCGAGAGTCTTGCCGCCGAAGGGGCCAAGGTCGCGTTCGTGTACGCCTCGAACGCCTCGGCGGCCGAAGAACTCGTCAAGTCGATCGAATCGTCGGGCGGAACGGTTCTCGGCATCCAGGCCGACGTCCGCAAGAAGGCCGACGCCGACCGTGCCGTCGATCAGGTCGTCGAAACGTTCGGCAAGATCGACATTCTCGTCAACAATGCGGGAATCGTGCGCGACACGCTCGTGGCGACGATGCCCGAGGAAAAGTGGCGCGACGTCATCGAGACGAACCTCAACAGCGTGTACAACTTCTGCCATGCGGTCATGCGGCCGATGATGTCGGCCCGCTACGGGCGCATCGTGAACATGTCGAGCGTCGCCGCCCGCATGTCGAACCAGGGACAGGCCGCTTACGCCGCGAGCAAAGGCGGCATCGAAAGCTTCACGAAGTGCCTCGCCGTCGAGGTCGCCAAGCGCGGCATCACCGTCAACGCCGTGGCGCCGGGCTTCATCGTGACCGACATGACCGAAGCCGTCCGTAGCGCGGCGGAAGACAAGATCCTCAAGGAAATCCCGACGAAACGACTCGGCCAGACTTCCGACATCGCCAACGCCGTGCTCTTCCTCGCCGACGAGAAAACGTCGTACATTACGGGCGACGTGATCACCGTCGACGGCGGCCTGACGCTCGGCGGACTGTGAAAATAGTCGAGAGTCGAGAGATGAGAGTCGAGTGACCTTGCGAGGCACCCGTTCTTTGTCCTTCAACTCTCAGCCCTCAACTCTCAACCCTTCGGAACTCACAATGACTCGCGACGAAATCTTCGAGAAGGTCCAGCAGACTCTGGTCGATGCGCTCGGCGTCGATGACGATGAAGTCACGCCCGAGGCGACTCTGTCGGGCGACCTGGGCGCCGAGTCGATCGACTATCTCGACATCGTGTTCCGCCTCGAAAAGAACTTCGGCATCAAAATCCCGCGCGGCGAGCTGTTCCCCGAGAACCTCTCAACCGGCGACGGCGGATTCGTGAAGGACGGGGTCGTCACGCCCGAAGGCGTCGCCGAGCTCAAGAAGCGGATGCCTCACGCCGATGTCGATTCCTTCGCCGCCGACCCCAAGGTCGAGAACATTCAGGAGCTCTTCACGGTCAACATGATCGTGAAGTTCCTCGAGAAGAAGCTGAGCTAGTTGACGCCGAGGGGCTGCGACCCCTCGGCTTCGCGTGACTCTTTGATTCGCATCATCATGCGCTGGATCTGGATCGATCGATTCCTGGAGTTCGAAAGCGGCAAGCGTGCCGTGGCGGTGAAGAACGTCACGCTTGCCGAAGAGCACCTGCACGATCACATCCCCGGCTTCGCCGTGATGCCCGGCAGCCTCATGATCGAGGGCATGGCCCAGACGGGCGGCATCCTGCTCGGCGAGAAGAACGCCTTCCGGCACATCGTGATCCTCGCGAAGGTCCCCAAAATGACCTTCCACGGCTACGTCGTGCCCGGCGACAGCATCCACTACGCAGCGACGCTCACCGACGAGCGACCCGAAGGCGGATCGGTTGAAGTGAGGGCCACGGTCGGCGAGACCCTTGTGGCTGAAGGCGAAATCATGTTCGCCCACATCGCCCAAAACGACCCCCAGTTCGGCAACATCAACCAGAAGAACTTCGTGTTCAACAGCGGACTGATGGGGGTCTTCGAGGTGGGGAAGGCGTGATTGAGAGACGGGGGATCGGGAGACAGTTCAGCAAGCGAGCGGCGGGGTTGATCCCCGCCGTTTTTCGTTTGTGCTTTGACGGCATCTCGAGGAATGCGGCCGAGTACAGAGACCCGTGCGGCGTAGCAAGGTTGATTGAGTTGCGATCTATCGCAACTCGTTTCCCAGACTGAACTCGCGATGTTGACACGCTCCTACTCGACCGCCGAAGTGCGGTAAAGTTTTACCGCATTTCGGCGGTCTAATATCTGTTATGCATCCGAAGAAGGCTCCAGAATGAAGTCCGCATGGATCCGGATTATCGAGCAACACACCGTCCCAGTCGAGCGCGACGAAATCCGCGCTTCACCGACGCGGCCCGAGGGTAGCGCGCCTCCCCATGGCCGACGTATAGTCCGTGGCGCGAGCGCCACCATCAGCAAGGAAGACGAGCCGCACGGCTCGGCGTATTTGGAAGTCTACCCACAGGGGCTAGCCCTCGGTGCCGACCGCGGTCATCACCCTGAACCGCTTTGCTTCATCGCTCAAATCGTTGATGTGTCAGACGATGATTGCCTGATTCTCCATCAAGCGTTTTCATGGGTAAGAATCATCACCGGTTCCGTTTGCTACTTGCCCTGGGGTAGAATAGGTTCCATCCGATTTGTAACGAAATCAAACACGGATGCATAACAAAGCGCTGCACCTGACCGCGGCGGCATGTAGCGTTTTCTGGGCTCAACGTCTCACCGGCCGCCGCGGCAGGTGAGCTTGTCGTTACCCGACAGGTTGAATCGGATGATCTACAAGAATTCGACATCCACTTGGATCGAACTTGTGCACGGCGACATTCGTGAAGCCGATGAGCGATTCTTCGTAATCGGCCGTGATCCGTTTCTCAAGACTCACTTTGAGGCGCGAACGGGCAATGCGTTTCGATCCAATCTGTCATGGATCCGGGGCACCCCACTTGAACTCTCACGATCGAACGACCGGTCTCTTTCCGCCGTTCGCATTCAATATAGACCACGCAACCGACCGCGGGGGTTCGAAGAACAGGTCGAACGGCTTCGCTCAGAGGTTGAATACCCGCTCGCTCATGCGATTGCGTGGTGCGATGCGAATCGCATAGCGATGTGCCCGATCTCATGCCGGCGACCGGAAGTGGTTGCTACTGCTATGGTTCGAATGATCTGGGACTTTTCAGTCGCCGCATTCTTGAACGTCACGGGGCCGTTCAGAACGGTCAAGCCAACGCTGTTCAGAATCTACTGTATCGATGGTATTCACCCTCTGGTGGATGCATTGGGTTCACGGCAAGATTGCGGCTTCGACCACGGCTGGCTGTTCAGTATGGAGATTTGTTGCAATCGAGCAAAACGGAAGCGTTTTACCGATCGCTGTGGGTTTCGATTTCGCCATCTGAAATCGGGTAACAATGTCGTGCACCGGAGACCGCGATCGGGCGTTTCATGAAATCAATGTCAACCCCGCGGTCCCGGTGACGACCGCCGTTTGCCAGCACCGGCTGGCAAACGTTGCGGATGAGCCGCCTCGGTTCGTCCGTCACGTTTTCGGTGGGGCAACCCCACCATCGCTCGGGACGCCGGGCGACGCGTACTCGTTCGCGGAGTCGACC
>JACCRE010000111.1 GCA_013813775.1 Planctomycetaceae bacterium
GAGCCACATCCCGCCGCAGTGGGGACAGGTCTCGATCTGGACCCCGTGGTACTCGCTGCTGCTGAGGTCGTGGCCGTCCTTGGGGCACTTCATGTAGTGCGACTTCCGCTCCGCCTCGCGCGAGGCCTTGTCGGCCTGGTCCCGCTGCTTCCGGAGCAGCTCCGCGTTCTGTTGCGCGAAGTATTCGTCCTCGTTGCGGCTGGGTTTGTCGGTGCTCATCGAACGCTCGCCTTGCTGATGGAGGTGAAGAACCCGGCGCCGTCGCCGAGACCGAGCAACGCATCGTCGGCTCGCTCCGGGTGCGGCATGATGCCCACGACGTTGCCGGCCGGGTTGCAGATACCGGCGATATGATTGGCCGAGCCGTTGGGATTCGGCTGGTAGGGCGACGCTTCGGACGCGGCGACGTAGCGGAGCACCACGCGGCCTTCGGCCTCCAGCTCGCGCAGAGTATCGCCGGTGGCGACGAAGCGGCCTTCGCCGTGCGCCACCGGCAGCCGGAGCCGCGCGCCGGCCTCGTAGGCCGACGTGAAAGCGGTATCGGCCCGCTCGACGATCACGTCCACCGGCTTGGAGACGAAGGTGAGGCCGGCGTTCCGCATCAGTGCGCCCGGCAGCAGGTGCGCCTCGCAGAGGATCTGGAACCCGTTGCAGATGCCCAGCACCGGCCCGCCGGCCTCGGCGTGCCGCCGCACCGCCTGCATCACCGGGCTGAACCGGGCGATGGCGCCGGAGCGGAGATAGTCGCCGTAGCTGAAACCTCCCGGAAGGAGGACCACGTCGGCGCCCTTGAGGTCGTTGTCCTGGTGCCAGACGAAGGAGGCGTTGGCGCCGGACCGCTCCGCGGCGCGGAGCGCGTCGAAGTCGCAGTTGCTGCCCGGGAAGCGGACCACGGCCACGTCGAGCATCAGCCCTCCTCCACCTGGAGCAGGTAGTCCTCGGTGACCGGATTTGCCAGCAGCTTGTCGCACATCTGCCGGGTGCGGGCCTCCGCCTCGGCGCGGCTCGGTGCGGCGAGGTGCAGCTCGATCGCCCGGCCCACCCGCACGTCGCCGGCCTCGTTGAACCCCAGCGCCCCGAGCGCGTGCTCCACCGCCTGGCCCTGCGGGTCCAGCAGCCCGGTGCGGGGCATCACCCTCACGTGTATTCGAAAGTTCATCGTTCCTCCGGCTCCTGGCGGCGGTCGCCCCAGGCCGCCCGCCGCTCGCGCTCGACGGACGGAACCTCGCCCGCCTCACCGTCGTTGTCGTCCGACAGCCGCTCCTCGGTCGGCGCCGGCTCCGGCCGCTCCATCAACCCCAGCACCGTCGCCCGCACGATCCCGAACGCCATGTAGAACAGGCCGAGCGGAAACAGAAAATACTCAGGCGCGAAGATTACGCCGATGAGGATGATGAGATGCACCGCCAGGCCGAACAGCCCCCGCCTGCTGCGGATTCCGATCGGCGGCAGCTTGGGATACTTGACGTTGCTCACCATCAGGAGGGCAAGGAGCAGTATCAGCACCACCAGCCCCTGGTGCTGCAAGTCCAGGTAGGCCACCGAGACCTGGTACCAGTTGGTCTGGCTGAACGGATAGTAGACCGCGAGGATCATCCCGGCTGAGGGCGACGGGAGTCCGGTGAACCACGCGGTGGGCGGCTTCCCGGCCGAGAGCACGTTGTAGCGGGCGAGGCGAAGGGCGACTCCGGTGACGTAGATGTAGGACAGGATCCAGGCGAACCGGCCGGCGCTGGCGAAGTCCAGGAAGTAGATCAGCAGTGCCGGAGCCACCCCGAACGAGATCACGTCCACCAGCGAATCCAGCTCGGCCCCGAACCGGGTGCCGGTATTGGAGAGCCGGGCGACCCGGCCGTCCAACATGTCCAGAATGCCGGCGATGACGATGAACCACCCCGCCAGGCGGAAGTTTCCGTTGAAGGCGGAGACGATCGCCCAGAACCCGAAGAACAGATTGCCGAGAGTGAAGGCACTCGGCATTACCACCACGACCTGCCGCATCGTCGGGCGGCGTATTCCGTCGCGTCGAGGTATCAGCTCCATTGCGCCACCACCGTAACTCCCGCGCGAGTGGTATCCCCGACCCGCACCAGCACCTCGGCCCCCACCGGCACGAAAAGGTCCACCCGGGAGCCGAAGCGGATCATGCCCATCCGCTCACCCTGCCGCACCTCGGTCCCGACCGGGTGGTCGGTGACGATGCGCCGCGCGATCAGCCCGGCGATCTGCCGCACCAGCACCTTGCCCTGGGGCGTCTCCAGGCCCACCGAGCTCTGCTCGTTGTCCAGGCTCGATTTCTCCGCCCCCGCGTGCCCGAACTTTCCCGGATGGTACTGCCGGTAGGCGACGGTGCCGTCGGTCGGGTACCGGTTCACGTGACAGTCGAACACGTTCATGAAGATCGAGACCCGCACCGCGCGCCGGTTCATGAACGCCGGCTCGTCCGCCTCCACGATGCTCACCACCTTGCCGTCGGCCGGCGCCACGGCGTACTGGCGGCCGCGGGGGCCGGAACGCTGTGGATCGCGGAAAAAGGCGACGACCCAGACCGAGAGGGCGAGCCACACCGCGGTAGCGATCCACCACCCCGGCGAGCCCGCCCGAAGCGCCACCAGCACCAGCACCAGCGCGAGTGCCCAGGCGCCGACGATGAACCAGCGTCCCTCCGGCGCGGTGCGGATCATGCCCGTGCCTCCAGCTCATGCCCGGTGATGCGGCGGAAAGCCTCCAGATAGCGGCGGCTCGTCGCCTCGATCACCTCGGGCCGGAGCCGCGGCGGCGGCGCTTCGCCATTCCACCGTCCGGCCGACCGAAGCTCCGCGAGATAGTCGCGCAGCGGCTGCTTGTCGAAGCTGGGCTGGGTGCCCCCGGGCCGGTAGCTGTCGGCCGGCCAGAAGCGCGAGGAATCGGGAGTCATCACCTCGTCGATGAGCCGGAGGGTCCCGCCCGAGTCGGTGCCGAATTCGAACTTGGTGTCCGCGATGATGATCCCCCGAGACGCCGCATGATCCCGGCCGGCCTGGTACAGCTCGAAGCTGGCGGCCCGGAGCCGATCGGTCAGCTCGGGTCCCAGGTTTGCCGCGACCGCGTCGGCGGTGACGTTGATGTCGTGCCCGGCCGCGGCCTTGGTGGCGGGCGAGAAGATCGGCGGCTCCAACCGCGCGCTCTCGACCAGCCCCGGCGCGAGCGGCTCCCCGGCGAGCGTGCCCGACCGGTGGTACTCGGCCCAGGCCGAGCCCGAGAGGTAGCCCCGGACCACGCACTCGAAGGCGACCGGGACCGTTCGGCGCACCAGCATCGAGCGCCCCTCGACCTGGTCCCGGTGGCCTCGGAGGGCGGGAACCCCTTCCAGGATCTCCTCGGTGCTCGCGGTGAGGTAGTGGGACGGGAACACCGGGGCGAGCTGCTCGAACCAGAACGCGCTGATCCGGGTGAGCACCGCTCCCTTGAGCGGAATCGGCTCCCGCATGACGACGTCGAAGGCGCTCACCCGGTCGCTGGCGACGAGGAGCAGGTGCTGCGGGTCCACGGCGTACACCTCGCGCACCTTGCCGCGGCGCACCATCGGAAGCGGCAGCGTGCTCTCGGTGAGAACCGTCATACGCCGACCTCCGCGCTTTCGGGCTCGGCCGCGAGCGGGCGAGCCCGCAGGAGCAGCGGGTCGAGATACTCCGACAGGAACTCGCCGACCTGCTGCGACGCCCGGCCGGTGTACCTGGCCGGCTCGAGCTCCGCCCCGAGCGCCTGGGCCGGAACGCCGGCAAAGGCCGGATCCGCCGCCAGGCGGCCGAGGAGGTCGTTGGCGCCGCCCCGGCTCACTTCCTCAGCCACGGCAAGGCTGTGTCGGCGGATGACATCGTGCAAGGACTGCCGGTCGCCTCCGGCCGCCGCGCCGAGCATCAGCCAGCGTTCGGTGGCCATGAACGGCATCTGGTCCGCCACGTGGCGCCGAATGACGTCTTCGCGCAGCTCGAGACCGGCCGCGATGTTGGTCGCCAGCACCAGGATCGCGTCGGCGCCGAGGAACGCCTCGGGGAGAGTGAGCCGGCGGTTGGCGCTGTCGTCCAAGGTCCGCTCCAGCCACTGCGCCGCGGCGGTGTGGGCGCCGTTGGCCTGGAGCGAGATCACGAACCGCGCGAGCCCCGAGATCCGCTCGGCCCGCATCGGGTTCCGCTTGTAGGCCATCGCGCTGCTGCCGATCTGCTTCTCCTCGAACGGCTCTTCGATCTCTTTGCGATGCTGCAAAATGCGCAGGTCACTGCCGGCTTTGTGGCACGACTGGCCGATGCCGGAGAGGCAGGCCAGCACCTGGGCGTCGACTTTCCGCGAGTAGGTTTGCCCCGTCACCGGATAGGCCGATGAAAAACCCATCTTCTCGGTGACGAGCCGGTCGAGCTGTTCGACCTTCGCGTGATCGCCGTTGAAGAGCGTCAGGAACGTCGCCTGAGTGCCCGTCGTGCCTTTCACGCCGCGGAAGCGGAGTGTGCTCAAACGATGCTCGACCTCTTCGAGATCGAGCACGAGATCGTAACACCAGAGCGTCGCCCGCTTGCCGACCGTCGTCGGCTGAGCAGGCTGCAAATGCGTGAAACCGAGACAGGGCCGATCCTTCCAACGCTCGGCGAACGTCGCCAATGCATCGATGACTCGCACGAGGCGGTCACGAATGAGTTCGAGGCTGCGCTTCGTTTGAATGAGTTCGCTGTTGTCGGTGACGTAGCAACTCGTCGCGCCCAGATGAATGATCGGACGAGCATCGGGAGCCTGCTCGCCCCAGGCATGCACGTGGGCCATCACATCGTGCCGCAGTTGCTTCTCGTGATGGGCCGCCCGCTCGAAATCGATGTCGTCGACCGACGCACGAAGCTGCTCGATCTGTTCTGGTCGGATGTCGAGGCCCAGTTCGCGTTCCGACTCGGCGAGCGCAATCCACAGCCGCCGCCAGAGACCGTGCTTCGTCTGAGCCGACCAGATCGACGCCATCTCGTCGGAGGCGTAACGCGTGAGCAGGGGATTCTCGTAGCGGTGGTGAGACATTCGGGGCGAATGGGGAATAGCGAACAGGGAATGGCGAACAGCGGGTTGGCGGACCGGGATGAGGCCGGTAGAGTTTGGATTGTAACCGCCTCGAAAAAACATGACGACCTGCGGCAGCACGACTGCCATTCCCGATTCCCCATTCGCCATTCCCCACCTCCCATGTCCAGCCCGCTCCAATCGCTCGTCGCCACCGGCACCAAACTCTGGCTCGACAGCGTCGATCCCGACCTCGTCGCGAAGTTCAAGGACTTGGGAGCGACCGGTGCGACCAGCAATCCGATCATCATTTCCGACCTCATCAAAACGGGCCGGTTCGACGACGATCTCGCTCCGCTCTTCGACCAGGGCTTTTCCGATGAGGACGTCGCGTGGCAGATGACCGACAAACTCGTGTCGGATGCTCAAGAGGCGTTCCGCGATGCCTTCGAAGCCAGCAAAGGCGACACGGGCTACGTGAGCTTCGAGCTCGATCCGTTGCTCGAGGACTCCGACAACCCGTTGAGCGTCGAGGAGCGTGCCGACCGCTACGTCGAGCTCGGCAAGCAATGGTCGAAGGGGCACGTCAATCGCATGATCAAGGTGCCGGCGACGCCCGCGGGCCTGGCGGCGCTGGAACGGCTCGCTGCGGAAGGGATCACGCTCAACGTCACGCTGATCTTCACCGACCGCCAGTATCACGAGGCCCGCGAGGCCATCTGGCGTGGTGCCCAAAGACGCAAGAACGGTCTCGACGCCTTCAAGAGCGTTTACAGCATCTTCGTGAGCCGCATCGACGTCTACACGAAGAAGATCTCGCCGGAACTGTCGAAAGACGCCCAGGGGCAGGTCGGCCTGCTGAACGTTAAACGCCTTTGGGCGGAAAACAACGAGTGGTGGGCCGACAAGAACTTGCGATTGCGTCAGGAGATCGTGTTCGCGAGCACCGGCGTGAAGGGAAAGGGCGACCCGGCCGACAAGTACGTCGCGGCCCTCGCGGGTTCCGACATTCAAACGAACCCGCCCGAGACGAACGAGAAGATTCACAACATGACCGGGAAGACGTTCACCCGCACCGTCGATCAGATGCCGCCGAAAGCCGTCATCGACGAGATCGACGAGAAGGTCGATTTCCAGAAGCTCGAAGACGTGCTGATGAGCGAAGGCACGCAAAAGTTCGCGGACCCTCACAAGGCCCTGCTGAAGCTCATCGCCGAGAAACGCGCGGCACTGACGGCTGCGGGATGACGTAGGGCCGGCTGCGCCGGCCGACTTGGGTCGTGAATTCGGTGGGTGGCTGGGGTCGGGCCGCATCCGGCGGGATTCATGTCGAGCGTATCGCCGGCCCGCCCCCAGTCGAACGTCGCTCGACGTTCGACTGAGGACGATGCGATCATCTCGCTCCGTATTCCTCGTCGAAGCCGCGTCGTCCCCAGCCACCCCAAAGGCAGGGCTTTCGAGCGGACGCCTATCGTCCGAAACCGAAGGTTCGCCGAACTTCTTCCGCGCTCGTCAGGCCGGCCGTGACGGCGTCGATCACTCGTTGTCGATGCGAGATCATGCCGGCGGCCATGGCCTTTGCCTCGATGGTGTTTGCGTCGGCGCGTTCCAGAATCGCTCCGCCCGTTTCGCTGTGCCCGGGCAGAAGAAGTTCCGCGAGAACCCTCCGGCCGGCGTAACCGGCGCCGCCGCAGGCCTCGCATCCGACGGGAACGCGAGAACGATTCACGTCGAGACCGAGCCGGTCCTCGGGTCGGTCCGACCAGACGGCACATTCGCAAAGCGTGCGGACGAGACGCTGGTTCAAAACGGCGAGCAGCCCGCTGCGAAGCTGATACGGTTCAAGCTGCATGTCGAGCAGCCGGCTGACGGCTTCCGCTGCGGAGCCCGCGTGAAACGTCGTAAGCACGAGATGGCCCGTGAGCGATGCTTGAAACACGACGGCTGCCGTTTCGGCGTCGCGAATCTCGCCGACGAGAATCACCTCGGGATCCTGCCGCAAGAGAGCCTTCAGCCCCGCCGCGTACATGAAGTCCGCTTGTGGATTCACTTGTGACTGCGCGACTTCCGGCAGCACGGCTTCAATGGGATCTTCCAGCGACACGAGACTGCGACGCTGAATCGGCAACGGCACCGCCTGCGTGGACGAATTGCCAGTCTTTGACACGCTGGCCAATTCCCGCATGGCGGCGTAAGCGGTCGTCGTTTTGCCGCTGCCTGCCGGGCCGGAGATGAGCAGCACGCCGCCCGTTTCAGCCAGAGCGCGACCGATCGTCTGACGAACATCGTCGGGCAGGCCCAGGTCGCCCAACTGCCGGTAGCGGCCCGAGCCGACGAACAATCGAACGACGGCCTTTTCGCCATGCACCGTCGGCACGACGCTCAGCCGCATTTCGACGCCATCGGAGAGGCTTTCGCTGGATTCCTCCGCCGAGAAGCGCAGGCGGCCTTCCTGGGGTCGATCGGCGTGATACGTCAACAGGCCGGCGATGACCTTCAGCCGCGCGACGACATTCGCTTTCACGGCGGCAGGCAAGGTCGCGACGTGCTGGAGCACTCCGTCGAGCCGCCAATCCATCTCCAGCGATTCGGCGGCAGGTCGCAAGTGAACGTCGCTCGCTCCCGCCGCTTTCGCTTCGGCGAGGATCGCGTCCACGAGAGCGGTCACGGAACGCGGGTCCCCCCAACGCTCTCGAGGAACTCTGACCGCGATACGCTCGGCGGGGCTGGGCATAGGGAAGCGGAGTCAAGAGTCAGAAGTGCGGGGTCAGACGATTAAAGCCGATGCGGTGCCGGCGGGAACAGGGCATGGGAACGAAAGAAGCCCACCGGCTGCGGCCGGTGGGCTTTGAGCATGTTCAGACTGGTCGTCGAAATCACTTACTTCGCGAGCAGCGTTCGCAGTTCGACGAGGGCCGGGGTGGTCTGGCTGCTCGTCGCCGCCAGGCTCGGCCGTTCGCTCGACTGACATTTGATGATCTGGTTGTAGACGCGACGCCAGCTATCGAACAGGGCATCGGACATCTGACGAACCTCGCGAATGTTCGCACCCGCCACGAGCGCCTCGTGAAGTTCGCGGCTGGAGGCGCGGAAGTTCGACACTTCGCGTTGCGCCTCGGCGGCATACGGCGGACGTGTCTTCGCCAGCCAGCTTCGAGTGTCGCGGTCGATGTACGTCGCCAAGTTGCTGACGAGGGCGGCAAGCTCGCTTTCCCGGCGGCGATCGGTGCCTCCCTGGATCAGGAGCGCGTCGCGAAGGGTCGTCACGTCTTTGTCGATCGCGTTCAGCACCTGCTGGGCGTCGGTGCTTTGCAGCGGACGATAGACCCGGGCGAAGCTCTGCCATTCGCTGTCGATGTAACCGAAGGCGTCCTGCAGCTCAGCCTGGTTCTCGCCGCGGTTCACGCAGTCGATGAAGTTCTCGAACATTCCGTAGAAGGCGTCGGCGCTGGAAAGGGCGCGATTGGCTTCCGGCAGCTTGATGAGGATCTTCAGCGGGGCGTTGCTGAAGAAGTTATCGACGTTCCGCGTGAGGTTGTCGGCCATGTACAGCAACTGCTGGCGATCGAGCGTCTGCTCCAGGCGGAGCTGTGCCGAGACTTCTCGCTCGGCCTGCGCGACCTGCTGCACGTCGCGATCGATGACGCGGTTGTTGACCGTTCGCAGCTTCGCAAGGAACGGGGTCCAGTACTGCTGGAAGAGGTTGTAGTCCTGCTTGAGGTGCTCGTACGTGTCCTGCTGGAAGGCGGTGTCGGCGAGGTGAGCGGCCTGCTGCTGAATCCGCTGACCGTCGAGCACGAGTTGCCGGCCGTCGGTGGTTCGGCCGACTTCCCAATCCAGGTCCGTCGTCAGACGGGAGATGGCGTTCGAGAGCGAAACCGTCGCCTGGATGAGAGCCCGATAATCGACGCTCGGACCGATCTGCAACAACTTGGCGATCTGATCGCCAGTGGCGTCGAGCCGCTTGATGAGGCCGGTCGACGTGCTGTCGAGACCCCGAAGCTGTCCCAGTCGATACGAGACGAGCCGCCAGTCGCTGTCGAGATGCTGCAGGTCGGGAATCGCTCGCTCCAGATCGGCCTTCGTCGCGATGCGCCGCGAGATCGACTGAGCTAGCGCCTGGAGTTTGAGGATGTCGGCAAGATGCGTGCGTACCGCCGGCACGTAGCGAATCTGCGCGTTCAGGCTGTCGCTGAGCGCTCGGGCGTCGGCGGCGGCGGAGTCGAGCCCCCGTCGGATGCCGTTGATGTCGACGTTGTTCGGCAACGTGACCGGCGCGCCGGTGGCGGGGCCATAGGACTGCCGCGCGGCGTCGCCGAAGCCGTCCTGCCGGTTGTAAAGGTCGATAACGTCGTTCGGGTTGTACCCGCCGGCGGGCTGTTGAGCCTGCGCGAAGGCGGACGAAGCGGCGAGAACGGCGGCCGCAGCCGGCGTCATCCAACGACTCTTGCTGCCAGACAAAGGCATGAGACTCCTCCTTGAAGAACCGCCGCGGACGACCGACCCCGGTCGCCGTGGTCCCCCCACGGGAAATACGTCCATGATTCGCGACGAGGCTCGGGCCGGTGGGGGTCACCGGCCGCTGGTCGCGTCCCCCGCCGAAGAATTCCGCGCCAAAAAGCGCGGAACGGTTCGACGGCGTCGGCGGGGATTTTAGCCCGTTCCGTCCCGCGCGTCAAAGGCACTTTGCGCGCGAAGGCGAGGACCGCGCGGTCTTACGGCGCGGATTCGAGGGGAAGGACGCGGTCGTAGATCTCGGCGAGCGTAAGTTCCACGCCGACCGACGGCAGTGAGAGCGACTTCTCACGGTCCTTGAGGATCACGACGGTCCAGGAACCGTCGTCCTGACGCGAGTAATGGTCGATGCGAACCTCGTCCTGGGCGACGAGCACGTAATCTTCGAGCGTCTCGATCCCGCAATAGTTGGGAAACTTCTCGCGGCGGTCGATCATCTCGGTGGTCGGAGAGAGAACCTCGAAGACGACGATCGGTTCCAGGAGCGTGTCGCCGCGATCTCGAACGATCTTCGGTTGAACTTTCGCGATGGCGATGTCGGGGTAATAAAACGGCCCCCGTTCACCCGCTCGAACTCGCATTTCGCTCGGGTACGCTTCGAAGCGTTCGATGTCGAGCCGCCGCAACAAATTGCCGAGTATTTTCCAACAGATCAGGTTGTGCGCACGGCTGGCCCCGGTCATTTCGCGCACCTCGCCATCGACGTATTCACTCTTCCGATCGCTCGCAAACTCGCGGTCGAGGTACTCGTCGATGGAGAACTTCTTCTCAAGAACCGTCGCCATCCGTCACCTCACGAAAAAGGGGCGGCTCATCGCCGCCCCTTATCATAAACCGTCCAACGGGCAGTTGTCAGACCTCTTTCGTGTCTTGCGGCGGGTCATCTTCCGGAAAAACGTGGTCGTAGATCTCGGCGAGAGGCAGTTCGACGCCGAGGGATGAGAAAGAGAGCTTTCCGGCCAACCTTTCTTCGACCATCGCTTGCCAGTCTCGCGTTCCCTCACGAGAAAAATGATCGACGCGGGCCACGTCTTGCGCGACGATCACGTAATCCGTGACCGATTCGATCAGGCCGTAACTTGCCAGTTTTTCTCTTCGATCGATGCGCTCGGCGGACGGCGAAGTCACTTCGACGATGACGACGGGATCGAGCAGCGACTGACCGCGCTCTTGCGCGATCCGCGGCGGCACCGGACTCACCGTCACGTCGGGATAATAGAACGGACCCGCGCTTCCCGCACGAATCCGCATCTGACTGCCGCAGACGGCGAATGACTTCCCCCGAAGTCTCTGCCCGATCGCACCGCTCAGGTTTCCGACCAATACGTTGTGCCGCCAATCGGCTCCAGGCATCTCGCGGACTTTCCCGTTCACGAACTCGCACGGCCGACCGCCAGCCGCTTCGGCAGCCTGCTCGCGGTCGAGGTACTCGTCGACGGTGAGCTTGCGTAGGAAAACCGTCGCCATCCGTCACCTCACGAAAAAGGGGCGGCTGATCGCCGCCCCTGATCATAGCTCTCCGACGCGGTCGCGTCAGACCTCTTTCGAGTTGATCCAGCTCATCATCTTGCGGAGCTGCTTGCCGACGACCTCCACGGGGTGGTTCCGCTCGCGCCGGCGGACGGCCTGGAAGGTCGGCTGGTTGGCTTTGTTCTCGAGAATCCACTGGCGGGCGAATTCGCCACCTTGGATCTCTTTGAGAATCTTCTTCATCTCGGCCTTGGTCTCGTCGGTGACGATGCGCGGGCCGCGCGTGTAATCGCCGTATTCAGCGGTGTTCGAGATGCTGTACCGCATGTAGTTGAGGCCGCCCTGGTACATCAGGTCGACGATCAGCTTCAACTCGTGCATGCACTCGAAGTAGGCCATTTCCGGCTGATAACCGGCTTCGACGAGCGTCTCGTAACCGGCTTTCACGAGGGCCGACACGCCGCCGCACAGCACGACCTGCTCGCCGAACAGGTCGGTTTCGGTCTCTTCGGCGAAGGTCGTTTCGATCACGCCGCCGCGCGTGCCGCCGATGCCCTTGGCGTAAGCGAGCGCGAGCTTGCGCGACTGCTCGCTGGCGCCTTCGGAAAGCGCGATGAGAGACGGCACGCCGCCCCCTTTCACGTACTCGCTGCGAACGAGGTGTCCCGGCCCTTTCGGGGCGACGAGGGCGATGTCGACCCCTTTGGGCGGAACGATCTGATTGAAGTGCACGTTGAAGCCGTGCGAGCACATCAGCAGCTTGCCCGGCTTGAGGTGCGGCTGAATGTCGTTGCGATAGACGTCGGCCTGCAGCTCGTCGGGCAGCAGGATGTTGATCAGGTCGCCTTGCTCGGCGGCCTCGGCGGCGCTCACCGGCTTGAAGCCGTGGCTCACGGCGAGATCGTAATTCGCGCCGCCCTTCCGCTGGCCGACGACGACGGTGCAGCCGCTGTCCTTCAGATTCTGCGCCTGGGCATGCCCCTGGCTGCCGTAGCCGACAATCGAGATCGTCTTGCCCTTGAGCAGCGACAGATCGGCATCGTCATCGTAGTAAACGCGAGCGGGCATCGTTGACGTCCTCGTGAGGCATAAGCGTTGAGTGAAGAAGCCGAGGGATTGCAATCCCTCGGCTTCGATGGATCAAGAGGGGAGCTACCTCGCCTCGGCGGGCTGTGGGTCGGGCGACGCGGCGTCTTGAGTGATCGAGCCTCGCCGCGTGAGGGCGATGCGGCCTGTGCGCACGAGCTCGAGAATCTCGAACTGGCGCATCACGTCGATGAAGGCGTTGACCTTCGATTCCTGCCCCGCGATCTCGATGATCACGTGCTCGGGGCTGACGTCGACGATCTTGCCGCGGAAGACGTCGTTCAGTTCTTTGACTTCCGACAGCCGCCGTCCGCCTTCCGTCGCGACCTTGATCAGCATCAGGTCGCGTTCGACGTAATCCTTGCCGAGATAGTCGATCACGCGCACGACCGTGACGATCTTCTCGAGCTGCTTGCGGACCTGATCGAGTACGCGATCGTCGCCGCGCACGACGAACGTCATGCGGCTGAGCGTTTCGTCTTCCGTTTCGCCGACGGCGAGGCTGTCGATGTTGAAGTTGCGAGACGCCAACATTCCGGACACGTGCGCAAGCACGCCGGGCTGGTTCATCACGAGGGCGGAAAGGACGTGTCGCATCGCTCCCGAACACCTTCTGTGTGAGAACGGAAGAAGTGAGAACGGAAGAAGCGAGAATCTTCGACTTCGCCCGCGGCTTCCGTCGCGGACACGTCTTCTAACTTCCACCTTCTCAGTTCTTCCGTTCACCCTTAGCGGGGCACGTCGCCGAAGACTCGATCTCGGAACGCGCGGAGGAAACGCCGACGGACCGTGGTCCTCAGCGGGACGATCCTCAGCGGGACGAACAGTTTAGCCCGGCCGGGAACCGGTCACAAGCGACCCCCCGGCGGACAACGGCAGTGAGGCGTTTCGACGCCGAAAGGTTCGCCAAAACCGACGCGATGCCGTCGAAAACGCACTCGGTAGGCTTACGCCTGCCGCTCGCCCACGGGATAGCCCGTGGGGCGTTTTCTCCGCCAAGCCATCGCGCCGATCACGATCACGAGCGTCAACACGAACGCCACGCCAAGCGCGACTCGCAAAACGACCGGCAACCCCTTCTCGGCGAACTTCCCGGCCGGCAGGCGATCGTGCCCGACCGTGATCACTTGGTCGCCATATTTCTCCCAATACCTGCGATCGGGATCGGCCGACTTCTCGACCCACAACTCTTCGTCGTAGGCGACCTCGGCGAACCAGGCATCGGCCTCTTTGACTTCGCGGGCGAGTTGGTCTTCGAGGTGCTCGACCGTTTGATTTCGACTCCATCCGTCTTTCTTCTCTTGGCCAAAGACTGCATGGTCCGCCATCTCATAGTAAGCGGCCTTCGATGTGGGGCTGTCATTGACCTGCGAGGCTCGTAGATAGGCACGAGCAGCAAGTTGCTTGCTATCGCTGTCATTCGTTCCAGAGAGGAGCAGGTCGCCGAGCGCTTCGAGCAGAATCGGCGAGCGATAGTCGCCGATTCGCATCATGCCGAGTACGCCGGTCGTCGCACGCTTCAGTTCTGCGGCACCTTCGGTGCTGACTTTCTCATCGGTTTGCCATTCCTCGATACCGGCTTGATCCAAGATGTAATTTGCGAACCCATAAATCTCATCCTTGCCATCGTAACCGCTTCGAAGTTGCGAGTTGAGAGGCAATGCTATGGTCTCGGTCTTCCCTTGTTGTTGAGTGACATACTCCACAAGCAGCACCTGATACTTCTCGCGTCCGAAGTGGGCATCGGGATTGATCTCGATCGCCTTTTTGAGTTCGGCAAGGCCTTCTTCGTACTGCCCTGCATGAACGAAAAACGTGCCGAGGTTCGCGCGGGTTTCGTACTCGCCGACCTTCGGCAGCTTCTCCGCTTTTTCGCGGATGGTCTTGATCGCGTCGTCCTGCCGACTGAGCTTGTCGTAAGCGACCGCGAGATCGTCATAGGCCGCGGCGAGATCGTTGTCAGCAAGCGTTGCCTCGCCGCTCTCGTGACGAGCGATCTTCGCTGTCCGGTCTCTCACACGCCATTCATAGAACGTGTCGGAGTGCCGCAGGAACTTGCCGACGATCAATTCCAGCGCGCCGGGGAAACGCTCTCGCTCCATTTGCAGCGTATCGTAATCCCAGAGACATGCACCCGTCGGGACGGCGCACGAAATAACAAGCAGAAACGCGAGCACTCGGCGCATGACGGCCTCGAATTGAGTAACACCGCCAATTGTACGGCGTCTCGCAACGATCAGTAGAGACAGATCATTCCGATGTCGCTTCGTCCCCCGTCTCTCCCGCCTCCCTACCCGCGATCCAACTCCTCAAACACCGCCTTCATCAGAATCGGCCAGGCCACCGTGGCGTCGGCGAAGACCTCGGCGAAGCGGCCGCCTTCGGCCGGCGACACGAACTTGCCCCAACTCACGCCTTCCGAATAGGTGCAGCCCGACAGGCCGCCCCAATGGACCGGTTCGGGGCAGATTCGCACGGCATACTTGAAACGAGGCGTTTCGAGTTCGGTGCCGCAGCGATGGTTCGTGATGTCGTAGTAGGGGGCGACCTGCTGCGACCAGTTACGCGGCACGCCGCCGCCGATGGTGAAGATGCCGAGCGTCTTTTGCTTGCCGATCAGCCGGGCATACTCCTGCAGATCGAGGAACGGGTTGAAGTTCGGCGTCGCCTGGAAGGCTTCGTCGGGCGTGGCCGTCTTTGGGTCTTTCCCTTGCTTTTTGAGCGTCTCGCCAATGGCCCAAGTCGAGACGTCGAGACCGATCTCGCTGTCGGTGAAGGCGGGAATGAAAACAGGCACATTCTGTTCGAACGCACTCTTGAGGATGCCCGGGCCTTCGCTGAGTTCGTGCAGTTTTTTGCCGAGGGCTTTGCAGAGGCGGGCCGACGACCAGACGCCGTCCTCCGGCGTCGTCTCGCGCAGCACGGCGCGCACGAGCTTCTCGACGTCGTTGAGATTGGCTTCCATCTCGAGCGTGTCGTAGATGCGGTTATAGCCCTTCTCGAAGAGGTCTTCGTCGCTGTTGCGGGGGTCGTAGCGGTAGTGCGTCAGTCCGATCGACTCGGTGAGACCGTGGGCCATGAGCGCACCTGTCGCCACGACCGCCTTCACGAGTCCGCGGTCGATCATGTCGCACACGATGCGACCCTGCTTGGCGACAGTCATCGCCCCGGAGAGGGTCATCACAACGCCGCAATCGGGGTCGCGGGCCATCGCCAGCATGACGTCGAACGCCTCGCCAAGCTGCCGGCCCGAAAAGGCCGTGCGGCTCATCGCCCGCAGCAGTTCCGAGAACGACGTCACGTCGGAAAGTGCGAGGCTTTCGAGTGGAACAAGCGCATCTTTGCGACCGTCATGCAGCTCGCGCGACATCCCCGTAATCCCGTTGAGAGCAAGATCCGCGTTTGATTTGGCCCGTCGACGAGAGAGTTTCACGCAAAGGCGCCAAGAACGCAAAGGGAGGCATGGTTTCGGCACTGCCGCGGGGAGTTCTCAAAGCGTCTCGCCGTGCACGAGACGGCGTCCTGCTCCGGGACCAGGCGTCCGGTGTCGCAGGCCATCGGGGCATTCGCGGGAGCCGTGGGTCCGCAGGTTACTTTTCCTGGTGGTCGGCGTTTGTGTCTTCCAGGGAGGAACGAACGCATGTGAACGGCTCCGGTGATCGATGTGACGGATGACGAGCGGGCGACGCTGCGGCGCTTCGCGCGGGGGTGATCGACGCCCGCGCGATTGGTGCTCCGGGCGAAGATCGTGCTTCGGGCGGCCGAGGGGATGAGGAACAAGGACGTCGCCCTCGAACTGGGCACCTCGCGGAAGACGGTCGGATTGTGGCGGGAACGCTTCGCCGACGGCCGGATCGAGGCCATCCAAGCGGACGCGCCGCGAGGAGCGCCGGCGTCGGACGGATGTACTCGGGCACAGC
>JACCRE010000114.1 GCA_013813775.1 Planctomycetaceae bacterium
CCCCCGACCCCTGAACCCCCGCCAGCCTTGCTCGCGAACCGTCGTCGGCTAGAATGTGTCCTTCCGCCGCCCGGCCCCGCCGGCCGCGGACGCCGCCCCTATAGCTCAATTGGCAGAGCAACTGACTCTTAATCAGTAGGTTCTTGGTTCAAGTCCAAGTGGGGGCACTTCGAACATTCCTTGAGACATCGCGCACCCCGGCCCTCCCGGGGTTTTTTCATGCGCGGTCAAGGATAGGTATGATTCGCGTTTTTTTGCGTTCTCGCCCGACATCCGCGCATGCCTCGCAAACGATCTGTCGCTTCGAACGAGGAATACAAGGTTCTCGCGTTCGGCACTCTTCGTCCGAACAGCCGTCGGCGCAGGGCGCTGATCCTTCCGACGCGCTTGCGCGAGGAATCGAGCAAGACCCGGCTCTGGACACCCGACGCCGAGGCCGCACATGGCATCGTGAAGCGTTGGGCCGACCTCGCCGCGACCGGAAAGCTCCACCGCGAGATTTCGAGCGACGCCGAGTTTCTGAACGAAGTGTTCGGCGACGCCTTGGGCTATACGGCCCGCTCGACAGAGGCCGAGAGCTGGCAACTGGATCGGCAGACGGCCGTCCCGGGCGCTGGGAAAGCCGACGGAGCGCTCGGTCGCTTTCAGACAGGCGACCCACCCGCCATCGTCGCCGTGATCGAGATGAAGGGGGCCGACGCCGATCTCGATCGCGACCGTTCGTCCGGCCGCACGCCGGTTCAACAGTGTTGGGACTACCTCAATGCGCTGCCGGAGTGCCCTTGGGGCATCGTCAGCAACTTTCAGACGATCCGGCTCTACCACCGCGACAAGACTCCGCTGGCTTACGAAGAATTCCGGCTCCAAGAGCTACGCGACCTGAAGCGGTTCCGAGACTTCTATTGTCTGTTCGGGCCGGGCGGCCTCATGCCGGCCCCCGGCTATGCGCGTCCCAGAGCCGGCGAGCTTCTCGCGCTCACCGAAAGGCAGCAACGCGAGGTCGGCGAGAAGCTCTACCAGAACTACAGCGACCAGCGCAGCCGGTTGATCGTGCACTTGCGCGAGAAGGAGTCGCGATCGACGGATGAAGCGATCCACATCGCGCAAAAACTTCTTGACCGCATCGTGTTCATCGCGTTCTGCGAGGATCGCGGCTTGCTGCCGGGCAACACGCTCGACAAGGCCTACAAGCAGCTTCCCCCCTTTCAGAAGGTCACGAACCCGCGCTGGCAGAACTTCAAGGGCCTGTTCCATGCCGTCGATCGCGGGCATCCCTCGCTCGATCTGGAGACCGGCTACAACGGCGGTCTGTTTCGGCACGATCCGCTCGTCGATGACCTGGAGCTCGATGATGAGTGGACGAACTTCTTTCGCGGCGTCGGCGACTACGATTTCCGCGACGAGGTGAACGTCGATGTGCTCGGCCACCTCTTCGAGAAGTCGATCACCGAACTCGAAAAGTTTCGCGCCGTCGGACTGTTCGCCGCGAAGCCCGAGCGCAACGGCGGCGTCGCGCCGGCGATGAACAAGTCGGCCGAGCGGAAGCGGTTCGGCGTCTACTACACGCCGCCCGAGTTCACCGCGTTCCTCGTCAACGTCTCGCTGCAGGAGTTGCTCGACGAGCGGCTCGACGCGCTGCGGAAGACGCACAAGCTGCCGGCCGACCGCGACCCGGACGTGGGGCATCCCTTCTGGAATGATGCGCTTGCCATGATTCGAGGCGTCAAGGTGGTCGATCCCGCCTGCGGCAGCGGCGCGTTCCTGATCCGGGCCTACGACGTGTTGGAAGAATATTACGCCCGCATCACCGACTCGATCGGCGACGAGGCGATCGCCGAGGACGTGCCCGACTACATCCTCTCCGACAATCTGTACGGCGTCGATCTCTCACCACAGGCCGTCGAGATCACGCAACTCGCCCTGTGGGTCCGCTCGGCCCGTAAGGGTCGCACGCTCGCCGACCTGTCGGCCAACATCCTGTGTGCGAACAGCCTGATCGAGGATGCGGCGGTCGATCCGCGCGGACGACCCTGGCCGGAGCTTTTTCCCGCCGTCTTCGATCGACCCGAGGCCGGTTTCGACGTGGTGATTGGCAACCCGCCCTGGGAACGGCTCAAGCTTCAGGAGCGGGAGTTCTTCGCCTTCCGCGCCCCCGGCATCGCCCAGGCCGTCAGCGCCGCCGATCGGCGGAAGAAGATCGTCGAGCTCGAAGCGAAAGACCCGGAACTGTATGCCGAGTACCGAGCCGCGCAGCAGCGAACGGACGGCGCGTTGAGCGACATCCGCACCGGCGGCCGCTTTCCGCTGACGGGCCGCGGCGACCTCAACACCTACGCCTTGTTCGCGGAACTTGCTCGTCGGATCGTCGCGCCGCACGGTCGCATCGGCTTGCTAATCCCTTCCGGAATCGCCACCGACAACACGACGCAGGAATTTTTCGCCGATCTCATGGAGAAGAAGGCTCTGCGGCGCTTCTACGATTTCGAGAACAAGAAGCCTCACTTCCCCGACGTGCATCGCTCATTCAAGTTCGCGGTGTTCAATGCCGGCGGGAGATCAGCCACCTCCGAGACAACAGATTTCGCTTTCTTCCTCCGCGATATTGAGGAGCTCGACGAGCGGAAGCGGCACATCGCCCTCACGGAGAAAGATCTACGGCTTCTGAACCCGAACACGCGGAATTGCCCGATCTTCCGGAGCCGTCGAGACGCCGAACTGACGAAAGCGATCTATCGCCGCGTGCCGGTGCTGATCGACGAGAGCCGCAAGGAAGGCGGCAACGCTTGGGGCGTCCGTTTCTTCACGATGTTCCACCAGACGAACGACGCCGAGAAGTTCTTGACCGCGATCGACATGAAAGCCCGCGGCTACAAGCGGGTCGGAAACCGGTGGGTGAAGGGCAAGCGGGTCGCGCTGCCCCTGTATGAAGCGAAGATGGTGCAGGCGTTCGACCATCGAGCCGCCGGCGTGATCGTCACTGAGGGCAACTGGGTCCGCCAGGGACAGACCGAAGCGACGACCGTCGTTTCACACCAGAACCCCGAGTTCACCGCCACGCCGCGCTGGTGGGTCGAGGAGGCGGAGGTCGCTTCCACGCTCGGAGACGAGTCGCGTGACTGGTTCCTGTGCTACAAGGACGTGACCAGCGCGACGAACCAGCGGACGATGATCGCGGCGTTCGTTCCGAGGTGCGGCGTCGTGAACTCCGCGCCGCTCATGCTCACGGACTCAACAATCGGCCCGCGATACGTGGCATGTCTGCTCGCGAATCTCAACGCTTTCGTCTACGACTATGTCGCTCGGCAGAAGGTCGGCGGCGTCCACCTGAATTTCTTCATCGTGAAGCAACTCCCGACGCTCTCGCCGGACCGCTACAACGAGCCGTGCCCGTGGGAGCCGGGCGTGAAGCTGCTCAAGTGGATCAGCGAGCGTTCGTTGACGCTCTCCTGCACGGCGGAAGACCTGCGGCCGCTCGCCGAGGCGGCGAAGTTCAAGCCGCCGGTCCGCAAGTGGAATCCTCGCGAACGCGCGGAACTGCGGGCGGAACTCGACGCCGCGTTCTTCCTGCTCTACGGCGTCAACCGCGAGGACGCCGAATACGTCCTCAGCACCTTCCGCCACGACCAGACCGACGAACCGCTGGGGGCGGACCCGGCGGCGCTGACGCTCAAAGCCTACGACCGGCTTTCCGAGGCCGGATCGACGATCTAGCAGTCACTGTCAGCAGCGCTCATATCGGGTCTTTCGGACTCCGCTGAGCTGGTGCGGGTGTTAGAGGCTTGGGCGCGTTAGAACTCCCCTCATCCCCGACCCTTCTCCCGAGGGAGAAGGGGGCTGGATTCGAGGGTCGTTCCGCATTCTCGCTCCCCTCGTCGCTGGAGAGAGGCGTTCACGGGGGCGCATTCCCAAACATTGTTCGCGGTGGCGATTTTTTTCTTCGCGCCGGCGGGTTCCGTCAACGACTTACGTCGAGCTTCCCGGCTCGATCGGCGTAAGGGTGAGGGTTGCTGTCCTAGCCAACACAACCTGTAGGCTGCAAGGAACGCAGCCCTGAACACCGGCCCCTCCGGGGACATGGGCGTGGAGAGTCCGCGCCCGGACCTGTCTCAGGGACGAGACAGCCACGGACCGGGCCGCGACGGAAGGGGACGTCCCCTGTTTGAGTTTTGGCACGGTCGGATGATGCGGCGACCTGCCGGACGTGGGACCGGGGCTGCGGATCAACGTCCGCCAGCCCCGGCGACACGTCACGCGGACAATTCGTTCTAGTTCGCCGCGGTTTTCCCGCCCGGCGCCGCCGGCAGGAACTCCTCGCGGCTGAGGAAATCGTCGCCGTTGTTGTCGCGTCGTCCGAAAAAGGCCGCGGCCTCTTCGGATTGGCGGTTGGTGCTGAATTCGGCTTTCGTCAGCTTGCCGTCGCCGTTGGCGTCGAGCTTGGTGAAGGCGGCGGCTCGGTTTTGGCCGGAGTTTGCGTTCGAGGCGGCCTTGCCGACGTTCAGGTCGGGCAGGGGGAGGTAATCGAAATCGAGGATCATCTTTTCGGCGAGAGCGGTGCGCAGTTCGCGTTCGACGGAGGCGAGCTTGGGGTCTCCGCTGAGGTTGTGGAGCTCCGAAGGGTCTTCCTCGAGATCGTAAAGCTCGTACACGGGCCGGGGCGTCGTGAAGTAAGTCGCGGAGACGCCGGGGGCGAGCGTTCCCTGCTCGTGGGCGGCTTTGATCTGCCGCCACGCCTCGCCACCCGCCGAATCGACGGGGCCGTAAGGAATCCAGGGCGTGCAGTTGTAGATGAACTTGTAGCGATCGCTGCGGACCGCGCGACCGAGGTCGTAACCGCTGTTGCTCATGTCGACCTTCACGGGGGCCGAGCCGTGCGGACCGCGCTCGACGAACAGGTGCTCGCGCGGCGTGAAATCCTCGCCCTTGAGCAACGGCAGAATGCTCTTGCCGCTCATGCGGGGATGCGGCTTGAGACCGGCGGCTTCAAGCAGCGTCGGCCCCAGATCTTCGCCGCTGACGAGCGCCCGCGAATCTCCGCCGGCCTTCACGACGCCCGGCCAGCGAACGAGGAACGGCACGTTCGAGCCGGGGTCGTACAGCGAACCCTTTCCGTGCGGCAACGCGGCGCCGTTGTCGCCGGCGAAGACGATCAACGTGGTGTCGAGCAGGTCGCGACGTTCGAGGACTTCCAGCACGCCGGCGATCGTGTGATCGACGCGGTTGACCTCGGCGCAATAGTCGGCGAGCTGCTCGCGCATGCCCGGCAAGTCGGGGAAGTGCGGCGGCAGCGTGAGCGACGCTGGATCGGGGCGGAACTCAACGGGTGCGTTCCAAACATGATGCGGATCGCTGAAGTTCGCCCACATGAAGAAGGGCTTGTCGGCCGGCTTCGCGTCGAGAAAGGCGTCGAACTGGCCTGCCACCTGCGGGTCGGGGCAGGAGTTCAGAAAGTCCACACGCTCATCGAACGTCTTCAAACCGTGCCGCTGCAAAAGCTCACCGATCGCGGTGTTGCCGCGTCCGGCGGAGCCGTCGAGATGGTAGCCTCGTCCGCAGATGCCGGTGTAGTAGCCGCCTTCCGATCGCAGCAACTCGGGGAAGGTGATCTCGTCGCGCGGCAACGGCGACGAGAAGCGGGTGATCCTCGCGGCGACGGGCGAGCGGCCGGTCATCAACGCGGCCCGCGACGGCACGCATTGCGGGGCCGCGGTGAAGAAGCGATGGAACTTCATGCCTTCCGCGGCGAGCCGGTCGAGCGTCGGCGTCTTCACGTTGCCGTCGCCGTAGCAACTCAGAAACGGATAGCTGTGATCGTCGCTCAGCAGGAACAGGATGTTCGGCTTGACGGCGTCTGCGGCGATCGCATGACCGCTGCCGTAGAGGCAACCCGCCGTCCAGCACATCGCAACAAGAATGGGTCTGATCATGGCGGCGGCGGTCTCCTGGCGAGCGGAAAAGTGGGAGACGCACATCATGACGACGCGCAGGCCGACCAGCACCTGAACCCGGTCTGGCCCTTCAGAAAGAGAGGAGCGACATGAGCCGTTTCGAGCGGGGCCACCTCACGCGCGCCGCCCCAGGCGTTCCAATCCATGACCGCGTGGTATCGCTCGGCCTGAGTGTGGTAGCAACTTCCCGATCACCAGCGTCTTCTCGTCGATCATTCCCTTTCAGGACGGCTCGGTCGTCGAAGCGGCGACTTCCTGCGTGCGATCGTCACATCGACCTTGGTTGGCGACTTGAGTTCAAGGCTCCGCCAGAGATACCAGCAGGCGAGGGTCGCGTGGGGCCGCCACGGCGCCGCGATTTCGTCCATCTCGTCGCGTTTCGGCATGTCCGGCAGGTCGTACAGTCGCCGCATCGCGGCCCGGATGCCGAGATCGTCGTGCGGCAGGACGTCGGGCCGGCCCAGCGAGAACATGAGGAACATCTGCCCCGTCCAGCGGCCGATCCCTTTCACGGCGATGAGCCGCTCGATGACCTCGTCGTCGGAAAGCCGCCCGAGCCGATTCAGCGGCAGCCGGCCCGACGAGACGTGTTCCGCCAGATCGCGCAGGTAGCTCGCCTTCTGAGGCGAGACGCCGCACTCGCGAAGCTCTTCCACGGACAGAGCGAGAAGCGTCTCCGGCCGAGGGACGCCGATGCGATCTTCAAGGCGACCTCGAATCGTGCGGGCCGCCGCCGTCGAGATCTGCTGCGACAGGATCGAACGCACGAGCGTGTCGAAACGATCTCGGCGCAGCTTGAGCGTGCAGGGGCCGACGATGTCGATGAGCGCTCCGAGAATCGGATCGTGTGCTTGAAGATGCGCCGTGGCGTCGATGTGGCGATACGTCATGCGGATTTCGAGCTTGAGAAAACTGGCGTGCCGTGCGGCGTCAACCCGCGGGTCAAGCGGTTACGAATACCACCGATCAAGCACGGACCGCCATGCCTCGAGATCACGAGCGACGGCGAAAGCGTTGCGAACGTCGACGTGCTGCGGATGCAACCTGGCGAACTTGATGCCGAACGTCCGCATCGTGGTTGCGGCGCGTCGGGCATCGCCCACCGTCAGGCACAGGTCGCACTGCATCTCCAAGACGCGGCGTTGTTCGGCGACGTCAGGCTCGGGCATCGGCAAGCCGTCGGCGAGGGCTTGCGCCTGCTGAAAGATCCACGGGTTGCCGATCGCGCCTCGCGCGACCGAGACGCCGTCGACCCCCGTGTAGTGCAACATGTCGAGGCAGGCCTCAGCCGTGAAGAGATCGCCACTGCCGAGGATCGTGCGCCGTCCCGCGTGCTGTTTCACCTCGCGGAGGAAGTCCCAGTTGCTGGGTCCGACGTACTTCTGCTCGACGGTCCGCCCGTGAACGGTGACGGCCGCCACACCGCGAGCGAAGGCGCCGTCGAGGATTTCAAAGAAGTGATCGCGGCTCGCATCGGAGTCGTCGATGCCGCGTCGCATCTTGAGCGTGACCGGAATGCCGCTCGGCACCGCATCGCGGACGCGAGCGACGATTTCCAACGCGATCTCAGGCTGGCTGAGGTGATAACCGCCGCGACAGCCGCGCGTCGCCGTCTTCACCGGGCAACCGAAGTTGATGTCGATCACGTCGAATCCCGCGGCGACGAGCTTTTGAGCGGCCGGGGCGAAGTCGGCGGGTTCCGAGCCCATGAGCTGTCCGCCGACGGGGTGCTCCTCCTCGGTCAGCGCCAGAACGTGACGCGTCTTGTCGCGATCCTTCAAGTCCAGCAGGAAGCGTTCGATCAGCACCTCGGCGACGGTGTAGGACGCCCCCAGCCGGCGAGCGACGATCCGCATCGGGCCGTCGCTGTATCCGCTGAGCGCGGCTTGCACGACGGGAAAACCGATGTGAAGATTCCCGATCGAAAGCGGCCGCAGATCGAGCGGAGCATGCGCAGCTCGCGGAATGAAGCGCGATCGGATCGGTGCTGGCGGCTCTGCGAGATCGATCGCGGCGTCGGCCATGACGAAAGAAATCCGTTGAATCTGAAATCAAAACCCGACGAGCGAGTGCGCTGCCCTTGGGCACGGGGCGAGCAGTATATCGCCTATCACGATGAAGAGTGGGGCGTGCCGATTCACGACGATCGCTTATTGTTCGAGTTTCTGATCCTCGAAGGTGCCCAGGCGGGATTGAGTTGGGAAACGATTCTCAAAAAGCGTGAGAACTACCGAATCGCATTCGATCGTTTCGATCCGCGTGTCGTAGCCCGCTACGAAGACAAAAAGGTCGCCGAACTTCTGGCGAATGCCGGCATCGTTCGCAACCGGCTCAAGATCGCCGCGGCGGTGCGCAACGCGAAGGCCTTTCTTGAAGTGCAAAAGGAGTTCGGCACCTTCGATCAATACATCTGGGGCTTCGTCGTCGGCCTGCCGAAGCAGAACCACTGGACGAAGCTTTCGGAAGTGCCGGCACGCAGCGACGAATCCGACGCGATGAGTAAAGACCTCAAGCGACGCGGCTTCACGTTCGTCGGCAGCACGATCTGTTATGCGTTCATGCAAGCCGTGGGCATGGTCAACGATCATCTCGTGGCATGTTTCCGGCACTTCAATGCGCGGGTTACGCGAGCCCATGCACGCGCAAGAGCGGCTCGGGGCTGGGATCGCGGCCGCGGAAATCGCGAAACACGTCCTGCGGATGACGGCTCCCGCCGAGGGCCAGCACCGTGTCGCGAAAACGCCTGCCGACGCGACGAACGGCGGCATCATTCTCGAGGCCGGCCTCTTCAAAGGCCGAGAACGCATCGGCGGCGAGCACTTCGGCCCATTTGTAGCTGTAATATCCCGCCGCGTATCCGCCGCTGAAAATGTGCTGAAACGAGCAGAGCGAGCGGTTCTCGGGCAGCATCGGCATCACGCTCGTGATCTCGTTGACCTGCCGCATGATCTCGAACGGCGATTCGTCGCCGTCGGGGTCGTAGTCGGTGTGCAGTCGCATGTCGGTCATGCCGAACTGAAGCTGCCGCAGCATCATCGTGCCGGAGCGGAAGGTGCGGGCGGCGACGATCTTCTCGAAGAGGTCATCGGGCAGCGGCTCACCCGTTTCATAGTGCGTGGTCATGCCGAGCAACGTCGGCTTGTGATAGCACCAGTTTTCGAGGAACTGGCTGGGCAGTTCGACGGCGTCCCATTCGACGTTGCTGATCCCGGCGGCGTCGGCGTAATCGACGCGGGTCAGCATGTGCTGCAACCCGTGGCCGAACTCGTGAAACAGTGTTTCGACTTCGCGGAAGCTCATCAGCGATGGTTTACCGCCGGACGGAGGCGTCTGGTTGCACACGAGATGTGCCACCGGCAGCACGACGCCGGTATGCGACACGCGGCGACCGAAACAGTCATCCATCCACGCTCCGCCGCGTTTGTTCTCGGGCCGGCTGTACGGGTCGAGATAGAACGACGCGATGTGCAAGCCGGCTTCATCGCGAACGTTGAAGAACTTCACGTCGTCGTGCCATACGGGAGCTTCGCCGCGCGTTTCTTCGACGGTGATGCCGAACAACCGGTTACAGACGGCGAACAGGCCCTCCAACACGCGTTCCAGCGCGAAGTAGGGTCGCAGTTCTTCGTCGGTGAAGTCGAAGCGTTGCTCCCGCAGACGCTCGGCCCAGAAGGCGACGTCCCAGTGCATCAACGGCTCATGCACGTCGTTCTGCGCGGCGATTTCGCAAAGATCCGCCATCTCTCGTTCGGCGTGCGGCCACGCCGCGGATCGCAGTCGCTCCAGCATCGAGAGGACGGCATCGACGTTCGGCGCCATCTTCGTCGCGAGGCTCTTCTCGGCGAAGTTCTCGAACCCGAGCAACTTCGCCTGCCGCCTTCGGAGCGACAGGATGCGACGCATGTTCGCGGTATTGTCGGTCGGCGGTTCCGAGGCGCGCGTCACGAACGCCCGGTACATCGTCTCCCGCAGGTCGCGACGCCGGCAATGCTCCATGAACGGGCCGTAGCTCGGCGAATCGAGCGAGAACCGCCACGGTCCTGTTTCCGCCGTCGCTTCCGCCGCTCCTTCGGCTTTGTGACTGTTGTGCGAGGCCGCGGCAAGCCGCAGCAGGCTCGGCGGCAGTCCGACGACATTGGCGGGATCGTCGAGCACCAGCGAGAAGGCCTTCGTCGCGTCGAGCACGTTGTTCGAGAAGGTCGTGCCAAGCTGCGACAGCTCCTCGGCGAGCTTGTTGAACGTCTTACGTTCGTCCTCGGGCAGGCCGATCCCTGCGAGTTCGGCGTCGAGCAATCGTCGACTGATGATCCGCTGCTGAGCCTCGTCGAGGTCGTTCCAGGCTGGCCCGTCCCGCAGCGTTTTCAACGCTTGATAGATCGGCTGGCTTTGCCGCACCATCAGTCCGAAGGCGACGATCTCCGGCAGAACCGTTTCATAAGCTTCACGCAGCTCGGGCGAGTTCCGCACGCCGAACAGATGCGACACCGGCCGCCAGCAGTAGTCGAACGGTTTATCGATCTCATCGAGAGCCTCGATCGTCGATGCCCAGTTCGGACCGGCGGAGCGTTCGATCTCGCCGAACCGTGTCGCGGCCTCGGCGAGTCTCTTGCGAACGGCGGGCACGACGTGCTCGGGCTGGATACGATCGAAGGGAGGCAACCCGCTCGTGCCGAGCAGGGGATTGTCGTCAGGGCAAGCAGAATCGGTCATGCGCGACTCACAAACGTGCGGTTGAACCCTCGCATCGTCGGGAATGATCGCCATCGATGCAACCGGTGCCAAGCGGTGATTGTGAGGTGAACCACGAAAGACACGAAAGCGAGATGAAGAACCACGGAGGACACGGAACACACGGAATTGCAGTGGCCCGGTCAAAGCCTGTGCCTGCGATCTGTTCTGTAGGGTTCCCTGTGGTGTTTCGTGTATTTCGTGGTTTTACCCTGCCGCAGTCGTCATCTCGCCCCCGATCTTGAAGTTGCCTAAGATAGAGGCGGCGCGCAAAGGGGCGTCTCGAAGAGGCTTTGTACGGAAGGGAGACCATGCGAGGCAGGATCACGATCCTTCTGGCGACGATGCTGGCGGTCGGCGGCGACGCCTTCGCCGATGAACCGAATTCGACGTTCTTCGGACTGGGTGAAAAAGTGAAGAACGAATCACTGGCGATGCCGACGCTCGGCGGACGCGTGTTCTGGGGCGACGTGCTGCATTTTCGCGGCTACCGGATTCAGGAAAACGTCCTGTCGAAACATTTTCGCCTGCTCGATGCGGCGGACCGGCGGTTCGCTTCCGGAACATACGATGAATGCGTCGCCAAGCTCGAAGAGATCAAACAGCAGAGCCACCTGGAGCCGATGTCGGGCAAGGTCGTGATCCTGGTGCACGGCATGGGCCGGTCGAGCAAATCATGGCCCAAGCTGTCGAAGCGGCTTGAAGAGGCCGGATATCAGGTGATCGCATTCGACTACCCCAGCACCCGCTGCGCGATCAGCGACAGCGCCGAGTACCTCGCGAAGGTGATTCGCGGGCTCGAGGGGGTCGATGAGATCAACTTCGTATGCCACAGCATGGGAGGGCTCGTGATTCGGGCGTATCTCGCGAACCACTCCGACGATCGGATCGCCCGCATGGTGATGCTCGCGGTCCCCAACCTGGGGGCCGAAATGGCCGACATCGTCGTCAAGTGGCCGCTCTATCAATGGGTCTGCGGCCCCGGCGGATGCGAGCTCGTGACCGATGGACAGGGTCTGATCGCCTCGCTGCCGACGCCCGAGTTCGAGTTCGCGGTGATCGCCGCGGGGAAGGGCAATGAAGCCGGCTACAACCCGCTGATCTCCGGCGACGACGACGGCACCGTGACCGTCGCCAGCACGCGTCTGCCCGGCGCGACCGACTTCCTGCAGGTCAACGGCCTGCTGCACTCGTTCCTGATGTTCGACAACCGCGTGATCGACGCGACGGTGCGGTTTCTCGATGAGGGCAGGCTACGAAAAGATGAAGAGCCTGAGCCGATCGTCGAGGAAGAGGCCGAAACGAACTTCTCCGATCACGAAGCGGCAACCGTGACGCGCTGACTTCATTGACGATGGTGAGAAATGCACAATGAGTTCACGGCCGTCCTCGAAAATGACGGCGACTGGTTCATCGCCTACTGTCCTGAGATTCCCGGAGCGAACGGGCAAGGCAAGACTCGCGACGAGTGCCTTCAGAACCTGTCGGATGCCGTGGCATTGGTCCTTCAGGATCGTCGCGAAGACGCCCTTCGCGGCGTGCCCGCCGATGCGGAGCAAACCGTGGTGCGGGTCGGATGAAACGTTCGGCGTTGCTGAAACATCTTCGTCGACATGGCTGCATCTTGAAGCGAGAAGGCGGCTCACATTCGCTTTGGACCAACCCGCAGACCGGACAGGTCGAAGCAGTGCCGCGACACGTCGAGATTCCGAACTTACTCGCGAAGAAGATCTGCCGCTGCCTGAGCGTGCCGATCATCGGCGGTTAGGGAAGCGTCGTATCCGACCCACCGATCCGGCCTGATGTGGGTATTCGGATGTTGTATGATGGTTCCGTCGCGAGCAGGCTGGGGTGACGGACGATAACGGGATTTGAAGAATGAATCTGCAGATCGAAGTCGAACGTGAAACGGACGGACGCTGGATCGCGGATGTTCCCGACCTGCCGGGCGTGTTGGCTTACGGCGCCTCGAAAGCAGAAGCCGTCGCCCACGTCAAGACGCTGGCGCTGCGAGTTCTCGCCGATCGCATCGAGCACGGCGAGGAGGTTCCCGAGGCAGCCGACGCGTTTACGGTATCGCCGTGAGCGATTGGCCGAGCGTCAAGGCGAAGCATCTGCTGCGATCGCTGGTGAGAGTCGGCTGGTCGATCAAGCGGCAAACCCGCGGCTCGCACAAGATTCTCGAGCGTCCTGGTTGGACGGATTTCATCTTCGCTTTTCACGACGGCGATGAAATCGGTCCACGGATGGTTGCACGTGTGGCAAAGAAAACGGGCTTGAAGCCAGAAGACCTGTAATCGAAATCAGTCGATGAAACTATCAATGACGCTGCAAGAGTCCTACCAGAATACGTTTCGAGAGGCCGTGAATCGACTTCAGGAACTGCCAGTGAGTTCGCCTCTTCGCGAAATCTTTGAGACGCGAATTCGGCCTACCGTTGAGCAGATCATTTCCAATTGCGATGAACGGTCGCTGGAATTGGCGCATTGGCCCTATTTCTATGGCCTCATCACATCCGACTACATCGATCTGCAACGGCTGCATGACGATGTTGCCGCTGTTGCGGCAGCATCATCGCGAATACCTGCTGAAGTCGCCGCTTTCTTGGGCCGTCCGAACGAGGAACGTACTGGCGGATTCCTTGGCGGTCTGTTCGACCTATACGTCAAAGCGGTCTCCCTTCGAGCGTTCTCCGCCGTCGAACTCGATGCTCCGCTGACCAGTCATGGCAAAGGCAAGAACTGCGACGTCAGGTGTCGGATCGGACGACGTTCAGTGCGTTTTGAGTCAACGGTGATCAGCGAAGACGATGAGTCTCGCGATGCTCATGCTCGTTATTTCATTGACAAGATCGACGGTAAGAGTCGATTCCTGCGACGGCCTGGGCCAGATGATCCTTCTACTAACGCAAAAGGCCCCAGCCACTACTACGACGCCGGCCGTATCTATCTGAAAATCTTTGACAAGATTGCGTGTGGCTTTGATCCGAGGCAGACGCAACTCTCAGACTCCGAACCGAATCTGATCTGCCTTTCGTTTGCCGGCCCGGGGGCGAGTCCAAGGCTTCCAGCAGTCAGGTGGGTACTGGATGAACTCTTTGGCGTCCAACCAAGATCGGGCTGCGATCCAAACTCTCCGGGTGGCAGCGTAGCGTTGCTGAACTGGATCGAGAGGCGAGCCAATGAGTTAATCAAAGACAAGAAGCTAACGGATGATGCCTACATTCAACTCTACAACGATCAGGTGCTGCTGAAACTGATTCGACGGATCAGCGGCATCCTCTTGTTCGATTCCGGGCACTTTCACTCAGCCCGCTTGAACTACAACTGTGGTAAGCGTTTTCGGATCAGACATGTCACCATCGCGCGAATTGAGCGCGAATTTCGAAAGCGGCCGGCTTGCTACATCCTCTGACTGCCAAACGAAACAACCCCGGCTACGCGAAGCAACCGGGGTGCTGGATATTTTGCGACGCACCGGCGGGCTGACGCCTGCCGCTCGCCGCTTACGCCTTCTGCGGGATGGCGTCTTTCACGTCGTAGGCGAGGCCCGTCGCCTTGAGACCCTTGATGATCCAGTAGGTCGGGTCGACTTCCCACCATTTGTGGCCGGCGCGGGCGTTCGACGGGTGGGCGTGATGGTTGTTGTGCCAGCCTTCGCCGTAGCTCACGAGGGCGACCCACCATAGGTTGCGGCTTTCGTCGCGGGTGTCGTAGTTACGGTAGCCCCACAGGTGCGTGGCGCTGTTGACGAGCCACGTGCTGTGATACGCGTAGGTCATGCGGGCGCACAGGGCCCACAACAGCAGCGGCAATCCGCCGATCGCGAATAGCGCGAAGCCGGTTCCGAAGAGCCAAAGACCGTAGGACTTCTCGAACATGCGAAGCACCTTGCGGTCCTTGAGTTCGGGAACGTAGCGACTGTAAAGAGCTTCTTGTTCCTCTCGGCTGCGCTTCGCAAAGAGCCACATGATGTGTGACCACCAGGGTCCATCAAGCGGCGAATGCGGGTCGCCGATCTTGTCGCTTTGCTGATGGTGCAGGCGGTGCGTCGCGGCCCACGCCAGCGGCGTGCCTTCACCCGAAAGCACTCCGCAAAGGGTCGTGAAGAACTCGACCGGCGCCCGCAGCCGCATCGACTTGTGCGACAGGAATCGGTGATAGCCGAGACAGATGCCGATGCTCAGCGTCATCCAGTGCAGGAACACCGCGACGCCGAACGCCGTCCAGGTGAAGTAGAACGGAGCGGCGATCGCCCCAACGTGCATCGCCGTGATCCAGATGAGCGACGCCCAGTCAATGTTCTTGGCATTGAGGCGCGACGGCAGGAACGCTTCAAGGATCACATCCTTCTGCGACTCTCGCTCACTCTTTGGAGCGGGCCTGACGGCAAATTCGTGACGCCGAGCTGGTCGGCGTTGCGTCGCACGGGGTGGAGCGGCGGTGGCTGGCATATCGGTGTACGTCGGTCGTTGTTGAATGAATCCGCCCGGTCTCCCCGAAGCGGTGACCGAAGTATAGGGAGTTATCGAAAATCGAGTGTCAGCAGCCGGTCATGCTTCTGTCATAGTTGTGTCACAATCAATTCCACAACGTAACCGCTGGAGAAATGGGCGGTTTTTGACGCGAATTTCCGGCGTGGGAGAGAGGGTAGCCCCGAACCGCCGGCCTCGGAGTCAGCAACTCCCTGAGACAGCGACCGCCGGGAGAGCAAATCAATCCGCCGGCGTCGCGATGAAGCGGTATCCGGTCCCGCGTACGCTCAGCAGAAAGCGGGGATTCGCCGGATCGGGCTCGATCATCCGGCGGAGCCGCAGCACGAAGTTGTCGATCGTGCGTTGGGTCACGTCGGCATCGGCGGGCCAGACGTCGTTCAGAATGTCCTGCCGGGCGAGCACGGTCCCCTCGTGCTCGACGAGATACCGCAGGAACTGGGCTTCGAGCGTCGTCATCTCATGCTTGACCGCCTCGCCTCGATCGACGGTGACCGTGAAACGCGCGAAGTCGATCACGACTCCGTCAAAACGGTAGACGGCCGGGGCGGACGGCTTCGCTTTGCCGGAGTCCGGCGGAACGGCCGACCGCCGCGCCAGCAGGTTGCGAACTCTTGCCAGCACTTCCGCGAGCGCGAACGGCTTGGTCACGTACTGATCGGTGCCCGCGTCGAACGCCTGGATCTTGTCTTCGCTGAGCGTGCGGGCCGTCATGATGAGGATCGGCACCCAGTCGTCTTTCGCGCGAATCGCCCGGCAGACGTCGTAGCCGCTCATCCCCGGCAGCATCAGGTCGAGCACGATCAGATCGAAGGGATGATCGTCGGCCTCGTACGGTTTGAGCGCGGCGGGGCCGTCCCCGGCGACCGTGACCTCGTAGCCCTCTTGCTGGAAGTTGAACTTCAAGCCGCGGGCCAGCGACTCTTCGTCTTCGACGACCAGTATCCGAGCCATAAGGGCAATGCTTCTTCAGAAAAAAACCGCCAAGAGGCCAAGGATGCCAAGCTCCTCGAATCCGGAATCCGGAACATGAGAATGGCAATCTCGTACGATCAACAAAGCCGCATGACTGTCTCCACTCAACCGTCGTAGAACGCGAAACTCGCCAGGCCCTTGGCGTCCTTGGCGACTTGGCGGTTCAAACTCTTTCAGGTCTTTCAGTCCCCCGTCACATCGATCGGCCCGGTAGATCGACTTCGAAGATGCTGCCGGTTTGGCCGAAGCGATCGTAAACGGTCACGCGGCCCTTCAAAAAGTGAACGAGCGTCCGAACGATGTAGAGGCCCAGGCCGGTGCCTTTGCGGGTTCGCTCCAGTTCGTTGCCGCCCCGATAGAAGAGATCGAAGATCTTCTTCCGCTGGTCGCGCGGCACTCCGGGGCCGTTATCGGCGACGCGCACGATGACTCGCCGATGACGAACGCGCACCTGCACGTCGACCTTCGGCGGATCGCCTGCGTATTTCACGGCGTTGTCGAGCAGATTGCCGAACATCATTTCGAGCACCAGCGGCCGCGCATGCACGACCGCCGGCTCCATGTCGAGTTCAAAGACCGTCGCCTCATCGACCTTGTGGTGCGTGCAGGCCGCGCGCAGGCTGCGTTCGAGCAGCGGCGTGAGCGCGACGTCTTCGGGATCGCTTTCTTCGCCGATCCGTTCGAGCCGGCCGACTTCGAGCAGTTGGTTGATCAGAAGTTCGAGCCGTGTGAGTTCGGCCTCCATCACTTCGTAGCACTCGGCCCGCTGCGCGGCATCGAGCGTCACCTGCCGAAGTCGCAGCGTGTCGAGATAGAGCCGCACGGCGGCGATGGGACTCTTCAATTCGTGCGTCACGCTGTCGACGAAGTTCACCTGGCGCTGATGCAGCCGGATGCTCTTGATCGACAGCACGAGGTAGATCGTCAGCCCCACCAGCACGAGCGCGAACAACACCGTCCCGATCGTGAGCGCCGTGTACTGGAACGACTTCGCGAGGAAGACGATCCAGCAGACCATCAGCGCGATGTTCAACCCCATCAGCACCACCGACAACGTGATCGGGAGATGCAGCGTCCGGCGTTTGCGGATGAGGACGGACATTCGACAGGAGTGAGAAGGCAGAAGACAGAAATGAGAAGAAGCAGTCCTATTGCTTTGTCAAATCTCGATTTGGGGGTGCCACTGGCTCCGCCAGTGCTGATCGGGCGTCGTTTCCGCGAAGCACTGGCAAAGCCAGTGGCACCCAACCCTCATTTTCAGCCTCGACAGAACACTATTTCCTACTTCCTATTTCCACGGCACCCGGCTCGAACGGCTCATAGGCCATGCCGAACGTCTCGGCGACCGCTCGGTTCGTGACTTTGCCGGCGTGCATGTTGATGGCTTGGGCGAGGCCAGGGTCGGCGGCGCAGGCGGCGGCGAGTCCCCTTTTTGCGATCCGCAGCGCGTAGGGAAAGGTGACGTTGCACAGAGCATACGTACTCGTGCGTCCCACCGCGCCCGGCATGTTCGTGACGCAGTAGTGCACGATGCCGTCGACGATGTAAGTCGGGTCGGCGTGCGTCGTCGGTCGAGACGTTTCGAAGCATCCGCCCTGATCGATGGCGACGTCGATCACGACCGCTCCAGGCTTCATCCGTTTCAAGTCGTCGGCGGTGACGAGTCGGGGCGCTCGGGCACCGGGAATCAGCACCGCACCGATCACGAGATCGGTTTGTTGAAGCTGCTCACGGATGTTATGACGATCCGAAAACACCGTCGTCACGTTGGCGGGCATCACATCGTCGAGCAGCCGCAAACGATCGACGTTGATGTCCATAATGACGACGTCGGCCTGAAAACCGGCCGCGATGCGGGCCGCGTTCTTGCCGACGACTCCTCCGCCGAGGATTGCAATATGTGCCGGCGGAACGCCCGGCACGCCGCCGAGCAGGATGCCGCGTCCCTCCTGCGGTCGTTCGAGAAACTTCGCCCCTTGCTGAATGCTCATCCGGCCGGCGACTTCGCTCATCGGCGTCAGCAACGGCAGGTCGCCCCGTGGCCCGCTGAGCGTTTCATAAGCAGCGGCGGTCGCTCCGGTGGCGAGAACGCTTCGTGTCAGGCTTTCGTCGGCGGCGAAGTGGAAGTACGTGAAGACGATCTGGCCGCGGCGCATCAACGGCCACTCCGACGGTTGCGGCTCCTTGACCTTCACGACCATGTCGGCCTGGCCGAAGACGTCTTGCGGACCCGATACGATCTCGGCTCCGCTGGCCGCGTAGTCTTCGTCGGTCAAACCGCTGCCGAGGCCCGCCCCGGCTTCGATTAGCACCCGGTGGCCCGCCGCGGTCAGTTCTTCGGCCCCCACGGGCAGCATCGCGACTCGGTATTCGTCCGCCTTGACCTCCCGTGGCACTCCGACGATCACGACGCGTCCTCCGACTGCGAAACAGTGAATGCAGGATTGTCGAGAGTTGAGGGTTGAGAGTCTATGGTTGAGGGTTGATGGCCGAGGGCCCAGGGTTGATGGTATGAAGGACATCTCTCAATCATCGACCCTCAACCATCGAACTTCCGTGACTCCCGCCGAGACCGCCGCCGCGAATCTCTTGATCGAACTCGCTTTTGCCGAGGATCTTGGCGATCCGCCCGACGACGTGACGAGTCGCGTGATGATCGGCGAGGGGCAGGCAGGAAGCGTCGATATCGTCGCTCGCAAGGACGGCGTGCTCGCGGGCCTGCCGATCGTCGGGCTGGCGTTCGAGCGGCTCGGAAGTCGCGTCAAAGTTGACGCGAAGGTGCAGGACGGCTCACCGCTGCGTCCCGGCACCGTCATCGCGACCCTTTCGGGGCCGCTGCGCACGTTGCTGACCGGCGAACGGACCGCCCTCAACTTTCTGACGCATCTGTCGGGCATCGCATCGGTGACGCGTCGGTACGTCGAAGCCGTTCGCGGCACGAACGCCGTGATCCTCGATACGCGAAAGACCCACCCGGCATACCGTCGGCTTGAAAAGTACGCGGTGCGTATGGGAGGCGGACAGAACCACCGGATGGGTCTGTTCGACGGGTGCCTCATCAAAGATAACCACATCGCGGCATGGTTCGCGGCACATGGAACGACGACGCTCGCCGATGCGATTCGTCACGCACGGCGGCAGATCGGCGCCTCGGTGGTTGAAGTCGAGGTTGACAGCCTTGAGCAACTCGCCGACGCCCTCGACGCCGATCCCGACATCGTGCTGCTCGACAACATGTCGCCAGAGACGCTGCGCAAAGCCGTCGCCTTGCGGAAAGAGCGCGGTCACGCGGCGCAGTTGGAAGCGTCGGGCGGCGTGAACCTGGAAACGGTCGCGAAGATCGCCGCCACGGGCGTCGATCGCATCAGCGTCGGCGGGCTGACCCACTCGGCGATGGCGCTCGACATCGCGTTCGACTGGCACGAGGTCCGTTGATGGCCCGCCGGCCGGGAAACCCTCGCCCTCATTCCGGGGAGCGGAACGCGGCCGCGGGCTTCTGGCCCTACGCGGTGCCGTTGGCGCTCGCGTGGCTGGTCGGATTCGGGATTTACTTCTTTATCACGCCGCTTCAGAACAATGGGCAATTCGATCGGCTGACGCTCGCGTTGCTCATGCCGGACGTAAGCGCGCTGTTTGGTGAGGCCGACGGCATTCCCTCCGGCCTCCGCTACCTGCCGCAGCGTTTCGATCTCATTGCGGTCGCATTGCTGATCGCGGCGGGAACCTGGGGCCTCGGCGGACTTTGCTGGCGTGTCGTTAGCATTCGTGATGACGCGCAGATGCTCGTCGAGCTCACACCCGTGGAACGTGCCGTCTGCACGGTCGGGCTGGGGCTGTCGGCGTGGTCGCTGCTCACGCTGGCGTTCGGACTCGCCGGATGGCTCTCGCGACCATTGTTCATTGCAGTCTTGCTGACCGCGTTCGGCCCGGAACTCCTTTTAGTCGTGCGAAGATCACGCCCATCGGTGGAGTCGAGCCGTGAGAGGAAAGCCCGCCACCGACTGCTGATTCCGGCTCTCGCAGTTGCTGGGCCATTTCTAGTTCTGGCGGCTCTCGCGGCGATGCTGCCGCCGTTTGACTTCGACGTGAAGGAATACCACCTCGGAGGGCCGAAGGAATGGTTCCTCGATGGGGGGGTGCATTTCCTGCCGCACAACGTCTATACGAGTTTTCCGGCCCTCACCGAGACGCTGAGCCTGTCGGCGATGGTGGTTCGCGGCGACTGGTACCGCGGTGCGCTCGCGGGTCAACTGGTGCTGGCGGGCTTCCTTCCGCTCACGGCGGTCACGATCTACGCGATCGGCCGAAGGCTCTTCGGCGAGTTGGCTGGCCTGTGCGGTGCCGTGATCTACGCGACGACGCCGTGGTCGTACCGCATCGCGGTCATCGCCTACGCCGAGGGCGGCCTGACGTGCTTTCTCGCGTTGTCGTCGCTCACCGCGATCCTGGCGATCGACCGGATCGTCGCCGGTAAGGCTTCCGACCGCCTCGTCCTGCTGACGGGCCTCTTCGCCGGCAGCGCGATGGCCTGCAAGTATCCCGGCGTGGTGCAAGTCGTCGTCCCGATCGGCGTCGCTCTCATCGCCGCAACATTTCGGCAACGGCGAGCGGAAGACGACATCCGGCCGGGTTCTCCGCAGCCACGCCAAACTTGCATCAGAGAGATGTTCGTCGTCGGCACCGTCTACTCGATCTCCGTGCTGCTCGCCGTCGGCCCCTGGCTCGTCAAGAACGCCGTCGAGACCCGCAACCCGGTCTATCCGCTGCTCTGGTCGATCTTCGACGGGCGCGATTGGGATGCCGAGCTCAACGTGAAATGGAAGGCCGCCCACAGTCCGCCGCATCACGAACCCATTTCATTTTTTCAAGAAGTCGTCACGATCGCAGTTTCGAACGACTGGCAAAGCCTGCTCGTCTTCAGCCTCGTGCCACTCGCATTCGTGGGATCGCATCGACGCAGCGCAGCCGCAGTCTGCGCGTATCTCGCATTCCTCTACGCCGCCTGGTGGATACTCACGCATCGCATCGATCGTTTCTGGGTGCCGCTGTTGCCCGTCACCTGTGTCCTCGCCGGAGCAGGGGCGGCGTGGGCCGAGAATCTGCCGGACAGGCTCGCGAATCCTGCGGACGGAGCGGCGTTTCGGCGATTGTGGCGATACGGAGCCGGCGGCGTCGCGTTGCTTGCCATCCTGTTCAATCTCGGCTTCGTCACGACGCCGCTCGCCGGCAATCCCCACTACCTGGCCGACCTTGATGCTGTCGCGAAGACCGTCGCGACCCCGAATCTGGCCGTGCTCAACGACAGGCTGCCGGCCGGTTCCAAAGTGTTGCTGGTCGGCGAAGCGGAGATCTTCGACGCCCGCTTTCCCGTCGTCTACAACACCGTGTTCGATCGCAATATCTTCGTGGCCTGGACGGCGGAGCCGCAAACCAGCCAACCGCCGGAAAACTGGCCGCTGCGCCCGACCGAAGAGATTCGACGCACACTCGCCGAACACGGCATCACGCACATCTTCGTCAACTGGCGTGAGATCCTGAGATATCGCACGACCTACGGATTCACGGCCTTCGTGACGCCGGAAAAGTTCGCAGCGCTGCGAAGCGCCGGCCTGCTGGGTGAACCCCGCCGCATACAGGTCGCGCCGTTCCTGTCGCTCGATCCGGCTCAACAACGGGAAGCCGAATCGAGGTTCGCGGAACTCATCCAGGGCCGTGACGACGACCGCACGTACGTCGCGGGGGAGTTGTTTCCCGTGATCGGTTCAATTGAACGATGACGATCGGACTCGTAGATCGGGTTTGGAGGAAACGTGTGCTTCGTCGCAGGTGACAGTTCGGCTTGGGTGCCACTGGCTTTGCCAGTGTGTTTCCGAGCGTCGTCCTGCTGGAATGACGGTGTCTGAGTGGCACGTCCTGACGCAGGAAGGGCGTGGCGAGACATCTGACGCCCACGCCCATCCCGTTGGTCTGGGCGTGCCACGCAACTTTTTAGCTTGGACGCTCCACGACATCGGCGCTGGCGGAGCCAGATGGGGATGAAAGTCTGTTGCTCCTCGACCGGCTACAGTGCCGGGGAGCGATTTCGTTCTCACCTTGACCGACAGCAGACTTTCATAGAAGTGGCACCCGAAGAGGCGTCTTTCTCGCGCAAACAATGTCGCCCGACAGGCTCTGGAAGCGAGGCGGCCGTGTGGGTCGCGTGGATTCCGTCGGAGAGTGAGCATGTCTGCGGCCGTTGCGTGCCTCTGTGGCGAAGTGTTTCCCGCATTCACAACGATCGCCGTGTGCCCCCGCTGCCAGCGTCCCCTTCCGGTAGGAGTGACCGAAGGTGGAGACGACAGATCGGAACCGCAGGAGTTTATTGCCGATGCCGTCGATGAAGGGCCTTCCCAAGCGGCGGTCACCCGCATGTTCGAGGCTCTGCTGGATCCACGGTCGATCCACCGGCTGTTGTCGCTCGGCGGGACGCTGGCGGTGGCGGGGCTGATCGTGTGGCTGGTCAGCGTGGGCGTGTTTGAAAATCCGCTCAACCAGGCGGTCGCCTTCGGGCTTGGCTCGGCCGCGTTGTTCGCTGGCGGCTGGTGGTTGAGTTTGCGAACGCGATACCGTCTCGCCGGCGAGTCGCTCGCCTTTCTCGCATCGGTCGTGGCACCGCTCAATCTGTGGTTCTACGACGCCCAGAATCTGCTGACGGTCGAGGGGCATCTCTGGGCGGCGGGCCTGGTCTGCTGTGGACTGTACGCCGCGACGATTTTCTTGCTGCGCAAACCGCTGTTTCTGTACGCCTTTCAGGCCGGTGCGACGCTGACCGGCTTGCTGTTGCTCGCCGATCTCAAATCGGTGGGCGTTCTGGACGTCTCGTTGATGTTGGCGGTGTTCGGATTCCTCGCGATTCATCTGGAGCGAGTCTTTCCGCAAGACGGCGAGTTCGATCGCCGCCGCTTTGGTCCGCCACTCTTGTGGACGGGTCTGACGCAATTCGGACTCGCTCTTGCCGCCCTGCTGCCGCTTCAGATCGCACACTGGGCGGAATTGCCGCTCGCGACATTGGCGTGGTTCATCGACGCGGGGCGTCTGGAGGTCTCTCCCATCGTCGCAGCGGGACTTTGGCTCGCGGCGGCGTACTCGGCGTTCTATGTCGCGACGGTCCCGCGGCTGGCCGGCGGTTGGACGCTGCTCGCCGCGTGCGGGTGCCTGTTGATGGCGGAGACGACGATTCTCATCAACGCCGACGCGACCGCGGAAGGGGCCGTCGTGGCGCTCGCTCTGACCGCCGCGGTCGCGTGCATGGCAAGTTCGCGACTCGTCGAGCGCGGCATCGTTCCGCGGCACGCCGCTCTTGGATCGGCCGTCGTGATCTCGAGCCTGCCGCTGTTCATGGGCTATTTACTCTTCGCTCGCGGCGTGATGCCGAGCTTTCGGGCGTTCGGGTGGGAACGCGCCTTCGGGGCCGCGTATCCGCTGTCGATGACGCTGACGGCGGCCTGCCTCATCGCGTCAGCGATCTCTCTTCGCGGATATGTGCGACATGCGGCAATCCTGCGTTTCCTCACCGCGGGCACCGTGCTGCTGGCGACAGCCGGGTCGGTGCGTCTCGTCGAGACGCCCTGGTCGATGGGGGCGGCGATCTTGACGCTGATTCCAATCGCATACCTCGTCGAAGGCATGTGGCGCAAGGACGAAGTCGACGTCTCGATCGCCTACACCGCCTTCGGCCTGTTCAGCGCGAGCGCGTTTCTCGCCGTCTGCCATCAAGGGATCGATCTGTTCATTCCTCGGCCCGGCAAGGTGGCGACGCTGGGCACCGCCATCGTCGCCCTGGAAGCGGCGGTGTTCCTGCTGATGGCGGCGAGCCGAGCCGAGCGTTCGCGGCAGACGTTGCTCGCCGGCGGCTTGTCGGCGGTCTCGGCGGGAGCACTCGCCGTCATGCTTTGGCAGGGACTGGGCTATGCCGATGCGGAAGCGGGCGTGTCGATTCCGATCTTTGCCGCCACGTCTTTACTGCCTCTCGCCGTCTCACGGTCATGCGGACGCCGCAGTCTCGCCCAGCCAGCGTTCATCGCGGGAGCGGTGCTGCTGCTCCCGACGGTGCTGATCGGCAACTTCCGGGCGACCGGCTTGATGATCGACGCCGGGCTGCTCTGGCGACACGCCTGGGAATTGGGCTCGTTGGCGATCACCTCGCTCGTTGCGGCCGCACTTGCCCCCGCCGCCGCGTGGCGAAGGGTCTTCGCGACCGCCGCCGGTATTTCGACGGCCGTCACGGTTCTGGCGATTGCCGGTCTTGCCGATCTCACGGGATGGCAGCGGCTGGAGGCGTTCTCGGTGACGATCGGCCTGTTATTGCTCGTCTCCGGACATGTCGCGCGTTTCCGCGAGCGGGTCGGGCAACCCGACGAGCTTGTGGACGTGTCGTTGTGGTTGGGAGCCGCGTTCGCCATCGTCCCCTTAGCGATCGCGATGCTGTACCACCGCGTCGAACTGACGACGCCGTCCCTCGCCGACGAGCTCGCGCTCTCAACGATCGGCGTGCTGATGCTGGCGAGCGGCCTCGCCTGGCAGTTGAAGGCGACGACGCTCGTCGGCGGCGGTGCGTTCGGCGGATATCTCATCGTGTTGATCGCGTCGCTGCTGCGACGACCGGAAGTCACGATGGGAGCCTATCTCGCCGGCACCGGAATCACGCTGTTCGCGGTCGGCATCGCACTCAGCGTCTATCGCGATCGGTTGCTTCTGCTGCCGGAGAAGATCGTGAAACGCCAAGGGATCTTTCGCGTCCTCGAATGGAGGTGACACGGGCGAGAGGAATCCACGCACTTAGACAGCGTCGTCACCTGCTGTGATGTCTTGTGACTCGATCGCGAGCCGCTTCAGGTCCTCCGGCGTGTTCACTTGCGGCGTTTCGGGCCAATCGGAGGGCAGCGGTAGAGCGAACGCCTTCGATCGGCCGTCGGAAAGCAGCCTTTGGAACGACGCGTTCTCCTCGTCGAGCATCGCGGTGATCAACGGGAGCAGGTCGGTGTGAAAGGCCGCCGGGAAGGGTTGCCAGAACGCCGAACGGAAGGCAACGGCGGCTGAAGCGGGATTGCGTTCATCCGGAGGAAGTTGTCGCAGGATCGTGTCGATCCATTCCGCTTTGACAGCCGCCAGATCGCACGAGACGAGCAGCAGCCAGCCGGGGCCATGCTGTGCGAGACGGTGCGCGAGCGCCGTCTCCAGACCGGTGAGCGGACCCAGGCCCGGCCGACGGTCGGCGATCGTGAGCAGGCCGAGATCGTCGTACTTGCCGACCACATCGGCGACGGCGATGACCGGTCGGCATTTCTCCGCGACTGTTACGGCGACTCTCACGATCAGGGGCACGCCGTCGAGGATCGCGCGGGCCTTGTCCGACCCGAAGCGGCTGCTCTTCCCCCCAGCAAGGACGTAGCCGGTCACGTTCATCGGTCGGCCGAGCCGCGTTCAATGCGATCGCGCTCGAACTGCTGTCGTGCCCAGCTCCAGGCGGCTACGGTGCGCGGAAAGCCGACGGTCGTCATCGCGAGAAGTATGGCTTGCTCGATCTCGGTCGGCGTCGCGCCGGCTTCGCTCGCCCGGCGGACATGACTCTTGACCGCCGATTCGAGTCCCGCGCCAAGCGACACGCCGATCTTGATGAGCGAACAGGTCTTCGCGTCGAGCGGACCGGCGGCCAAGGCCGCAGCCGTCATCGCGTCGTGGGCGGCGGCCAGATCAGGGAACTTCTCGCAAAACTGCTTGAACGTGCCCGGCAGCTTGCTCGTCGTCGAAGATCGATCGTCGGTGTTATTGGCCATTCCATTCTCCTTCTGACCGAGTATGACCTGCGAAGGAGCGACACTCAAATCCAGTGGAGTCGCGGATCACCGGTTGCGGGACCAAGTGTTGAACGCTATTCTGATTCACAATGCCTTCAGTCTCTTGGGGCGCTTTCATGAATCGCCTCGCGATCATCGTCTTCTGCGTTTGCTGGACTGGTAGTGTGACCGCCGGGGAGGATACGCCCTCTTCGCTCGCCGAAGGCCGTCAGCCGCGGCTCGCGAGCGGCGAGAACGGGAACGTCTACTGCGTCTTTGGTGCAGGTGAAGACGTCTTCTGCGCCCGATCGACTGACGGGGGGGCGACTTTCTCCGCTCCGTCAAAGGTCGCGAACCATCCAGGCCTGATGCTCGGAATGCGGCGCGGCCCCCGGATCGCCGTCACGGGTGATTCGGTCGTCGTCACGGCGATCAGCAGTTCCGATGGAAATCTCGTCGCGTGGCGGTCGGCGGATCGCGGCGAAACCTGGAGTGCCGCTGCCCGCGTCAACGATGTCGAGCGTGTCTGCCGCGAAGGCCTGCACGACATGTCCGCCGATTCGAGCGGCGTGATAGGCGTTGCGTGGCTCGACCTGCGGAATCGCGGCACGCAGTTGTGGTCCTCGTTCTCGAAAGACGGCGGCGTCACCTGGAGTGAAAACCGGTTGGTGTACCGCTCGCCGGATGGAAGCATCTGCGAGTGCTGCCATCCGACGATCGCGTCCCACGACGGGCACTGGTCCGTCCTCTGGCGGAATAGCGTCGCGGGAAACCGGGACATCTATGTTTCGGTTTCTCCGGAAGGAACTGCGAACTTCGGTGACGCGACGCGGTTGGGCGACGAGACATGGACTCTCGCGGCCTGCCCGATGGACGGAGGAGATCTGGCCGCCGGCTCGCGCGGAGCGTGGGCCGTCTGGCGACGGGACGCCGTGTGCTATGCGACGGATCTCGATGATCCGTCGCATGAACGGCGCCTCGGGCGCGGCGAGCAGCCGACCGTCGCCGTGACCTCAGCCGGACCGACGTTCGCCTGGATCGCCGGTCGCCCCGGCGATCTGATGCTGCTTTCACCGAGAGAGAAACAGCCCCGAAAAATCGCCGACAGGGCGAGAGATCCCGATCTCATCTCGCTGCCAGACGGAACCGTGCTTTGCGCGTACGAATCGATCGAAAACGACAAGGCCATCGTGCGGGTCAGCCGGGTTCCGGCCGCGAAGTGATCGCCTTCGCATTCCACTTATCGAACTCGCTCGACTTCAAGATAGTACGCGCCGCGCGTCTGGCCGTCGGTGCCGGTGAGCGTCGTTTGCAGCTTCGCCGGCCCCGCCGGCAGGTCGAGCGTGACGACCGCTGCGCCCGACTCGGGATCGACCGATGCCGTTTCGCTGACTCCGCCCGCTTCGACCGTCGCCTTCGTCGCTTTGACGGCAACAGGGTGTGACGCCGGGCGTCGGCGGAGTCGAAATTCATACCGACCCGGCTGTGCGAACTCGACGGCCCAGAACCCGTTCGAGGGCGGGTCTTTCTCGATCGTGGCCGACTGGCTCCAAGGAACGTCGTGAATTTCTCCCGAGAGCGGATGCCAGTCGTGAGCGGTCAATTCCGCGTTCGGAGCGGCGTCTGAACCAAGGACGATCCGCACATAGTCTTCGTTGCGGTCGGAAACATGTTCCCACCATCGCTCGTATTCCTTCTGCAATTCTCGAACGACGTCGGGGTGCCGCGATGACACGTCGTGCTGCTGACCGGGATCGACGTTCATGTCGTACAGCTCGTTTTGATCGACGAGCCGCCAGCGTTGCGTCATCACGGCGCTCTTCCGCCATTTCTGCGGATGGTCGATGCGCTGGGATTCGACGACGAGCGTGCGATCACCCGGCCAGACCGGGGCACAAGGCACGTCTTCGCGGTGGCGGAGCCAGAACGAGAGATCGGTGCCATCCAGGTCTTCTTCCAGATCGATCGGAAAGCCTGCCAGCGAGCAGAGGGTCGGCACGAGATCGACATGTGCCGTCAACGCGTCGAGGCCATGCCCGCCGGAGATGCCGCCCGCCGGCCAGCGGATGAAACAAGGCACGCGGTGCCCGCCTTCGTACTCGCTGCCCTTGTTGCCGCGCATCCCGGCGTTGAAGCCGCCTTTCTGATGACCGGCGGCGGTGCCGTTATCGGTGATGAAGACGAAGATGGTGTTCTCCGCGAGTCCCAGGTCGTCGAGCCGGCTGCGGAAGCGGCCGAGATTCTCGTCGATGTTCACGATCATGCCGTAGAACTCGGCGCGCGGACTCGGAACGCCCGCGTTCTTGAACGGTTCGCTGTAGGACTCAGCGACGTCGTAGGGGGAATGCGGCGCATTCGTGGCGAGATAGAGGAAGCAGGGATCGTCTTTGTTCGCTTCGAGCCACTTCGTCGCCTCGCCGAACCAGACGTCGGTGCAATAGCCGTCGAACGTTTCGAGATGACCGTTTCGCAAATAGGTGTCGTCGAAGTAGTCGTTGCCCCAGTGGTCGGGCGTCTGGCCGACGCCGCCGCCGCCATGCACGAGCACGTGCTGGAATCCCTGATCCTGCGGCCGCAGCGGATAGTTGTCCCCGAGGTGCCACTTGCCGAAGATCGCGGTGCGATAACCGGCCTCGCCGAAGCGTTCGGCAAGCGTGGTTTCCTCGGGAGCGAGGAAAGACCGGCCCATCACGGTGTGCCACACGCCGACCCGGCGCGAATACTTGCCCGTCATCAAGGCGGAGCGGGTCGGAGCGCAGGTCGGGTCGACGTGGAAGTTCGACAGCCGCACGCTGTCGGCGTGCAGGGCGTCCATGTTGGGCGTGCGCAGCTCTTTGTTGCCGTGGCACGAGAGGTCGCCGTAGCCCTGGTCGTCGGTGATCACGACGACCACGTTCGGTCGCCGCTCAGCCTGCGCGGCGGCAGGCAGTCCCATCAGGCCGGCGAGAATCGCGAAGCGAGCGACGTTCATCGGGAAAACTCCGTATTGCAGAACGCCCTCAGAATGCCGGACACGATCGGCGAACGACAAGCCTCGCCGGTATAATCGCCGCTGTTCGTCCTCGTCCCGGCCTCTCACACGTTCGGAGCGATGTTCATGCTGCGCTATCGCCTGAGTCTGAGCCTGCTCGTCGTGGCCGTCACCGCGGGGTTGCAAGCTCAGGAAGACCCCGCGAAGCAACGTCTCGAGAAATCTCCGCGACATCACGAGTGGGCCGAAGTGCCCGCGGCGAACGGACGGAAGGTGAAGTCCTTCATCGTCTTTCCCGAGACCGACAAGCCCGTTCCCGCGGTCATCGTGATTCACGAGAACCGTGGACTCAACGACTGGGCCAAGTCGGTCGCCGATCAACTCGCCGAGAAGGGCTTCGTCGCCATCGCTCCCGACCTTTTGAGCGGAACGGGACCGGACGGCGGCGGCACCGAATCGTTCGGAGCGAACGCGACGCAGGGCATCTACGCCTTGCCGCCGGAACAGGTGACGTCAGACCTCGACGCCGTGGCCAAGTACGTCGCAGACCTCGACGCGACGAACGACAAGCTCGCCGTCGCCGGCTTTTGCTGGGGAGGCGGCCAGGCCTTTCGCTACGCGACGAACAACCCCAAGCTCGACGCGGGCTTCGTCTTCTATGGAACCGCGCCCAGCGAAGAGGATTTAAAGAAGCTCGAAGTGCCGGTCCACGGCTTCTACGGCGGCAGCGATTTTCGCATCACCGCTCAGGTGCCGAAAGTCGCGGAGACGCTGAAGGCTTCCGACAAGAAATACGACCCGGTGACCTATGAAGGAGCAGGCCACGGCTTCATGCGCTCCGGCGAGGCCGCCGACGCGAGTCCGGAGAACAAGAAAGCGATGGAGCAGGGCTGGGAGCGCTGGGTCGCGATCCTGAAGAAGCTCTGAGCTTGACTCTCGCAGTTTTCGACGTCGGCGGCGTCGGAACGTCTTCCAGAGCCGCGACCGTCAGGAAGCGCATCAGGGTGTCCCAAACGCTCCCTGACGGTCGCGGCTCGGAAGACGCAAGCGAAGCCTCACCCCTCGATCCTGTCGCCTTTGCGATCCCTGCGCCTTTGGCGTGAAGCCTGTTCCATCTCAAAAACCGCGAAAGTCGAACGCAGCGGGCTTCATTTCACGTCTTGGCGGGTTTTGGCGCTTCGACGGCCTCTTTGGGGCCTGCCGGCTTGGGTTCTTCCGGCCCACCGATGATCTGTAGCTCCGGGAGCTGCTCGCGAAGTTTGCGAACGCCGTCGAGGGTGACTTTCGTCTCCCAGACAAAAAGTTTCTTCAGCCCCGCGAGGCCGCCCAGCGGTTCGAGGCCGGCGTCGGTGATGTTCGTGCCGTAGAGGTTCAGGTATTCGAGCTTCTGCAGGCCCGCCAGATTCGGCAGCGCGGCGTCGGTGATCGCGGTCTTCTCGAGATGCAGCCGCGTGAGCTCCGTCAGCGGCTTGAGGTATTGAGCCAGGTCGTCGTTCAGATTCGTGCCGCGCAGGTTGAGATGTGCGAGGCGAGCCTTGACCCCGTCCAGCGTTTTAAGAATTTCCGGCGTCAACTCCACGTTGCTGAGATGGAACGCCACGTCGAGCCGCGGGTCGTTTTGCGCGACTTCGAGGACTTGCCCGCCTGTTTGACGCACCGCCTGCACGGCTGCTTGATCCGCCGGTTCTTGAGAAACCGCCGGTGCGACGGTCAAAGCGATACACGCGGCAGCGACGCTGAACCGTAAGCAAGAAGTCATGATGGACGCCTCCGCTGGAGAATTCGGATCGGCTCAGGGAGAACGGCAGAATTGAAAGGATCGGCGTCGGGAGAGTCGTCCGCGGCGGAAGAAGCCGGCGAAATCCGGGATTCTCACTTCCGCCGTCCTCATTTCTTCCGTTTTCACGAAATGCGTCTCTGAAGTTACGGCGGTCGTGCCGCCGGTGCAACCTGCTGGGCGACGCGCAGTTGCTCTCGCCGTATTTGGCGTCGTTCGCTAGGGTCCGCGAGCCTCTTTAGCCGTAGCGAGACCGTCATGAGCGCCGTTGCCACCCGCCCGCCAATCGATACGCCGGTTCACGCGCTCGGGCGCGTGATCTTGAACGCGGTGTCGGCGGTGGGTGACTTGACGTTGTTCGCCCTGGCTCTCGCACGCGGATTGGTTGCCGGTGCGCCACGTCGCGACGTGTTGCTGCCAGCGATGTACCAGATCGGCGTGCTGAGCGTGCCCGTCGTGCTCATCACGGGCGCATTCATCGGCATGGTGCTCGCGGTTCAGGGTTTCGACCAACTGCGGATGATGCACATGGAAAGCCGGCTCGGCAGCGTGATCAACGTCTCGCTGGTCAAAGAACTGGGCCCAGTGCTGGCCGCGGTCATGCTGGCCGGCCGCGTCGGCTGCGCGATCGCCGCCGAATTGGGCACGATGCGCGTGACCGAGCAGATCGACGCGTTGCGTGCCTTGGGCGCCGACCCGATTCGGTATCTGGTCGTGCCTCGATTTCTGGCGTGCGTCCTGCTGATTCCCACGCTGACGGTCCTGGGTGACGCGACCGGCATGCTGGGCGGGGGAATCTTCGCCACGCAAGTCCTGGGCATCGACGATTTCTACTTCTGGCACCACACGTTTCGCTTCATCACCGCGTTCGACTTCCTGAGCGGCCTGTTCAAGAGCGTCTTTTTCGGCGGAACGATCGCCGTCGTCGCGTGTCACCGCGGCTTTCATTGCGGGGCGGGGGCGGAGGGCGTCGGTAGGGCCGCCACCGAAACGTTCGTGCTGTCGTTCGTGCTGATCCTCGCTCTCGATTTCATGCTCGGCATCCTGATCGGGACGACCTATCGGCTGATCTGGCCGGCACCGATCACGATTGCGTGAGGCTGTGAGGAGACAGGAGACGGAATAAACCGCTCCACGCAGTGCCCGGACTTCCCATTCCCCATTCTCCCTCTTTCGCTCCGATGACGGCCCCCGTTCCGAAACTCGCCCTGCGCGACGTCGATCGACGTTTCGGATCGCAATCCATTCTGCGTGGGCTGTCGATCGACGTGTTTCCCGGCGAAACGCTGGTTTTGATTGGTGAAAGCGGCTGCGGGAAGAGCCTGACGCTCAAGCTCATAATGGATCTGCTCGCGCCGTCGTCCGGCGTCGTCGCCTGGGACGGAGAAGACGTCGCCACGATTCCGCCACGCGAACGCACCCGCCGGCGGCTCAGGTTTGGTTACCTGTTCCAAGGCGCCGCCCTCTTCGACAGCTTGAGCGTTTACGAGAACGTCGCGTTCGGCCTCAAGCAGAACACCGATCTTTCCCCCGATCGCATGCAAGAGATCGTCGCCGATCGCCTGCACGAAGTCGGACTGAGCGACGCGATCTGCGACCGCAAACCCGCCCAACTTTCCGGCGGCCAGAAAAAGCGGGTTGCGCTCGCCCGCGCCCTGGCTCTGATGCCGGAGGTGATGTTCTACGACGAACCCACGACAGGTCTCGACCCGATCATGACCGACGTGATCAACGAACTGATCGTGCAAACGAGCCGCAGCCGACCGGTGACGAGCATCGTGGTGACGCATGAGATGTCGACGGTCCGCAAGGTGGCCGACCGTGTCGTCATGCTGTATCCGACATCGCGACTCGACGAACACGAATCACAGGTCATCTTCAACGGCACCGCCGCAGAGGCGTTCGAGTCGGAAGATCCTCGGGTCCTGCAATTCGTGCTCGGACAGGCAGGTGATCGCCTCCGCGAGCTCGAAGCGGCTCGTTGAGGGTTGAGGGTTGAGGGTTGAGGGTCTGCACACTTTCAGGGGCGACTTCACGAGAAACATCGGAACCTCACAAACCGGTCTGGTCGTGGAAGGCCGTCATTCCCTAGAGTCCGTCGATTCCCTTTCGGCGAGGGTGGCACGCCCAGAATGGGCGTGGTCGACCACGGGTCGCCACGCCCTTCCTGTCGTCAGAGCGTGCCACACACCGTCCGCTGTTTCGTGCCTCTCGACTGTCCGCGATGAACGAACGACGGCTGCAATTTCGCGTCGGCCTGCTGGCGATCTCGGCGGTCGTCATCGCCGGATGGCTCGTCTTTCGCTTCGGCGACCTGCGAAAGCTCTGGCAGCCCACGTATCAGGTCGAGGTGCTCTTTGATCGGGCGCCCGACGTGTATGCCGGAACGCCCGTTCGCATCAACGGCATGAAGATCGGCAGCATCAGCGAAGTTCGGCTCGATGACGCCGGCGTGATCGCCGTTCTCGAACTCGACGCCGTCTACCCCGTCTTCGCCGACGCCGAGGTGAACCTGTCGCGGGGTCTGCTGGGCGATGCCAGCATCAACGTGCTGCCGGGACGTTCGCGACAGCCGGTCTCGGCCGATACGCCGATCATCGCGCAGCCCTACGTCGATCCGATGGAGGCCGTGACACGGATGGAGGCGAACGTCGCCGTCGCCCTGGAATCCTTCCAGTCGACGAGCGAAGAGTGGCGGAAAGTCGGCACGCAATTGAGCGATCTGCTCGAAACGAATCGTGGCAACCTCGATGCGGTCGTCGAACGCACGGCGGAGTCATTGCACGAGTTCACGATCGCCATGCAGTCGTTCAGCAAGAGCGCCGATCAGGCGAATGCGATTCTCGGCGACCCCCGGAATCAAGAGAACTTGCGTCGAACCCTCGAAGCGGTGCCCGTGATGGTCGAAGACACGCGGGCCGTCATCGCGGCCGTCCGCACCGCCGTCCAGAAAGCCGATGAGAACCTCGCGAACCTGGCGGAAGCCACGGGACCGCTCGCCGATCGCTCGGCATCGATCGCCACCCGGCTCGACTCGACGCTCGCGAATCTCGAAAGTCTCTCGGCCGAGCTCAACGAGTTCGCTCATCTCGTGAACGACAAAGACGGCACGTTGCGCGCGATGGCGACCAATCCATCGCTGTACCGCAATCTCGATCGCTCGGCGGAGTCCTTGACGGTTCTGCTGGCGAACCTGGAGCCGGTGCTGCGCGACATGCGGGTCTTCAGCGACAAGATCGCCCGCCGTCCCGAACTCATGGGTCTGGGCGGCGCGCTCGCTCCAAGCGACGGCACCAAAGGCGTGCAGCCGGCATCGCTCGAACGCTCGGTTCAGCCGGGGACGGCACGCGTCGGTTCACAGCCACGACGCTCGCCGAACTGAGTCTCAGAGCGGCGATTGTGTAGGAGAGCGCATCGGACTGTTGGGTGGCACGCCCAGACCAACGGGATGGGCGTGGCGAGCGCGCAGGGATCGTCGCGCGCCGCTTGGCCACGCCCTTCGTACCTCAGGGCGTGCCACCCAACGTCACTGACCGATCATGGCCCGGCTGCGGAAGGCGTCGGCGCGGCCGCGCAGATCTCCCGTGGGCTGCGGCACAGTCGGCCGCATGTTGTAGGTCAGGTCATGCCGGTTCGTGACCGTCACCGGCAGCAGGTTGTCGCTGACGAACTCGATGCCCGGGTACTGATACCAAGGCTTCTCGAACGACTGCAACGTGGTCAAAGTCTCGTAGCCGTCCTTGACGAGCGTCACTTCTCGCGTCGCGTAATAGGTGAAATCCACCGACGCGGGCGTATATCCGATCTCACGGCCGTCGACGAGCACCATCGCACCCGGCGGGTTCGAGCGGATCGTCATACGTCGCTGGACCGACTGGCAGCCGGGAGCGATCGTCGCCACGACGGAAGCCACGACGGCTCCGCGCAACAACCTTCGCCAGAAGTTCCGACGAGCCAACGGCACCGGAGTCCGTCCTCGGGGTTAGAGAGCAGGAGGCGGATTGTCGTGACGACGTCGATTTGGGTCAAGACGACTCAGCGAGTCGTCGCAATCAGGGTTTTGTGAGTGCCAACGCGGAGAACGGAAGAAGTGGGAACGGAAGAAGGTGAGAAGACAGAAGACAGAATGAGTGGTTCCACGCGGCGGCAAGATGTTCTTCTCTCCTGACTCCTGTCTTCTTCCGTTCTCACTTCTCCCGTTCTCCGAAGGGTTTACCGACACTGCGACACGCGACTAAGATGCCGGGAGAGAAGCGATATACGGCCATTGCTTTCGCCAGGTCGGAGGCGCCCGACTCCGGATCAGCCCATGCGGTGGGAACAGCCCGTTCGTTTCGCCGCCTTAAGCGATCTCGGCTTGCGGCGGCAGAACAATGAAGACGCCGCCACCGTCCGCATCTCTTCGGATGGGGACGCGTATCGACGTCGTGGCCATCTGTTCGTGGTCGCCGACGGCATGGGCGGGCACGCGGTCGGAGAACTCGCGAGCCGCATCGCCACCGAGTCTTTGCCGCTGACGTACCTGAAGTCCCGTCAGTCGAACGTCGGCGAGGCGCTCCGCGAGGCCATCACGGCGGCCAACAACTCGATTCACGAGAAGGGGCAGGCGAATCGAGATTTCGCCCGGATGGGCACGACCTGCACCGCGCTCGTCCTCGCGGACCACGGAGCGTTCATCGGTCACGTGGGCGACAGTCGCTGTTATCGCATCCGCCGGGGGCGCATCGATCAACTCACGTTCGATCACAGCCTGCAATGGGAACTCATTCGTCGCGGAGGCATGAATCCCGAAGACGTGTTCCTGCAAGAGCCGCGGAACGTCATCACACGGTCGCTCGGACCTGAACCGACGGTCGAAGTCGACATCGAAGGCCCGTTCGCGGTGCTGCCCGGGGATGCCTACGTTCTTTGCAGCGACGGACTGCCGAATCACGTCGCCGATAGTGAGATCGGCGCGATCGCCGGAAATCTGCCTCCCGCCGAGGCGTCCCGCCTGCTCGTCCACCTCGCCAACGCACGCGGGGGCACCGACAACGTCACCGCCATCGTCGTGAACGTCGGCCCGCTTCCCGCCGAGTTCGCCGGCCGGCCGCTCGAGGATCCGACCGAGCCGCCCTCGATCTGGCTGTTGATCCTGGCTTGGGTGATCGCGGCGGTCTTCCTGATCGGCGTCGTGCTTGGGGTGACCGGTCGATACGTCGAAGGCGTCGTGACGGCGGCCCTGTCGGTGATCGCCCTGGCGACGGTGCTGTTTCTGCTCTGGCAACGCTGGTATCGACGACCTCGCGAGAAAACATTGCACGGCGACGAAACCGTGCATTGGCGGCCTTATCGAACGGCGGCGGCAGCCCTCACCGATGATTTTCTCAAGATGCTCTCAAGGATTGAAGCCGATTTGCGACGGGCCGCCGACGAAGAAGGCTGGCCCGTCAAGCAAAGCCGGTATGAGCACCAATCCGCGGCGGCGCGTCAGGCGCTTGCCAACGGCCGAAGGGTCGAAGCGCTCGATGCGGTCGGAAAGGCGATCGATACGCTGATGCGCGGTATGACGCGTCTTCGTCGCCCCGAAGCCGACCCGCTTCCCGACCTTTGCCCCGATCCGACCCCGCATCCGACCCCGCATCCGACAAGCTGAAATCCCGGGCTGGAAATGGGGCGGAGCGTCTTTCCGAGCCGCGACCGTCAGGGAGCGATTGAAGACATCCCGACGCTGCCTGACGGTCGCGGCTCTGTTCGAATGACCGGAGTTCAGAAACCGCCGCTGCTCGCCAGTACCGTACCGGCCGCGAGGCGGGCTTGTCCCCTGTCGTTCGCCGTTGATACACTCCCGTTTGCGACAGAGCGCGTCCGACAGGATGTCGGATTCCGCCGTCGCCTGGGCGGATGTTCGACAGGGAGGTCGCCGTGCTCTTTACTCGCAGCATCCGCCGCAAGATGGCCTTTCTGCTGGCCCTCGTGGCGGTGATGCTGCTGGTCTCCACCGTTTCGGGCCTGGCGAGCCTGCGCTGGTATTACAACGCGATTCGCGAGCTGGATTTCAGCGTCAACGAAATGCCTCGGCGGGGCGACCTCGACGTCGCCGTCGGCGGCCTGTTCGAGCCGCTGCTCGCCGAACTTCCGCCGGACGTGCAGCGGAAGGAATTCTCCAAGGCGCTCTGGAAGGTGCGACAGGAGATCGACCAGTTTCGCCGCAAGCTCGCGAACGTGCCGCAGAGCACGTCGATTCAGTCGCAGAGGGCGTTTTCGGACCCGACGCTCGTCAGGATCGACAATCAGCTTCGTGCGATCGACCAGATCGTACCCCATCTCGGGAACCCGGAGACCCGTGCCGTCGCCGTCAATGACTTGCGACTGCACGCCGAGATACTTGTCGGCCGCGTGCAGGACATTCCCGATCCGCAGACGAGCCTCTCGAAAACGATCACCAACGCCGTCGAAGGGTATGACACTCGCGTCGGGTGGATCGTCGGCAGCGGTGTCGTCGTGCTCGTGCTGTTCCTGAGCGTCTTGCGTTACGGTTACTGCGGAATTTTCGGGCCGTTGCGTCAGTTGCACCGCGGAGCCCGTCGCGTCGCCCAGGGAGACTTCGACTATCGCGTCAAACTGAAGCGAGTGAACACCGACGACGAGATCCACGAACTCGCCGACGCCTTCAACCGCATGACCGACCGCTTTCAGGAGATCACCCGCGATCTCGACGCGCAGGTCCAGGAACGAAGTCAGCAGCTCGTGCGCTCCGAACGACTCGCCGGCATCGGTTTCCTCTCAGCGGGCGTGGCCCATGAGATCAACAATCCGCTGTCGGCGATCGCGATGGCGGCGGAATCGCTCGACGACCGTTCCGAGGAACTTTTCGGCAACCTCCCCGAACTCGACAGGAAGCTCGTCCGGCAATACCTGTCGATGATTCAGCGGGAGTCCTTTCGCTGCCAGCAGATCACGCGCCGCCTGCTCGATTTCGCGCGCGGTCAGGATGGAGCCAATCAACGGTTCGACCTCACCGGCACCATCATCGAAGTTCTCGAGATGGTGGGGCACATGGGCAAGTACCGCGAGCGGAACATCACGCTGCGGCACACAGGACCGGTGCATCTCGAAGGCAACGGACCCGAAATCAAGCAGGTCGTGCTCAATCTCGTCGCCAATTCGCTCGAAGCGATGGAAGACGGCGGCACGCTCGACATCGGCGTCACCGAGCAGACCGACGCGATCGTGATCCTGTTCAAAGACGACGGCTGCGGCATGACCGAAGACGTGATCGCGCATCTGTTCGAGCCCTTCTTCACCAAACGCAAGGGCGGCAAGGGCACGGGACTCGGCCTGTCCATCAGCCACCGGATCGTCGCCGATCACGGCGGAACGATCGAAGCGACCAGCGAAGGCCTGGGCAAGGGCAGCACCTTCCGGGTGCGTCTGCCTCGACGCGTCGCGACGAAACTCGCCGCCTGATCCTTCGTGATCCATCTCGCGAGACGCTCTCGCTCAAACGCTTGCGGCTTCGCGGCAACGCGAAACCGCAAGCGTTCTTCGTTTCCGAGAACGCGCTTGAGTCGCGCGAGATCTTGTTAAGTGAAAAAATTGCAAAAGTCGGATTGGCTCACGCGATCGGTTCTGATATCTAGCTCATCTCTTCTCCTACGGTCATGGACGACTTTCGCACCGCGGTGACGGCGATTCGCCGGCGCTGCCCGTGCGCAGGGACGCATTGAGGCGATCAATCAGTGCCCGAGAAATCCGCTCATAAGCTGAAGCTCCTCTTCGTCGACGACGAACCTGCCATCCGCGACATCATGTCGATCGAGCTGCCTCGCATGGGGCACCAGGTCACGATTTGTGCCGACGGCGAGAAGGCGATCGC
>JACCRE010000140.1 GCA_013813775.1 Planctomycetaceae bacterium
GCCAGCACGTCCCGCCGCATCTCCGAGGAATACGACTGCATCCCTTCCCCCTCCGTTTTTGATGAACAACGGAAGGTTACCCATCTCGCCTAGATCGCGCTAGAGACCGGGGTGGTACGCACTAACCATGCGCCGGGTGCCACTGGCGTGCCGCCAGTGCAAGTGCCCTTGCCACTGCACATGATCTTCGACCAAGATCGGTTCGACGCAGTCAATGAACCGGGGCTTCGGCACTCTCAAGTTGGGACGATGAAAAGCCGTTCGCACTGGCGACACGCCAGTGACACCCGGCGCCGGCTTCACCGGCTATGACCTGTGGCGAGAGATCCTCGAGTCCGGCTGTGAATTGCTGATTCGCGTGGGAGGCAACGTGCGCCTCTTGGACGCCGCGGGCTTCGTGCGACAGCGGGGCGAGCTCGTCCTGCTCTGGCCGGACGCGGCCTGCCCCAAGCGACAGCCGCCGCTCGTGCTCCGCATCGTGCGGCTGACGACCGGACGCACGCCGATGCTGCTGGTGACCAGCGTGCTCGACCGTCGTCTGCTCTCCGATCGAGAGGCGCTGGCGATCTACCGCCGCCGCTGGGGCGTGGAGGTCTTCCTCCGCACCTTCAAGCAGACGTTCGAGCGGGGCGAGCTTTGCAGCCGGGCTCCAGCGAACGCCGAGTGGGAACTCGCCTGGTCGCTGGTGGCGCTCTGGGGCGTGCAGCTCTTGGGAGCCTCCGAGTTGATCGCCGCAGGGTTCGACCCGGCCGGGCTCTCGACCGCCGCCGCGCTACGAGCACTCCGAGCGGCACTCGCCGCGGTGATGCCCGTTCCGGTCGGCGGCCTGCTCACGAGTCTGGCGAGGCCAGCAGATGACGGCTACCGCCGCCGCAGCAAAGCCAGCCGCGATTATCCTCGTAAAAGACGCAGCCGCCCGCCCACCGTTCCACGCCTGCACGCGCTCAAACACCACCACATCACACGACTCAAAGCCATCCCACTATGAACGAAATGGTTCACGGCGTTGCCGGCCACCCTGCCGCATTCGCGTCGTGAGAACATGGCACCCTGCGTTGAGGAAAATGCTTGCATCTAGTGGTTGTATGGATACATTGACAGGCTCTCGGCAAGCACTCTCAGATATGGGAGATGGATAATCGTGGATTCGAATATTGAACACCAAGTGCCTGACAGCAGCCGCACGAAAGAGAACGGCATCTGGCGGATGACGGGGCATTTGCTCCACCGTCTTTTCATGAATTACCTGTGGCTGGGTTTGGTCGTCATTCTTGCTGCGATCGTCGCCGAACTATCCGTTCAGTCGCCGAGCTTCATGCTGCGGGCGTTCCTGGAATTGGTAAAGACGATCGGTATTGCGATTTTTGTGGCCGCGATCTTCACTTTCGCCGCCGGAACAAGCGATTTTATGGCTCGCGTAAGTGCAATGCTTCAGAATATCGTCGTAAACCGACGGTTCTTAAATAATATGGACGAGTCATCTAAAAGAGGCGTTATTTATTCTATACTACAGCCGACTGACCGGCAACGGGTTATCTATAGCAATATCGAAGATTATTATAGACATTACATAGACCGCACCATGAAGGTTAGCTCAACTAGCGTCAGGAGCAATTACAACAGCCTTTGTACGGCATTCTATGATCCGGATGACCTGTGCATCAAGGCCGACTATCGTAATTGGTATCGACTTTATCCCACAAAGGACGGCTTTGAAGATATTCAAGTCGGGTTTTACGGGCAGCACTCTGTAATTACCTACCAAGGAGTCACCGTATGCCGCCCGGATGGACGCACCGAACGGTTCGATCACTCTAAGATCGCGACGATGCCGAAAGAACGAACTGAAAACGGCAATGAAATCGTTAAGATTCCGATCAGCGAAATCGGGAAAGGCGCCCCCCACCTCGATATCGAACTGCAAGTCACACAGCGAGGATTTGACCACTGGATACTAATCGGGTTTCAAGCACTTTTACCGACCGATGGGTTCAGATTCCAAGTCGAGTGCGAATGGCCGCTGAGTATTCGCTCGGATGAGGTATTTATTCACGGTGCGGACTGGCATAAGGATCCAAATGAGTCTTTTGGAAGTTCGCGATTGTCCATTTCCTGTCAGCAATGGATCGATCAAGGCTCCGGGGTGTCTGTTCTTATTGGCGTCGAACACGAGATTAATGAATCGCATTTTGCAGAGGTGCGTCGACGGCAGCGTTTAAGCCCTCGGTCACTTACTGGCGTAGGCGCATCTCCTGATAGCGATGTAAATCAAGACCTCAGTTCCGCTGATGCCCAAGAAGCAACAAGCGACTCCAAGAACGCCTTAGAAGACGTAAATGGACAGCCATAAAGCGGATAGGTAGCTCGGATTCAGCTCGATGTAGTTGATTAAGTGCGGGTTATGCTGAATAATAACTCACTTCTCGTGCTAATTGCTGCTCTCAGCTAATTGCTGCTCTCAATTGTTCCGGCCGCATTCCCCTATAGCGACCACATCCCCCCCACACATCCGCCGGGTGCCACTGGCGTGTCGCCAGTGCAAGTGACCTTGCCTGTTCCGATGAGCTTCGATCAAGATCAACTCGACGGAGTCAACGAGCGGGGCTTCGGCACTCTCAAGTTGGGACGATGAAAAGCCGTTCGCACTAGCGGCACGCCAGTGGCACCCAGCGAGGGCGCTGCCGCTCAACGGCTCTACACTACCCCGACTCGAAAGAGGAGAAACATGTCGACGCCAGCCAAGAATACGATCTGCCTGTGGTACGATCGCGACGCCGAGGAGGCGGCGCGGTTTTACGCCGAGACCTTTCCCGATTCGTCGGTCGACGCGGTGCATCGCGCACCGGCTGATTATCCGTCGGGGAAGCAAGGGGACGTGTTGACGGTCGAGTTTACCGTGATGGGCATCCCGTGCCTCGGGCTCAACGGCGGGCCGGGGGTCGAGCACAACTGGGCGTTCTCGTTTCAGGTCGCGACCGTGGATCAGGCCGAAACGGATCGCTACTGGAGCGCGATCGTCGGCAACGGCGGCGAAGAGAGTGCGTGCGGCTGGTGCCAGGACAAATGGGGCCTGTCGTGGCAGATCACGCCGATCGTCCTGACGCAAGCGATCACCGACCCCGATCCCGCCGCCGCCAAGCGCGCGTTCGAGGCGATGATGACAATGGGAAAGATCGACGTCGCCGCCATCGAAGCGGCGCGGCGCGGTTGAGGAGGCGTCACGGCCTTGGATGTTTCAGCGGACGTGATGCTCCCAGCGACTGGTTGACTGCCTCTCCGCAGATTCGGCCCCGCGTTTTCTGGAGACGATCTCGTGAATCGAACGCGCTTTGTGTTGGGACTGGTTGTCTTTGCGGCCCTTGCCGTTCCCTATACCGAATCTCAAGACAGCGGAGATGCGGCCGCTGAAATGGAACTCGGCGACCTCCAGCAGCGGCGCATCAAGCTGCTCGAAGATCGCGTTTCGGTCCTCAAATCCGGATTCAGACCGAACGGCTCGGAACTGATTCCGTCTCGAATGGACCTTCTCAATGCCCGAATCGAGTACGCACGTTCCACGGCGGAAAGGAAAATGTCCTTGCTGACCTTCTGAAGGAGTACGACGTGCTCATCGATCTTGCCGAAGAAGCGGGGAAAGCTCCTCGCCATTCTGCTGCGGGATCCGGCCCTCCCCCTCGGGCACACTTGCTGTTTCTGCAATCTGAACGTGTGCGTGTCCAGATTCAAATCGCCGAGCTCGACTGATGTCGATGCGTGTGATGTCGATTCGTGGCAGCCATTTCGAGATGCGTCGCTGGCGTGATCTACCTCGATCCTGTGTCGCGGGATCTCTCCATGTCGTCCAGGTCTCGCGGTTTGAATGGCGAATCTGTTTTCGATACAAGGATGGCGATGCGTATGACGTGGAAGTGTGTGATTATCACTGAGCAAGGTCGATCATGAGCGTTCGAAACACGGGAATGAAACGTAGGCCGACGCATCCGGGAACCATCCTCCGCGAAGATTTCCTTGCTGACTACGGCCTTTCCGTTTCACGGCTCGCGGAAGCGATCGGCGTCTCTCGCCAGTCGGTGAACGAACTCCTGCGAGAGCGACGGAGCCTGAGTCCGGAGATGGCGCTTCGGCTCAGCCGTCTCTTCGGCAACTCGCCGGAGTTCTGGCTGAACGCGCAACGCGCCGTGGACCTGTGGGACGCGTCCCACAGCACTCAAAGACGCCGTCAAGCGCATTCGGCCTTTGGATGCCGCGTGACGACGGTCGGACTCACGAAAGATTCGTGCGCGTCGTCCACAGCGCCGTTCCGATTCCAACGAACGTGTCGTTCCGCGCGGTCCGGGCCGCCTTGAGACGAGCGCAGAAGGCTTTCCGGACCGAACGGCTGATCGCGCGAGCGGTTCACAGCCGATCGACGCCATGAAGGGATTCCGTCACTCTCGGCAGGGACGGGCCGAAGGCGTCCGCTTGTGCCTTTCGACCGCGGGAAGACCCGCCTGCCTCGCATGGACCTCCTCAACGATCTGCGACTGCGCCGCTGGGCCCGCGAGAACTTCGTTCCGCCGGAGCAACGCCCGGAAGAATGGGACGCCGTGATTCTCAGCGAGATGCGGCTGCGCGACGCCGAGCTGGCGTCGATCGGCTCGCTCGAAGCCTTCGGATCGAAGCTCGTGCCGCTGGAGCCGTCGACGTACGTCTTCGACATTCCGCACCTTGGGCCGGCCGCGCCGCACTTCTTGTCGAAGCCCGACCGCCGGTCGGCGACGGTCGCCGGCGAATGGAGTTGTCACTTCGGCTGACCCGGCGAGACAAGACGCCATCAAAGCCGCGCCTGCCAGGAAGAGCTTCAAGCCGTTTCGAGCTGTCCAGCGCTTCCTGACGGGCGCGGCTCGGAAAGCACGCTGTGCCAGTCCTTGGCGAGCGCACGCGCGGCGGTCTCCGCCGGGAATCTCGCTTCGACCGTCCGCCGGGCGGCGTGGCCAAGACGAGCACGTTGATCGGCGTCTGAAAGCAAATCAGCGATTGCTTGAGCGAACGACGTCGCGTCACCGGGTGGCACAAGACGGGCCGAAACACCGTCTTCGACCATCTCCGGCGTCCCGCCGACGTTCGTCGCGACGATCGGCAGCCCGCTCGCCGCGGCTTCGAGCAACACGCGGCCGAACGGCTCCTGTCGCGCGGGATGCACCAGCAGGTCGGCTGCGGACATCAATTCCGGCATGTCGCTTCGCGAACCGAGGAAATGCGCCCGCCCCGGCAACACTTTGTCGAACTTCGCCCGCACCGATCGCTCGTACTCGACCGTCTCGGCCTTGGTCGCATAGCGTTCGCCGACGAGGAGCACGTGGAGCGCCGGCCACGCCTCCGAAAGCAAACCGATCGCCTCGGCGAGCACGTCCCACCCCTTCCGCAAGCCGATCTGCCCCACCGTCAGTGCCGCGAGGGCGTCTTCGGGAATGCCAAGCTCTCGTCGAATGTGCGGTGCTCTCCTCCCCGGCCGGAAGCGATCGAGATCGACGCCGTTGTAGACGACGACCGTTCGATTCTGATCGAGTCCTTGCGCGACGTGAAAGGCCCGGGTCGCGTCCGACACGGCGAGGAGCCTCGCATTGCCGTTCAGGTCGGCGATCGCGGTTTTCGACAGCCCGATGATGTCTCGCAAGTGCGCCGTGCAGGGAACGCTCAGACCGGAGGCGACCGCACCCGTCAGCCTGCCCATCGCGAGGCTGTTTCCGTGCAATAGATCGGCTCCGCAGGACTGGACGGCGTCGATGAGACGCGATGCCGCCAGCGGCCGCGGCAGGCGTTCGCCGTTCTCCTCGAACAGCGGCGACGGAAAACATTCGATGCCATGTTCGCGTAATGCATCCGCAAGCGGACCGGCTTGCGGCGCGAAGGCCAGAAACTGGTGCTGAGGCAACCGCTCAACCGAGGCCAGCAGCGACCGCTCGCCGCCCAGCAGCGTCGGATATTCGAACAGCAGAGCGACACGCGGCATTGGAGATCTGGGTGAACATTCAGGACGAGCGAGTGGAGAATTTTCCCCGGGCGATGTTCGCAGTTTTCTGTCCGAGCCGCGACCGTCAGGGAGCGCATGTCGGGCAACGCGAGCCGAACAACGCTCCCTGATGATCGCGGCTCTCGTTCGCTGTCGCGAGCGGTCTCACGTCGCGTCGATATCACAGCCCGACCAGAGCAATGCGCCGATCACGTCGCACGCCGCGAAGGATCGACCCGCTTCGAACACGGCGACGCCGTTCGCTTCGACGGTGGCCTTCAGGTCGCCGCTGCCGGCCCAGCGAACGGGCGTCACCGTCAAGCGACCGTCATTACCGAAGGCGATGCGGGCCGGATGATACGTCGGCCGGTCGCCGCGATTCTCGAACGCGACCGAGAGAATTGCCGGCAGCGATCGCGGCCGCGGATTCGCAGTTCCCAGCATCGCCCCGATCGCCGTCTTCGCGAACAGTTCAAAGCAGACGAGCGTGCTGACCGGATTGCCGGGCAGGCCGAAGACGAGGGTGGAGCCGGGGGCCGGGGTTCGGGGG
>JACCRE010000154.1 GCA_013813775.1 Planctomycetaceae bacterium
TCGCCAAACCTCCCTGACAGGCCCGCCACCCAGGATACCGGAACATTACATAGTGAGGACTACCCATCCGCTCCACGCCCGACAAGCTCTGGCAGGCGCTGATCGACCCCGAATTCACCCGCAAGTATTGGGTCGAGACGTGGCAGGATTGCGAATGGAAAGCAGGCGCACCGTGGAAGCTGATGATTCCCGACGGACGCGTCGGCGACAGCGGCGAAGTCCTCGAGATCGAACCGGAGCGGCGGCTCGTCCTGTCGTGGCGCAACGAGTTCAAGCCCGAGCTGCGCGAAGAAGGTTGTTCGCGTCTGACCTACGAGCTTGAACAGCAAGGAGAATCGGTGAAGCTCACCGTCATCCATGAGATGGACAAGCCCGATTCGAAACTCATCGAAGGCGTGTCGAGCGGCTGGCCCCACATTCTCGCCAGCCTCAAGAGTCTTCTCGAAACCGGCGAGTCGCTCGAAGAAACGCGCCGCTGGCCGGAAGGGATATAGAAGAGGAAACCCGAAATGCGACGCTCATAGAGTGGCGGGGCCTAAAGGACGAATGCCTGTGGCCCCGAAGGGTGAGCGTGATCCGCGGGGCCACGCCCTTCGGGACTTAGCCCCGCCACCCAACGACGGACGAGTCGGCGGACGGCATAGCGCGTCAGCAGTCGAAACAAACCGATCGCAATCGTGTGAAGGCACCGCTATAGTCCACCGAGCCGATGGTGTCTCTCCGTTCCGCTCCAAGGGAGTTTGCGATGAACCGTCTCGTCCTTGGCCTCGTCGTAGCGGCCGCCACAGTGTCACTCTTCGCCCAGACAGATGTCGAAGCGCCCCCCTCCGGTCCCGAGGATCAGAAGAAATCCTCCGTAACGAATGACCGACTCGTCGGAACCTGGAAGCTCGTTTCCGCGAAATACGGTGGCCGGACCAGCGATGTGCCGGAACGCTATACCATGCTGAAGCACATCACTCCCACCCAATTCATGTGGGTGAGCTACGATGACGAAGGCGTAGTTCGGCGGGCTGCGGGAGGAGAATATACGCTCAACAGCGGTAAGTATGCGGAGATGCCGCATTACGGCCTGAGTGCCGATTTCGACATCATCAAAGGCAAACCGCAGCAGTTCGATTGCCGCATCGATGGCGAGACGTGGCACCACAAAGGCGAGCTCAGCAACGGCTTGACGATCGAAGAAGTCTGGAAGCGCGTCGCGCGCGAACCCGACGCCTGAGCGCGCCTCATCCCAGCCGCGGGCGTCGGCTACCACGTTCAGGTTTCGACATGAGCAAGCCCGTCCACGTCTACGTGACCTACATTGCGACCACGCCCGAAAAGGTATGGGAGGCGCTCACGAGTTCCGAGATCACGCCGCTCTACTTCTTCGGTCGACGGGTCGAATCCGACTGGAAAATTGGCTCGCCGTTCCGGATGTGGCAAGAGGACGGAACGCTCGACGTGCAGGGCCAAGTGCTCGAATGCGATCCGCCGCGCAGGCTCTCCGTCACCTGGCACGTGGAGTGGGTCGAAGAGGTGCGGCATCTGCCGGAAGTCGTGGTCACCTACCAGATCGATCCGCTGGGCGAGGTCGTGCGGCTCACGATGACCGAGTCGCATCCCACGCCCGTCGACGAGAAGTACCACGAAGGCGGCCGCCGCGGCTGGCCCGTCATCCTGAGCAGCCTCAAGAGCTACCTGGAGACCGGGGAACCGCTGCCGGCGTTCGATGTGTGGAAGTGAGATGCTAGTGTTCTGTCAGAGCTAGAAATGGGATTGCTGAAGGAGGGGGAGAGTGGATGCTGCTTGGCGCAAGGAGGTTTGCCATGCGGAAGAAGTTTATCGCGCGGTTGTCGGAGGAGGAGCGGGACGAGTTGCGGACGGTGATCCGTGAGACGGTGATCCGTCAACTGAAGGGGACGGGTCAGAAGGTCCGGCGTGCTCAGATCCTGCTCAAGGCGGATGCCGAGAGAAGGCGGATGCCGAGAGAAGGCGGATGCCGAGGGACCGAACTGGACCGACGGGCGGATCGCGGAGGCGTTTTCCTGCCAGGTATAGTCCGTGGAAAAGATCCGTCAGCGGCTGGTCGAGCGGGGATTCCGCGAGACGCTCGACGGAGCGAAGCGCGACAAGCCGCTGACAGAGAAACTCCTGAACGGCAAGCGGCAGGCGCAGGTGATCGTCCTGTGTCTGGGACCGCCGCCGGCCGGCTCCGCGAACTGGTCGCTGCGGCTCTTGGCCCGCAAGGTCGTGGAACTGGAGGTCGTGGAAGCGATCGGTCGAGATCGATCGCGAAGAACATCTTGCCCTGCCGGTCCGTCTGCCCACGCATCGCCGCCTCCAGGTACGGGCCGACAGGCAGAATAGCGCGACACCACCCCCGACGCCAGTTTTTCAGCGGCGTGCTCGTGAATTGACGACCCGCCCTTCTGAGCCTCGGCAGGGAAACCACCTCAACGCAAATGGCGTCGCATCACTTTCCATGCAAAACACTAATGGGCGGTGAGGGACTCGAACCCCCGACTTTCTGCGTGTAAAGCAGACGCTCTAACCAACTGAGCTAACCGCCCGCGGTGGCATTGTAGCGGCGCGTGTCGCGGCTCGCGAGCGTTTTCATGAGACGGGAGCGTCTCGATTTCGCTCTTGCGCCGGCGGCTTCACGGGTTCTCTGGTCGCGGCTACACTTGGCGATTGCTCCGTTCCCGAACCGTTGCCGCCCGCCGATGGCTCCGTTGCGAGAGTGCGCCGCATTGTGTCGGCGGTTGCATGACAGCGCGAGGCGCCTAGAGGGCGAGGCCCGCTGGTTGCGGCTGGCGCCGCTCGCCGGCCGCGAGTGGTTCGAACTGCTGCGCGGCAAGCTCGTGCCGCAACTCACCGACGACGCATTTCTGATCGCCGCCGTCGTCGGTGGCACGAACATCGGCAAGAGCGTCGTCTTCAATCATCTGGCGGGCGTGCGGGCCAGCGCGACGAGTCCGCTGGCGTCGGGCACGAAGCATCCCGTTTGCCTGGTGCCGCCGGGGTTCGAGAGCGAGCACAATCTGTCGGAATTGTTCGACGGTTTTCATCTGGAAGAGTGGAGCGACGCGGAAGCCGCGCTCCGTGAGTCGAACGACGATGAGCTCTTCTGGCGGACGAACGCCGACCTGCCGCCGAATCTGCTCGTGCTCGACACCCCCGACATCGACAGCGACGCGAAGGTGAACTGGGCGCGGGCCGACAAGATCCGCCGGGCCGCCGACGTGCTCGTCGCGATCCTCACGCAGCAGAAGTACAACGACGCGGCCGTGAAGGCGTTTTTCCGTCACGCGGCGGCCGAAGACAAGGCGGTCGTGATCGTCTTCAATCAGTGCGTGCTGCCGGAGGATGAAGCCTACTGGCCGCTATGGGTCGGCACGTTCTGCCGTGAGACCGGCATCGTGCCGGAGCTCGTCTACCTCGCTCCGGCCGATCGCAACGCGGCGGAGAGCATGCGGCTGCCGTTCTATGAACGGCGTTGGCCGATTGAGGCGAGCGAGGGGCGGCAGAACGTCGAGAACTTTGACACCGTGCAAACTGATGACCCGGAGGCTGACGCCCCCGGCTCGTCGGGATCGCGATCGAACGACGAACCTCGCTCGTTGCGCGAGGATCTTTCGCGACTTCACTTCGACGAGGTGAAGCTGCGAAGTCTGCGGGGATCGTTGCGTCAGCTCATCGACGATCGCAGCGGTGCGCCGGCGTGGCTGGCCGAGGTCGCGGCGAGGAGTGATGCCTTTCGCGGGGCAGCAGAGCATGTCTCCGCCGAGCGCGTCGTCGAGGTTCACGGTTGGCCCGTGGTGCCCTTCAGTCTCGTCTTTGAAGAGTTCTGGTCGTGGTGGAAAGGACACCGCACCGGCTGGACGCGCAACGTCACCACGTTTTACGACACCGTCAACAAGGGTGTGTCGTGGCCGTTCCGCGCGGCGCGCGAGGCGATACGGGGACCGGAGGTCGGCGATCCGATCGCCGCATACCGCGCGACAGAGCGCGATGCCGTGCTGCGAACCGCGGAAGAGGTCTTCTCGAAGCTCAAGCTTTTAGGTGATGCCGGCGGCGAATTGATCCGGCCGCATTTCGAGCGATTGGCGACCGGCGAGAAGCGGGCCGAGCTGATCGAGTTCCTCAAGCGAGAACACGAAGCGTCGGATGTGCGTACGGAGCTGCGCGAGCTGATCGCGAACGACATGCGCGATTTTCTCGGCAACCGGCCCGAGGTCGCCGGTTGGCTCAAGAAGCTCGATCTCGTCGCCGTCGGCAGCCGTCCCGCGTTGAGCGTCTTGTTGTTCGCCGTGGGCGCTCATGGCGCCGAGGTTGCGGCGCAGGGGCTGGTCAATGTCGCCGTGGATCTGTTCGCAGGCACGGCGGCGACGGCGGCGGGCGACACGCTCTTCACGAAGGCCGCCGGCAATCTCGGCGCGGCAATTTTCGCGAGACTGCGGGCGGTTCCCGATAAGTTCGCCGCACGGCGCGCGGCGTGGCTTGCGAGTCGCCTGAAGGAACATCTGCTCGGCACGCTGCCGGAAGACCTGCAGGTCGCGGCCCATCTGCCTCAGTCGGAGGCATTCCGCGAGGTCGAGGCGACGATCGAAGAGCTGCGGCGGGTGCTGTCGGCGGAATTGCAGCCGGCCACCATCGCGAGTCGATGAGACGGCGTGGAGATCTAAAAGTGCTGATTCCGGCGACCGCAACGCCGTTACCTTTTCTGATTCTTCCGGAAAAGAATGACGTGAAGCCGCTTAAGTGGCGGCGCAAAGGCCCGAATCCTCGATGATGTGACGTCGGAACATGAATTTCGCTCGATGCCTGCTCTTCGGCCTGTGTGTGGCGACCGTCGGCTGTGATTCCGGACCGCAGGAGGCTCGCGGGGTGCGGGTCGTGTCTTGGTCAACGTCGTCGCCTGATCGTGAGCCTGTCGGCGGCATCGATGAGGCCCAGGTGTCGTTCGCGACGTTCGGAGAGAAACCGGCGATCGTCATCTGGAGCGACGGCGGCGGAACCTTCGGGGCCGGTTACGACAAAACACGGCGGGCAGTTCACTACTCCGGAAGCTTGCGGGCGCACGACGCCCGGACCTATCCCGTGGAAGCATTCACGGCCGACGGCAAAACCGGCGACGTCATGATTGACGGCCAGAGGTTCGATCTCGCCAAAGGATCGTTATTTCTCGTGAAGACGGGCGGCGGTGCGACGACCGTGAAGCAGTTGACGAAGACGGTTCCGATCCCGGTGACAAGCGCTGAAAACGAAGCGGAGTCGGCCCAAGAGAAGCTGCGCGAATACGCCACCGCGAATCGCGAGATCAGCGACTTCTTCGAAGAAGCCCCTGCCCTGATCGACTAACCCCAAGCCCATCCCCGTGAGGCTCGCGTGGACGTCGTCGGATTCGAGGACTGAGGCCAATGGTGCTGTGGCTGCGTCATCCACAGCGTTCGACGCGTCACCTTTCAGGGCCAGCGGAGCTGGCCACCTGCAACGTTTATCTTTTCCGAGCCATCGGCGGCAGCCCCACCCGAGGGCAGAGCTTCAGCAGTGGGCATTCCGGGCAATTCGGTTTGCGGGCAAAACAAACGCGGCGGCCGTGCCAGATGATGCGGTGCGAGTACATGATCCACTCCTTCGGCGGAAGGAGGGCCTGCAGGTCGCGTTCGATGATCTCGGGATTCGTGCTCGTCGTGAGTCCTAGGCGGCCCGAAACCCGGCGGACGTGCGTGTCGACGACGACGCCCGTCGGTAGTCCGTAAGCGGTTCCGAGCACGACGTTCGCGGTTTTGCGTCCCACGCCGGGCAGTTCGACGAGCGTGTCCAGATCGCGCGGCACTTCGCCGCCGCAACGTTCCACGAGGCCCTTCGCCATGCCCGTCAGGCTCTTAGCCTTCGCGCGGAAGAACCCGCACGACTGGATGATCTTCTCGACGTCTTCGGCCTTCGCGGCGGCGAGCTTCGACGAGGTCGGATAGCGTCGGAAGAGTTCCGGCGTGACCATGTTGACGCGTTCGTCGGTGCATTGGGCCGACAGGATCGTCGCCGCGAGCAACTGAAAGGGCGTCTCGTGACGCAGAGCGCACTCGGCGTCGGGATAGGCCTTCGCCAGCGTTTTCGCGATCTTCAAGGCCCGGTTCTTGCGATCTGGTGGCGATTCTTGCTTCGGATCGAAAGACGCGGCACCGGCGGCACGGGGCATGAAATGTTTCCAAAGAGCGACGGCATGTTGCGAGAAGAAGTCGGAATTGTACAACCCCCCACAGAGCCGCAAAACGCCCGGCGGCGGGGAGACGCGGCCTGTGCGCGGAGGGATCGACCTCTAGAATGAATCGACGAACGTGCTCGCTTTCGCGGAATGAGCTGCCGATGCCGTCTTTTGATCCGCCGCCGGAGTTGATCGGTTTTTCCGGCCGTGCGCCGCTGTTTCCGCTGCCGAACGCCGCGTTCTTTCCGCAGGTGCTGTTGCCCCTGCATATCTTCGAGCCGCGCTATCGACAAATGACCGCGGATGTCCTCGACGGCGAGCGGCTCATCGCGATGGCGACGTTGCGTCCCGGTTGGGAAGCACGACCCGATTCGGAGCCTGCACCGATTTACGAGCAGGTGTGCCTGGGACGCATCTCCGCGAACGAGAAGCTCGACGACGGCCGTTACTACATCGTGCTGCAAGGCCTGTCGCGTGCTCGCGTCGTCTCGGAAGAGGTGAACGACGTGCCCTATCGTGTGGCACAACTCGAATTGCGTCCCGAACGGTTCACGGCGAACCCGACGATCGACCGCCAGAACCGCCGGCGCGAAATCATGGCCGCGTTCCATGACCTGCATCCCAAGCTCCAGTTCGAAAAGCTGTTGCACGAGGCCGTCGAGATGACGGGTTCGCTCGGTCTGGTGTGCGACGTGGTCGCGGCGTCGCTGCAATTGCCGCCCGAGCGGGCGCAAGAGATTCTGGCCGAAGAAGACATCGATCTCCGCAGCGACCTCGTGCTGATGCGGCTGCGGGAATTGAGGCGGAAATCGCAAGGCCCGCCCCGGCAGCCGAACTTTCCGCCGGATTTCAGTGCGAACTGACGGCGGGTTCGGGCTGAAAGTTCTTGAAGTGCTGATTGAGCGCGTTAGGCTCGGTCTTCACTTGTCGCCAGATGGCCAGAACCGTACGGCCGTTGGCAACTGACGGTTGTTCGCTCTCCTGGAGAGTCGGCGATGTCACGTGATTTTCATCGGCGCATACGACTTTGGCACTCACGTCTGGCGATCACGTTACTGGCACTGTCGCTGTCGCTGTCTGGCGGTGTATCCCGGGCCGATCCGCCGCTCGAAACGGTGAAAGACTGGGTGACGGATTTCGTCGTCACGGGAGGCGATCACAGGCCGTTGCCTCAACGCTTGACAGGTAAGGCTGGCGACGCGATCGACATTGTCGTGTCCTATCGTCCGGGCACGCCAGCCGCCACAGTCCTCGCCGACCGCGAGATTCACGAGCCGGAGAAGTGGCGACTTCGCGCCGAGGTTCTTGATGCGTCGGGCACGCTTCAAGCGGCAGAGCCGGTGGCGAGCGTTCGGGGCCAACTCCATGGATTCGAGTGGTTCGCCTTCGAGTTTCTCGATCCCGCCCGTGGGTTCGGTCCCGGTGCGGCTGAACCATTCTGGAAATCGCCCGAGACGACGAAGGAGATCCGGCAGATGCTGGCCGATCGAGCACTCCAAGGGGAGAAGGCGTCGAAGCAGTTTCTTTGGGGGCACACTGGGCTGCCGGACGAGCCGGGCAAGTATCGCTTCGCGATCCGACTCTACCCGACTGCCGATCCCCGTGTTTCCCGAGAAACTAATCCGCAAATGGGGCCGCCGATTGACTTGGTAAGCTATCCGCTGGTCGTGACGCCGCGGGACGGAGAACGTCCGCGAATCCGTTCGAGCATGTATAACGCTGATTCTCTCGACACGCTCGGCGCGCCCTATCGGAGAGATCGACCGCCAGCGGGCATCGGCGCTGGCCGCGGCCGCGCTCCGGGGCCGCGGCGTTCCCGACTTGGCGATGGTACGCTTTGAAGAAACCGGTGAGGAAGCACTGATCCGAAGTCGGACGTCGACTGCGCGGGTCGAGATTGACCGGCGGAGCGTCACGGCCGATCATGGAAGCTCCTTGAAGCCGGCCGGTTCGCCGCGGCGTCTTCTTCCCGCCATCAGCGTCTGATTCACCCCGCCGCGTGGACGACCGTCAGCGTCGCATCGTCGAAGACCTCACCGGAGCGCTCCGCGGCGAGGTCCGTTGCGACGACGTCACGACGGCGGTGTACGCCGCCGACGCGAGCCTGTATCAGATCCGGCCGGTGGGCGTGGCCTTTCCGCGAGACGCCGACGACGTGCGGCTGCTCGCCAGGTATGCGGTCGAGCAGGAACTCTCGCTGGTGCCGCGCGGGGCGGGCACGAGCGTCGCCGGGGCGGCCGTCGGCGCGGGGCTGATCGTCGATTTTTCGCGATTCATGACGCGGGTGCTTGAAGACAATGGTGACACGGTTCGCGTTGAGCCGGGGGTCGTGCTCGAACGCTTGAATCGACGCCTACACGCCACGGGACGGTACTTTCCGCCCGACCCCGCCACGGCCGCGGTCACGACGATCGGCGGAATGATCGCGACGAACGCCGCCGGCTCGCATTCAATCCTCGTCGGCACGACGCGCGATCATGTGCGGTCGCTCGCGACGGTGCTTGCGGGCGGAGAGTCGTTCGAGGCGGCGCGCGAAGCATTGCGAAGCTCGACCGAACCTGCCGCTGATGCGACGATCAATGTGACCGATGACGAGGCGAAGCACAGGCTCGTCGACCGACTGGCGAAGCTCTTCACCGAGACCGCCGATCGGATCGAGTCGAAACGCACGCGAGCGAAGCGGAACAATTGCGGCTATCACGTGTGGGACGTGCTGACGCCGACGGAGTTCGATCTCGCCGGCCTGCTCGCCGGGTCAGAGGGCACGCTGGGGCTGTTCACGGCGGCGACGCTCAAGATTTCGCCGCTGCCGGCCTGTCGCGGCGTCACTCTGTTGCTGTTCGAGCAGATCGAATCGGCGTTCGAGGCCGTGCAGGCGGTGCTGCCGTCGAGACCTTCGGCGTGTGATCTGATCGACCGCCGCCTGCTTTCGCTGGCACGGGAAGGCGACGAACGCTTCGAGGCGATGATCGCCCCCGCGGCCGAGGCGGCTCTGCTGATCGAGGTCGTCGGAGATTCGGCCGTCGAAACCCGTCGTCGGCTCGATGAAGTGATCGCAGCGGCTTCGGCAACGCGGCCGACGGTGGCCGCGCGGTGGACGACCGACGAAGACTCTGACGCCGTCGATTTCCTGTGGACGTTGCCCGGCAAGGTCGTGCCCCGACTGACGAAGCTGAGGGGTCTGACACGTCCGTTGCCGTTCGTCGAAGACGTCGCGGTGCCGCCCGACGCGATGCAGGAGTTTCGCGTTCGAGCGCAGAAGGTCTTCCAGCGTCATCAGGTCACGGCGACGCTCTACGCGCACGCCGGCGATGGGCAGATGCACTTCCGGCCGTTTCTCGCTCCGCCCGAAGTCGGCGGCGCGACCGTGCCGTTTGAAGCGATCGCTCGCGATCTCTACCAGATCGCACTGTCGCTCGGCGGAGTCGTCAGCGGCGAGCACGGCGACGGCCTCGCACGCACGGCGTTCATCCGCACGCAGTACGGGCCGCTGTATCGCGTCTTCCAGCAGATCAAGGAAATCTTCGATCCGCACGGGCTGTTGAACCCTGGCAAGATCGTGAGCGACGACCCGAAGGCGACGGTGCGACATCTGCGTCCGCTCTCGCCGAACCCGCCCGCCGTCGTCGACTTGAATCTTCGCTGGACGCCGCAACGAATGGCGGAAGAGGCCATACGTTGCAACGGCTGCGGTGCCTGCCGCACGCAGGAGCCGGGCTTGCGGATGTGTCCGTTCTTTCGCGTGATGCCGTCGGAGGAAGCCTCGCCTCGCTCGAAGGCGACGGCATTGCGACTCGCCGCGTCGGGCGAGATCGCGGAGGACGTTCTCAGCGGCCCCGACATGGGCCGCCTGGCGTCGCTGTGCTTCAACTGCAAGCAGTGCGAACGCGAATGCCCTTCGGAAGTCGATATCCCGCATCTGGTGCTCGAAGCGAAAGCCGCTCGCGTCGCCGCCGAAGGCCTGCGGTGGTCCGACTGGACTCTGTCTCGCACCCATTCCGTGGGACCGGTCGGCAGTGGACTGGCGTTCGCGGCGAATCGCATGCTCGCCAGTCCCGCCGCTCGCTGGTTGCTCGAAAAATCGACCGGCGTCTCGCGGTATCGAAAGCTTCCGCCTTTCGCGCGGCGGCCGTTCCTGCGATCGCTGCCCCGTCGCTGTCGCACGCTGCGAACGGGCCCGAACGGCGAGAAGGCGGTCATCTACTTCGTCGACGAGTTCGCCAACCGCTTCGACCCCGACCTCGCGAAGGCCCTCATCGCCGTCATGGAACGCCAGGGCGTTCCCGTCTTCGTTCCGACGGATCAATTGCCGAGCGGGATGGCACTCGTCTCGGCCGGCGATCTCGTGGCGGCTCGCGAGCTGGCGCAAGAGAACCTGCGGGTGCTGGCTCCTTTCGCCCGCGATGGACATCGCATCGTCTGCACCGAGCCGTCGGCGGTCGTGTGCCTGAAGCGCGAGTATCCGTTCCTGCTCGATCACCCCGACGTCGAGATCGTCGCCAGGCAGACGATCGAGGCCGGTGCGTTTCTCGCGGAACTGCACGCCGCAGGACAGTTTGATCGCCAACTGCACCCGATCAGGCTCAGCGTCGGATACCACACGCCTTGTCATGTGCGTTCCGAAACGCCGGAGGAGCCGCTTCACTCGTTGCTCGCTTTGATCCCGGGGCTCGACATCCATAAGATCGAGAGTGGCTGTTCGGGCATGGCCGGAGTGTGGGGATTGTCGGCTGAGAATTTCCGCACGTCGGTGCGCATGGGCTGGCCGCTGATTACGGGAATGCGCAGCGACCGCATCGCCTGCGGCACGACGGAGTGCAGCAGTTGCAAGATGCAAATGGAGCAGGGCACGACGAAGCCGACGCTGCATCCGCTGAAGCTGCTGGCGGCCTCTTACGCGGGCCGCATGCCGACCCTGCCGAAGCCTACGAGCCGTCTGTTGACGTCATGACCGTGACTTCCACTCCTCAGATCAGTGTTTCGGTCCGGTTGTTCGCCGCGGCGCGCGAGCGTGCCGGTGCCGAGGTCGTGACGGTGCAGGTGCCTGTCAATTCGCGGATCGCCGATTTGCGAATCGTGATCGGCGAGACGGTGCCGTCGCTCAAGCCGCTCGCGGCCCATCTCTTGTTCGCCATCGGCACCGAGTACGCGACCGACGACGCGCCGTTGCCAGCGTCCGGCGAAGTCGTGGCATTTCCGCCGGTGAGCGGGGGATGATCCAACTCACGCACGATCCGATCGACTTCAGCGCGCTGACGGAGTCTGTCCGCAGTCCGGCGTGCGGTGCCGTCGTGTTGTTTCTCGGAACGGTGCGCGAGATGACGAACGGTGCGCAAACGCTGCGATTGGCCTATGACGCCTACCCCGCGATGGCCGAGGCCAAGATAGCGGAGTTGGAGGCAATGGCCCGCGAACGCTGGCCTTTACAAGAAGTTCGCATCGTTCACCGTCTCGGCACGTTAGAATTGGGAGAGGTGAGCGTCGCGATCGCCGTGAGCAGCCCGCACCGGGCCGATGCCTTCGACGCCGGCCGCTGGCTCATCGATCGCTTCAAAGCAGTCGTGCCGATCTGGAAGCAGGAGCACTGGGCCGACGGCACGACGGAATGGGTGCATCCGGGGATCGCCGATCCCCCCGCTGAATCGCGAGAATCCGGTTCCCCTCTCCCTCGGGAGAGGGGCCAGGGGTGAGGAGACGAGATTGACGTTTTCGGCAGATCGATCGAGAGAGTCCATCGCATCGGAGGGATCGTCTGCCGACGAGATGCCCGTCGCTGCGCCTTCTGCGCAGCAACTCGTCGATCGCTTCGGCCGGGTTCACACGAAGCTGCGGGTGAGCGTCACCGATCGCTGCAACCTGCGTTGCTTCTACTGCATGCCCGCGGAGAATGTCGCCTTCCTGCCGAAGCCCGAACTGCTGAGCTACGAGGAAATCGAGCGCGTCGTTCGAGTGGCGGCGTCGCTCGGAGTGACGAACATTCGTCTCACGGGAGGCGAGCCGCTCGTCCGTCGCGACCTGCCCGCGCTCGTCGCGAGGCTGTCGACGATCCCGAATCTTTCGCTGGGCATGACCACGAACGGCATCCTGCTGGGCGATCTCGCCCAGCCGCTCTACGACGCGGGCCTCCGCAGCTTGAATGTGAGTCTCGACGCCCTCGATCCCGTGAAGTTCCGCGAGGTCACGAGGCGTGATGGCTATGAAAGGGTGCTCGCAGGCATCGAGGCGGCGCAGCGTGTTGGGTTCCAGTCGATCAAGATCAACGCCGTCGCGATCCGCGGTCTGACGGAAGACCAACTCGTGCCCTTCGGTCACTTCGCACGCGAGAGCGGTTGCGAAGCGCGCTTCATCGAATACATGCCGCTCGACGCCGACCACGCCTGGGAACGCGAGAAGGTGCTGTTCGCCGACGAGATCATCGACGCCTTGTCAGCGTCGATTCAACCCCTCGTGCCGCTCGACGGCGACGGTCATTCGCCCGCGACCGAGTATGCGTTCGCCGACGGCGTCGGCCGAATCGGGATCATCGCCTCGGTGAGCCGGCCGTTCTGCGCGAACTGCAACCGCTTCCGCCTGACAAGCGACGGCAAGGCCCGCGCCTGCCTCTTCAGTCACGACGAGACCGACCTGCGGTCGGTCTTGCGAAGCGACGGGACGGATGAGCAACTTGCTGATGCCCTCCTGGCCTGCGTCGCCGGCAAGTGGGAAGGGCACGAGATCAACACCGCGCGATTCCTCTACCCCGACCGACCGATGTACTCGATTGGAGGATGACGTGGCGAACTGGGAGCGTGAGCGACATGTCAGCCCCGATGGTCTGCTCGCACTGGTGGTGATGAATCAAGAAAAAGATCTCTGCGTCGGCTTCGAGGGCTCTGCATGGCATGTCCACGCCGATCAACTCGCGAATGCCTTTCGCTGCTCTGAGGAAGAGGCAATTCGGCAGTTCACAGACGACATAATCGAGAGTCGCGTGCCGATCGCCGTGTGCAGGGCATCTGGGAAGATCGAGACAGCATGGGCTTTCGTTTGGCCGGCCGACGTCGATTTGAAGCCCGGCACGGGCTATCAGGAGCCGGGTGAGACGATCGAGTATCGATATTGGAACGGCCGGCCATGGACGCCGTGCTAAAAGATATGCCCAACCGCATCTACCTCGACAACGCCGCGACGAGCTTTCCGAAGCCGGAATGCGTGTACGCCGCGATGGACGACTACAACCGCCGGCTGGGAGCCGCTGCGGGACGCGGTGCTTATCGCTCGGCGGCCGAGGCGTCGGACATCGTGCGACGCTGTCGGCGGAATCTGGCGACGCTGTTCAATGCGGAAGGCCCCGACCGCTTCGCGTTCGCCTTCAACGGCACCGACGCGCTGAATCTCGCCCTGCACGGCGCGCTGAAGCCCGGCGATCACGTCGTGACAACGGCGGTCGAGCACAATTCGATGTTGCGGCCTTTGCGTGTGCTCGCCGATCGAGGCGTCGAAGTCACGGTCGTCGATTGCGACGAGGCGGGACGGGTCTCACCGGACGCTGTTCGCGAGGCACTGCGCCTGGAGACGCGATTGATCGCCGTCACGCACGCCTCGAACGTGACCGGGGCAATCCAGCCTGTCGCCGAGATCGCCGACATCGCGAAATCGGCCGGCGCGCTGATGTTGCTCGACGCCGCCCAGACCGCAGGTCATTTGCCGATCGATCTGCGATCGCTGCCGGTCGATCTGCTGGCGACGTCGGGACACAAGGGGTTGTTGGGGCCGCTGGGCACCGGCGTGCTTTATGTCCGGCCGGGCCTCGACGAGCAGCTCGAAACCGTTCGGCAGGGCGGCACCGGCACGATCAGCGAAGATGATCGGCAGCCGACGACGATGCCGACGCGATTCGAAGCCGGCAACATGAATATGGTCGGCATCGCCGGTCTGGAAGCCTCGACCCGCTGGATTCTCGATGCCGGCGTGGGGCAACTGCGCCGCCACGAGCAGGAATTGACGCTCAGGCTGCTCACCGGACTGCGCGAGATCCCCCAAGTGCGGACGTTCGGACCTGCCGCCGTCGATGAGCGCATCGGCGTCGTCAGTCTCGTCGCGGAAGGCTGGCCGCCGCACGAGCTCGCCGCGGTGCTCGACGCCGAGTTCGGTATCGAGGTGCGAGCGGGACTGCATTGCGCCCCCCGCATTCATGAACGACTGGGCATCTCGAAAACGGGCGGCACGCTGCGCATCTCGCCGGGACCGTTCACGACGACCGATGAGATCAACGCCTGTCTCGAAGCCCTCGGCCGACTGTCCAGCGGATGAATCGCTCGGGTGGCCCGGCCCAACAGGGCCGGGTCGCGCAGCGACAAGATGCTGTTCTGAAACGCCGGGACGTTCATGGGCGGCTTCTTGCGGCTCCGCCGCCCAGCCCATCGGGCTGGGCCACCCAGTGCACCTACGGATGTCTCGTTGGGCGCGATGAGCTCACTCGGATGTCGCGTGTTGGCGGCCCATGTCGTGGCACCAACCGTAGAAGTCACTGAGCCAATCGGGGCAGTAGCCGGCCATGATCGGCCAATAGATGATCCGAAGCGCGGGATAGATGCGGGCTGAAGTCCAGCCGCGCGCGTCGAAATACTCAAGCGTTCCCAAGCTCAACGGGTAGGCGATCGCCAGCCACAGCACCGCCGCTGCGATCCACCGATTCCGCTTCCTGATCGGCTTTTGGCGGGGATGGTTCATCCCGGAATCGGAACTCGCGTGCGGAAGTGAACTCTACGGCACCGTCGAGAACTCGCCGCTGTTGAGCATCGCCCACATCGCGTCCTGATACGCCTCGACGAGAGCGACCTGACGACGGTTCGGCGGGGCTGCCGCGACCGATTTTCGCACGAGTCGCCGCAACGTCGCCGATTCCTTTGGAGTGAGCGGTCGGCTAAGCATCGCCAGCGCCAGCTTCTTGAGCTTCACCGTTTCGTCGCCCGGAGCCGCCAACGCGGATTGCAGCGTCGTTCCCGGCTCGGGGCGAAGACTTTCGCGAACCGTCTCGCCGTTCATGAGCGCCAGCGCGGCCGGCACCGAGCCGCTGAAGCTCACCGACTCGTCATTCTCATCGGTTTCATACGTCTGCACGAACTGACGCACCCATGCGTCGCGGTCGGCGTTCGAAAACGACGATCGCGACTCCGGCCGGGTGGCCACCACGAGCGAATCGTAGACCTGCTCGACGCTCATCGGCTTGGGATACGCCCGGCTGAACAAGGGTAATTCACCGGCGACCGGGTCGTCGGCTTCGTTCGTCTCGTTGAACGTGCTGGAACGCCCGTACGCCGACGTCGACGCGATCCACTTCACGAGCTTCTTCACGTCGTAATCGGAGGCCACGAACGCTCGCGACAGCACGTCGAGCGCCTCGGGATGGCTCGGCGGATTGTGCGGACCCATGTCGTCGATCGGCGTCGTGAAGCCCGCGCCCAGCATGTGGGCCCACAATCGATTCACGAACGCGACCGCAAGCTGCGGCTTGTCCCCCTCCGCCAGCAACTTCGCGAGTTCGGCACGGCGATTGATCGTCGGCTCATCCGAAATTGCGCGACCTTCGTACTTGGGATAGGCCGCTTTCATCAGGCCGTTCCGCGTTTCGAACAAGGTCGGCCCGCCGCTCTTCGCGGAGACGAGCACCGGCTTCCCAACGTCGTTCCGCGTGAGTTCCGTCTGCTGGAAGAAGCTGTTCAGCTCCCAGAAGTCTTCCTGCGTCCAGTCGTTGAACGGATGGTGGTGGCACTGCATGCACTGCACCTGCGTGCCCAGAAACACCCGCGCCGTAATCGCCGTCGCCGGGACGGCCTCGTTGTTGAGATGCGCGACCAGAAAGTTCGCGGCCGGGTCGGCGTCGATCGAACCTTCGGCGGCGACGAACGACGCCACGGTCTCGTCCCAGCCGCGGTTGTCGGCGAACGCCTTCCGCAGAAAGGCGAACAACGCCCCGCGATCGGCGATGGGCGACTCGGCCCGCCCCACGAGCAGGTTCGTCCAGACGGTCGCGAAATGGCGGTCGAAGTCGTCGTTCGACAACAAGCGGTCGATCACCTTGGTGCGCTTCTCGGGCGATGAATCGGCGAGAAACTCTTCGACCTCTCGTGCGGTGGGGATACGGCCGGCGAGATCGAGCGAGACACGACGCAGCCACTCGGAATCGCCGGCCAGCGGGCTGGGCGTGACGCTTGCATCCTTCCAGCCCTGCTCGACACGGCCGTCCACGAAGGCCACCACGTCGGTGGGAAGCGGCGCGGCCTTTTCGGCGACGACCGGCGGATTGAAGGGCACGTCAGCGGCGTACTCCGGGAGAGTCGCAGGTCGCGTCCCGAGTTCGACCGGACGATAGTGCGGTCCGCGCCGAACGACGTCTTCGGTCTCGTCGGACAAATCATCGGCCGACGTTTCGGTCATCGTGATGCCGGCCTGTCCGTCGGGACGCAGCATCCATCCGATCACGCCGATCATCAGCAGACAGGCGACGCTCGCGGCCGTCATCAGCCAGGCTCGCCGAGAGCGTCGATCGGGTCGTGCATCGGCTTGAGCCGGAGCCGTCTCGGTTGGAATCGCGATCTTCGCGGCGGTCGCTTCTCGACGTGCTTCGTGAGGCGCGGCGATCAGCCCGTCGCCCTGGGCGGCGTCCCACAGCAAGGTGCCGTGCAGATGGACGTAATCGAGATAGAGCTTTCTCGCCGCGCGATCGCGCAGCACGAGCCGCTGGAGACGATCGCACTGCTCCGCCGTCATCCGCTCGTCGCACATGGCGTCGAGCAGCTCCAGCAGTTCGTTGCGGCGATCGGGTGAGGACGACATCGACGGCTCTTCAGGCATTCGTAGTGTCGGAAACGCCCTCAGCGAGGTCCCCGACCACATTTCACTTTCACTGGCTCGCCGAAGCGGCGAGCTGACGATTCACGCACTCCAGCAGCGTTCGCCGAATCCGGCCAAGCGACTGATACACCGCGTTAATCGGTCGGTTCAGGTCTTCGGCCACGCTTTTTCCGTTCTCGCCGGGAGCGTAGCGCCGTTCGACCAGTTCCCGATCGCGCGGCCGCAGCTTGCCGAGGCACACCGACAACGCTCGCCGCCGCTCTTCCCAGTGCTCGCTGGCTTCCGCCGCGTCCTTCGCGACGGCATCGACGAACTCCGGATGGAACCGCAACTTTTCCCGGCCCCTCCGTTCGCGATGCTTCAGCACCTCGTAGGTCGCGATGCGGCTCGACCAGGCGAAGAAGCTCGTGCCGGGCGTGAACCGATCGGCCTTCCTCCAGACGACGAGGTTCGTTTCCTGCAGGATCTCCTCCGCGTCGGTCGGACGCCCGACCTGCGCGAGAATGTAGAGATAGAGCCGACGTTGAGTCCTCGTAAACTCCTGAACGAACTCTGATCCCGGCCCCGGCTGAGGGGTGTAAGTTCTGATCTCGAGGTCGGAATCGTGTTGATCGAGACTCGTCACGGTCGCTCCGGGGGGCAAGACGTCGACGACGAGTCAGCCC
>JACCRE010000171.1 GCA_013813775.1 Planctomycetaceae bacterium
GTGCGGACATCTCGTAAGTGTAGCATCGTCTCCAAGACACTTTTCATCACCTGTGGTATCCGATGATTCCCGGCACCGCTACATACAGATCGACCTGCCGCTACAGTCACCAGTGATCCGCATTAGCGACGATGTCATCGTAATTGCAAGTGCCCCAATTCCGCGGCTCATAAAGCAGCCTCGCGTCTTTGCCACTCAAAACTTTGCACGGCGATGTTTGTCCGCATAAAACGACGACATGTCGAAAATTCGCCGCACGAGGTTCGGCCGTGAGCTAGGCTTGTCGGCCCTTCCCGTGCGAGGCTCCTCGCCATGAATTGCAAAAACTGTGGCGGACTCACCGCGCCCGACGCGTCCGGATCAGTGCTGCGCTGCCGGTTCTGCGAATCGGTCTATTTTCTCGGTGCCGGCGAAGGCCCCGACGGCCTGGTGCTCACCGGCCCCGACATCGAACTCGACTGCCCACGCGGTTGCGGCTCGCTGTCCGGCGGGCACATCGATGGACAACCCGTTGCGGGCTGCCCGGCGTGTCGAGGCGTCATCGCGAGCGCCATGGCGTTCGGAATGATCGTCACGAACCGCCGCAAACGGTGGAGCGGCCCAGAGCCGATTCCAATGCCGCTCGATGCCGAATCGCTGCATCGGGCCGCCGCCTGCCCCGGTTGCGGTTATCGTATGGAAACGCACCCCTACTACGGCCCCGGCAACTGCGTGATCGATTCCTGCGGTCACTGCAAGCTCGTATGGCTCGACGCGGGCGAGGTCGCAATCATCGAACGAGCGCCGGGCCGGCGCTGAGCGGAGCGACGTGCTATTTCGTGACCGCTTCAGCCGCGAGCCGCTGAAACTCTTTTCGCATGTCGGAGGCGTCGCTGTTCGGTAAGCCGGCGCGCTGGATCATCAAGACGAAAATCATCTTCCGTTCGGAATCGATCCAGCCTTGAGTGCCGAAGGCTCCGCCGTGGCCGAACGAGCCGGGTGAGAGCATTTCGGTCACTCCCTGCGGCTCGCGGACGACGCACCAGCCCAGCCCCCACCCGTTGCCGGGCGTGAAGCCGGTCGTGAGGTCTGGCGTCTGAACGCTCGTCATTTCCTCGACCGACTCTTTCGACACGATCCTCTTGCCGTCGAGTTCTCCGCCGTTGAGCACCATCTGGTAGAAACGGCCCATGTCGGACGCCGTCGAGAAGAGACCGCCGGAAGGATTCGGACCGCGCGTCTTTGCCTCGGCGGGACCGTTGAGCCAATGCTCGGCGGGTTGAAGTTCTTTTCCGTTCTCGCTGAGCTTGTAGAGCGTCGCGCGCCGCGGTTGCAACTCTTCAGTGAGCACGAAAGTGGTGTCCTTCATGCCCAGCGGCTCGAAGATTCTTTCGGCGAGAAAACCTTCGAACGGTTGGCCCGAGGCGACCTCCACGACACGTCCGCACACCGTCAGTCCCGGGCTGTATTGCCACTTCGCGCCCGACTCGAAGTCGAGCGGTCGCTTCGCCAGAGCCTTTGTCGTTTCTTCGAGCGAACCTTCAAGCCGCTGATCGCCACCAAGCCCTGCGGTATGTGTCATCAGATCGCGCAGCGTGATGGGTCGCGAAGGCTTCTTGCCGCCTTTCAGCGTCGCATCGGCGAACTCAGGGATGTACTTCGAGACAGGATCATCGATCTTCAGCTTGCCTTCGTCCTTGAGGATCATCATTGCGGTCGCGGTGACTGGTTTCGTCATCGAGGCGATCGCGAACAGGCTCTCGGTCCGCATTGGACGGTCGGAGCCGATGTCGGCCTTGCCGACGGCTGCTGTCTGCAACACTTCGCCATGGTGTGCGACGAGCGTGACCGCACCACTGATGACGCCATCGGCGACGAACTGCTCCATCCGCTCGGGAATCTTCGCGAGCGCCGTCTCATTTTTCTGAGAGCCTATCGCGGGAGGGGCCGTAAGTGTCTTGGCTCGCACCTGGTTGACCTGTGGTGCCTGAGCGGCAGCCGGCGATTGCGGTGCGATCGCCATTCCGGCCACGAGGGCCACGGCGCAGCGAAGAGCGTGTTGCATGCGAAAAATTCCGGAAATCAGTCGTCGATTGAGAGGAACAGCGAACCGGAGCATAGCCATCGGCGTATCGTAAACGCGAGACCGTCGAGCTGCGCCACCCGATCCTGCGGACGAATTTGCGAGTTAGGCTTCGTCCTGCGGTTTCCAGAAGTCGAGCAATCTGCCAGATGCGGTCATGACTTCCGGCCAGGCGTCGATCGGCAACTCGATGAACGCGATCGCCGCTGTCGGCATGGAATCGTCGAACTCCGTGAGCCGTCCGACGAGTTCTCCCATGCCTGGGTTGTGACCGATGACGAGCAACGTGTCGCCGTCACCGCTTTCAGCGATCGCGGCAAGGATCTCAGCGGGAGTCGCGTGATAGATTCCTTCCCGCACGTCGAGCGGGCGGTCAGCGCCGAGCGATTCGACGACGAGCTCTGCGGTTTCTCGCGCCCGCCGAGCCGTCGAGCAGAGGATGCGATCGGGCACAAACGAAGATTCAGCAAGCCGCCTTCCCATCGCGGGTGCGTCGCGACGGCCGCGATCGTTGAGCGGTCGCTCATGATCGGGCAATGTCTCGTCGCCCCAACTTGATTTCGCATGCCGCATCAGCAGGAGTGTTTTCATCGCGATTGGCGCGAGGCGGGAACCAGCCCGCCTTCACGATGCTCGTGGGTCGGTGGTGTCGAGGATCCGAATCTACGCCCCTGTCGGTTCCGGCAGGTGTGGCTCAAATGCAGTGCGCCGTGACTGTTCGGCCGCGCGCACGGCACCGACGACTTCGCGATAGAGCTCATCCTGGCTGCGGTACGCGGGGTGACGCTCCGTGGGATGCAACTGCTTGTAAGTTCCGCCGGGGTTGAGCTCCCGCGACTTCACGTTGTCCTTGAGATACGTACCCAGGATGTGCAACAGACGCTTACGGAGCGCGGGTGTTTCCACCGGCACCAGCAGTTCGATGCGGCGGTCGAGGTTGCGCGGCATCCAGTCGGCGCTCGACAGGAACACGCGCTCGTCTCCGCCGTGACGGAAGTAAACAATGCGGGCGTGCTCGAGGAAGCGGTCGATGATGCTGACGACGCGCACGTTCTCGCTAAGCCCTTTGACGCCTGGCCGCAGGCAACAGATGCCGCGAATGTTCAAGCGGATCTTCACGCCGGCCTGGCTCGCGGCGTAAAGGGCATTGATGATATCGGGATCGACGAGGCTGTTGAGCTTCGCGCTGATGCGGGCCTTCTGACCTTGTCGGCTACGCTCGGTTTCGCCTTCGATCAGCTCCATGAGTTTCTCTCGCAGGCCGATCGGCGCGGCGTCGAGCTTGCGAAACGTCTGCGGCTGGCTGTAGCCGGTGATGGCGTTAAAGAAAGCCACCGCATCGGCGCAAAGATCCTCGTCGGACGTCAGCAGACTGGCGTCGCTGTAGACGCGAGCGGTAGCCTCGTTGTAGTTGCCCGTGCCGAAGTGGCAATAGCGTTGAATCCCGTGCGGCTCGCGCCGCACGACCACGCAGGCCTTCGCGTGCGTTTTGAAGCCTTTGACGCCGTACACGACCTGAACGCCGGCTCGCTCGAGATTCTCAGCCCAGGCCATGTTGCGGGCTTCGTCGAAGCGGGCTTTCAGTTCGACGACGGCGGTCACGTTCTTGCCGTTTTCGGCGGCCTTGGCGAGCGCGGCGACGATTGGGCTGTCGCGGCTCGTGCGATAGAGCGTTTGCTTGATCGCCAAGACATCGGGATCGACGGCGGCCTCTTCTACCATCCGCACGACCGGCTCGAAGCTCTCGTAGGGATGATAGAGCAGCACGTCGCCGTGCGCGAGCGTCTCGAATATCGACTCGCCCGTGTCGATCGCGGTCGACGGCTGCGGCGGCCAGGGTTCATCGCGCAACTTGTCGAAGCCGCGAGCGTCGGCGAGGCGGAAGAATGCCGCGAGGTCGATCGGCCCCGGCAAGCGGTAGACGTCCCGATCCTCGACTTCGAGCTTCGACGTCAAAAACCCTAGCGTTTCTTCGGATGCTTCGGCGGCGATCTCTAACCGGGCGCAGTCCGATGCCTTCCGCGCATCGAGCACTTCCCGCATGTGTGAGAGCAGGTCGCTCGCCTGATCTTCCCTCAGCGCGAGATCGGCGTTGAGCGTGATCCGGAACGGCACGCACTCCGCGACCTTCTCGCCTGGAAAGAACCGATCGACGTGGACACGAACGGCGTCCTCGAGCAAAAGATAGTGATAACCGCCCTCCGCCGGCAGTGTGATGAACCGGGCGACATTTCGCCCGAAGGGGATTACGGCGAAGCGCGACTGTCGATCGGGGGCGTCCGCAGGCGGATCGAGTCGCACGCAAACCGCCAGCGAGAGCCCCGGCAGAGGCGGAAAGGGCTCATCGCGGTAGACGGCGATCGGCGTGAGCACGCCGTAGACTTCGTTCGAGAACACCTCTTCCAGGTGGCGCGTCTGGCGTTCGACGAGATCCTCCGGATGGACGCGTATCAAGCCCGCTTCGGCGAGCAGGCTTTCGATCTCCGCCAGCAGCGCGTACTGATGCCGCGCCATGCGATGTGTGCGGTCGCTGATCGCGGCGAGCTGCTCGTCGGGAGTCAGGCCGGCGGGGTCGGCCGAGCTGCCTTGGCTGGCGGAGAGCTGTTGCAAGCCGCCGACGCGAACCATAAAGAACTCGTCGAGATTCGAGCCGGTGATCGCCAGAAACCTCAGCCGCTCGAGCGGCAGGTTTTCGAGACAGGCTGCCTCGTCGAGCACGCGCTGATTGAATTCGAGCCACGAGAGTTCGCGGTCGATGTATCGAGATTCCGAAGTCATCGTTGCCATTGCGAATCGTATCAAGCGAACATTCAAAGTCCCTCTCCCCAAGGAGCGGGGGAGCCTGTATCGTTTCGACGTGTCATTTCCGCACCCGTCGCAACAACACCTTCAGGCCGTACGTCTCCTCGAACAGCCCGCCGGTCTGATTTATTGCGAGTTGTTCAAGCGACAGGTCATCAACGTTGGGCACGGAGATCACGAGCCGATCCTTCTCCCGCCGACAGGCGAAGTCCGTAATGCGCTGGCTGCGCGACTCGTCAATCGCGATCGCGATTCGCAGCAGTCCGGCAAGTTTCGAGATCGCCACTCGCTCGTCGCGTGACAGCGCGGCGATGCCTTGATGCGTCGGCTTGGGACTGGCTCGACGGTGATACCGTGCGACGAGAGAAACGAGCGTCCGGTCCTTGCGGCTCAGCCCGAAGAGATCGCTGTTGAGCACAAGATACATCGAATGCTTGTGGTATCCGCTCGTGCCGACGTACAGGCCGACTTCGTGCAGCAGAGCGGCGATCGTCAACACGAGCTCGTACCGGGCTTCGAGCCGGTGGTCTTCCTGAAGCTGCGTAAATAGCTTCCCCGCCATCTCAGCCACATGCCGTGCATGGGACTCGTCGAAACCGAACTTGCGACCCAGTTCGATCGCGGAATGAATCACCTGGCGACCGGCCTGAGCGGCCCACGCACCCGCCGCCGCGAGATCGACGAGCAGTCCATCCCGCAGATTCACGTTCATCACGTGAATCTCTTCGAGACCTAAACCCTGCGCGAGCTTGAGATAGGCCAGAAGCCCGGGCCCGATCGTTTCGGCATCGGGCACGCTCAAATGAAATGTCTGAATCAGCTCGTCTTCGGAATAGGTGAGCAACTCGTCGGCCAGAGCCTTCAGGCCGGCAACCGGCACCCGCGAGACCTCTTGCGGGCTGTAGTCGGGCATGATCTGCGAGGCCGCGAAACGCACATCGCCGCCGAGCGCGATCAATCGCAGGTCAGGTCCGCGCGACACGGCCCGTGCAATCTGATCGACGACTCGACCGATCTGACGCTCCAGAATTCGCCGGGCCGAGGTCGGCGGAGTTCGGTACTTCTCGAGCATCTCCCGCAGCCGCAACGAACCGAGTCGGTACGAATGCGAATAGGTCACGTCGCCTTCCCGCACGACGAGCAGCTCGGTGCTGCCGCCGCCGATCTCGGCGACGACGCAGCGGGCCTCGTTGAGCTCCGGTTCGTCTTGCAGGAACGGCAACACGCCGAGATAGGTGATGCGGTTCGCCTCGGCCTCGTCGATCGGCTCCATCTGGAAGCCGGTCGCGCTGAAGATGCGATCGAGAAACGTCAACCGGTTGAGTGCCTCGCGCACCGCGCTCGTCGCGACGACTCGCAGGCGGGCAGGGTCAGACAGACCGTATTGGTCGAGCACGCGGCGGTACATCCGCAGCACGCGAACGCATTGTTCGGTCGTCGAGGCCGAAATTGATCCGGTCGTGAAGGTGTCCTTGCCGAGGCTGACCGCCTGCGACAACGATTCCAGCAAGCGGATGTCGCCGCCTTCACGGACCTCCGCCACCGCCATGCGAATCGCCGTTGTGCCGACGTCGATGACCGCGACCGGCTGCACCGGCGTCTCGACGGTCGGCACGATCGACGTTTGCGACATGGTGCGGGGCATGGCGAAGGAGTCAGGAGTCAGGGAAGGAAGCAAGCATGAGGAGGCGAGCTTACGATTGAGCGTCTTGTTTTTTTCCTCCCATTTCCTGGATCCTGTCTCCTGAATCCCTCTGCGACGCTTCCTGCCACGCCGCAGCTCCGATCACCGTCGAATTATCGCCAAGTTGAGCGGGGACGACCTTGAAGGTGTCGCGGAAGGCGTCCATCGCATACTTTTTCGCCGACCTTCCCACGGCATTCACGAACAGATCGGGCATCGCTTCGACGAGTCCGCCACCAAGCACGACCACGTCAGGGCAGAGAAGATTGATGACTCCGCCGACGGTGATGCCGATCATCTCGGCGGCGTCGGTCACGGCTCGTTCGACGGCCTTGTCGCCCGCCTTGATCGAATCGGCGAGCGTGCCGCTGCGGATATCCGACAGGTTCGTTCCCGCCGTCTTCATGAGATACGGCGCCTGCCCACGGTAAGCTGCCTGCGCAGCCGCGGCGGCGATCGCGAGCCGGCTGGCATACGCTTCGACCGTTCCCATCTCGCCCGTGCCGTCGCGCGGGCCGAACGGGAACAGCGGCATGTGGCCGATCTCCAGGCAGCTTTGCGTGCGGCCGCGAAAGATCTGGCCGCGGTAGACCAGCCCGCCGCCGATGCCGGTACCGGGAAAGACGCCGAGCAGGCAGTGAGCCCCCCGGCCGGCGCCGAAGCGATACTCGCCGTACACGCCGGCGTCGACGTCGTTCGCGATGGTCGCCGGGCAGTTGAACTCGGCTTCGAGGATCTTCTTGAGCTTCACGTCCTTCCAACCAAGATTCACGGCGTTGATCAGCACGCCTTCATCGAGGTCCAGCGGGCCGGGGCAACCGACTCCGATGCCTATGACGTTGCCCGGCTCGACTTTCGCCTCGATCAGGGCTTCACGAATTGTCGTGATGACGCGCTCAATGCCCGTTTCAGCGCCCAGATGGCCCTTCGTCTTCTTCCGCTCTTTACCGAGCAGCTTGTAATTCTCGTCGAAAACGCCGGCGAACATTTTTGTTCCGCCGAGATCGAAACCCACCCTCACCCGCGTTCCATCCGACATGCCGTTCGTTTCTTTCTCAGTGCTCATAGGATGGGCTAGCCCACCAACCTGCTTCGATCTTGTGCGATGTCGCGAAACCTTCGGCAGGCATAGCCGACCCTACTTCTTCGCGTCCAAGAAGCCGTGCAGTTTCAGCCAGCGTTCGCAGAGCCTCGGCCACTCCGACAGGACGGGATCGGACTGTGCGAGACCGACCCCGTGGCGACCTGTCTCGAACACATGCAGTTCCGATAGCACGCCGGCGCGACGGCACGCCGCGTAATATAGCAGGCTGTTTTCAACCGGCACCGCGGTGTCGGCGGCGGTGTGGAACAGGAACGTTGGTGGAGTATCTTTGGTGACCGCGGTGTCGTTCGACAGCCTCGCCGCGAGCGCCGGGTCAGGATTCTCGCCGAGCAGGTTCTTCTTTGAGCCGCCGTGCGTGTGGGCGTCGTCGAAGGTGATGACCGGATACGCCAGCACCGCAAAATCGGGCCGGGCGTTCGCCTGATCGATCTCGTCGGCGGGCTCGATCGCGCGCTCGCTGAAGTGCGTCGCGGCCGTTGAGGCGAGATGGCCTCCAGCCGAGAAGCCGATGATGCCGATGCGCTGCGGATCGATCTGATACTCGCCGGCTTTTGCGCGAACCGTCCGAACCGCCCTCTGTACGTCCGTCATCGGCACGGGATGCCTGTAGGGCGACAGACGGTAATGAAGTTCAAAAGCCGTCACGCCCAGTGAGGTCATCCATTCGCCGATCTGCTTTCCCTCGTGATCGGAGGCCAGTCCGCCGTATCCCCCCCCCGGGCAAATGACGACCGCGCAGCCGTTCGCCGTGCCTTCTTGTGGCCGATAAATCGTCAGAGTGGGGATGTCCTTTTCGGTTTCTCCTTTCGCCAGCGGGGCCGGACCGTCCCAAAGCCGAATCACGGGTCGTTCCTGACCTTGCGCGAATGCCGGTCCGACGATCAAAGCCGCCAGCCCACCGAGGATCAGAGAGCGCATATCGATATGCCTTTCGCTTGGAAGTCGACCATACTGTAGCCGATGCCGTTGACGGTTGGGAGGCGGGCACTTGGGGAGACAGGGAATCTCCCGCCTCTCCAGGTCTCCCGCCTCCCCAAGCCCGATCTGCTATCATCAACCCATGCCCCGCACCCCCGCCGAGTCGCCTGCCGACGATACCTCCAGAGCCGACGTGGGCCTGGTCTGCGCGCTGTCGATGGAACTGAATTACTTCTTTGATCGCTGTGAAAAGGTTCGGACGCTCAGCGGTGCCGGTTTTCGTTTTCGCGGCGGCCGGCTCAACGGCATCCGCGTCGCGAGCGTCGAAAGCGGCGCGGGCATGAAGAAGGCCGCCCGCGCGGCTTGCGCGCTCATCGATGGCCACGCCCCCGCTTGGATCATCGCGTGCGGCTTCGCCGGTGCGCTGCGCGCGGGGGTCAAGATCGGCGACATCGTCGTTTCCGAGAGCGTCACCACGCCGTTGGGGGCGGCCATCACGACGCCCCACGGAATGTCGTCCGATCCATCGAACGGGTTGCATGTCGGACGCGTTCTCACCGCCGACAAGATCGTGCGTCTCGTGAAAGACAAGCAAGCACTGGCGCATCAGTTTGATGCGATTGCCTGCGATATGGAAAGCTACGCCGTCGCGGAGGTCTGTCGCGATGCGAAGACGCCCTTCATGATCGTGCGCTCGGTTACCGACGACCTGTCCGCCGATCTTCCCGCCGAAGTGCATGCGTTACTCGCCTCCACGGGTGCGGGTCGACTTGGCGCGACCGTCGGAGCGTTGTGGAATCGCCCGGAGAGCGTCAAAGATCTCTGGAAGCTCCGCGAACACGCAACCGTTGCCGCACGACGACTGGCTCCGTTCCTCGCGAGCGTCGTCGAGCAACTTCACGCGGCAAAAGCGGGGCAACGCGTGTAGACTCCGGTCGTCGACGCTTCCGTTCGTGTCGAAGGCCTGCGGAGTGTCGGCGAAACCGCAGCGATTTTCTCCGTCACAACCATCGACCACCTATTCCCTACCACCTATCGCCTCATGCGCCACTGCATCCTCGCCGAAACGAACTACGGGCACCTCAAGGACAATCCCGCCGAGGTCGCGGTGATCGCCATGGGGGCGACTGAGCCGCACAATCTGCACTTGCCTTACGGCACCGACACGTTCGAAGGAACGGAAGTCGCGTCACGGGCCTGTGAGGCCGCCTATCGGCAAGGTGCGAAGGTCGTCATGCTGCCGACGATGCCCTACGGCACGCAGACAAACATGGCGGCGTTTCCGCTGGCCATGAATCTGCATCCGACGACGTTGCTGGCCATCCTTCGCGATCTCTGCGGCTCGCTCGCGCTCGCGAAGGTTCGCAAGCTCGTGATCGTGAACAGCCACGGCGGCAACGATTTCAAGTGGGCCTTACGTGAGCTTGCGAACCAGACGCCCGTAAAGCTCTTTCTATGCGACTGGTTTCGCGGACTCGCCGGCGAGGCGCCGAAAGATCTCTTCGAGCATCCGGAAGACCACGCCGGCGAGATGGAGACGTCGTTGGGGCTGGCGTTTTTCCCCGAGCTGGTTGCGAAGAACGCCGACGGCACTCTCGCCGCCGATGACGGAACCGTGAACAAGACCCGTTTCGACGCCGTGAACCGCGGCTGGGTCTCCATCAGCCGGCCTTGGCACCTGCTGACGACGAACACCGGCAGCGGCTATCCGCACGCCGCTTCGGCCGAGAAGGGACGCAAGCTGATGGACGTCGTCTCGACCCGTCTCGCCGAGTTCCTCGTCGAGCTTTCCAAATCGCCGATCGACGAGAAGTTCCCATTTTGACATGTTCTCGCCTCGGTGAGGGACGCGATTTGATCGCCAAGCTTCAACTGTGGAGGGTGTCGGTCAGAGGCCGCCGCAGTGCGACATTTCCTGGATTCCTTCGGGCGGCTCAAGCTCGGACCCGCACGTGGCTCGCGGCAGCGTGATCGTGAACGCCGCGCCGGGACCGCCCTTGACGACCGACAGATCGCCGTGGTGCGCCTCCAGGATTCGGCGACAAAGGGGCAGCCCCAGCCCGGTGCCATGCGTCTTGGTCGTGAAGAAGGGCTCGAAGAGCCGCTCGCGGACCTCCTCCGGCACGCCGGGCCCGTTGTCGCGAACAGTCACGAACAGCGCGGGCTCGCCACGCCAATTCTCGGCCCGGCAGGAGACATGGACGCTAGCCGACCCGTCACAAGCGGCGAACGCATTCTCGAAGAGATTGCGAAACACCTGCTCGAGACGAAAGGCGTCGGCGACGCACTCGACCGCGTCGGCGTCGAAGTCTTCCACGAGTGAGAATCCGTCGGCCCTTTTTGACTCCAGGCTCCGCCACGCACGGCGCCAGACGTCAGGCAGCGAGACCCGGGCAGGCTTGAGTCGAATGGGAGCCGCATACCCGCGAACGTCTTCGAACAGGGTCCAGAGACGTTTTTGGGATTCGAGCATCTCGCCGATGAGATCGGTGGCGGCGTCGCGGTCGTCCCATGATCTGGTCAGTTGCTCGAGCCCGAACTTCAGCCCCAGCAGTTCGTTCTTCGCTTCGTGCGACAGCGTCGCGAGCGTCTGGCCGATCGCCGCCAACCGTTCGGATCGGACCGCGCGTTCCTGCGCCGTGAGCAGGTCGGTCAGATCATGGCCGACGGCGAGCCTGCGGCCCTCGTCGTCGAGCGACCGGACGGTCCAGCGGATCGTGCGCGGCTGATCGATCGACGGAATGGTTGCGAGCCCCGTTCCCGACCGACCATCGGCGATCAACGATACCGCATCGGCGACGACGCTGCCGTCAGAGGAATTCGCTGGTGAATCGGGCAGCTCCGCGAAATTCAACCCGGTCATTTCGGCGGCGGAGCATTGGAACGTCTTGGCAGCGGCGGCGTTGGCCGTCTCGATCATCCCCGTTGCATCGACGGAGAGAATGAGGTCGGGAGTGGCTTCGACCAGCGTTCGCAGCCGCAATTCCCGATCACACACGGCACTTTCGCGTAGCAGTGACAGATGACCGAGACCCGCCGTCACCCAGATCGCGACGATCGCGATCGCACGATTCGCAATTCCGACCGCAAAAAAGTCGGTCGAGACGTCGGGGAACGGCAAGAAAAAACCGAACACTGTCAGGCACGACGCAATTGCCGCGATGACGATTGGTCCGCGGCGACCAGGGCAACGCGCCGCCAGCAGAACTGGCAGGACGTAGGGCACGCCGCTGGCGACCCCGGTCGAAAAGGCGAGGTCAATCGCGAAGAAAAGCCCCAGCAGGCCCGCGATGGTGCCGTTGGGTCGACGAGACGCTGAGAAATCTGGAACGGCGAGTCGGTGCTCCATACGACCCACTCCGCGCTTGCACTGGGGAAGGTTGCGAGACTTCCATACCCGGAAATCCCCGGCCCATGATAGCCAGACCGTCCGGAGAGGGAAGTCCCCTAGGGGTGTGAAAGGCGATCAAGGATCGTGCGAGATGGGTGGCGAACGCACTTCTGACTCGTCAGGAATGGCCGTCTCAGATTCCCCCAGCAAAGAATCGAGCTGAGCTTTTGCATCCAGCCCCTGTCGCTCCCGGAAGCCTTCCAAGAGACGACGCAGCTCGAAGTGGATTTCGTCTCGGTCCTTCTTGTGGTCGGCCAACTGATCGCCGGCCGCAACGATCCGCCTTTTGAACTCCTCGGAATCGCCGCGTGCGGCCGCCACGATCGCGAGGCCGGTTGCGCCGTTGATCTGTGACAACGCATCGTTATGTGCCAGCATCTCGCCGAACATTTCCTCGGCCCCAGTGAAATCGCCCTCGCCAAGTCGCAGCAGTCCTAACCGCATTCTGGCGGCGGGTACCCAGATCGGGTCGTTCGGATAGTACCTCAGCACGGCCTCGTAATGTTCAGCCGTGCCGAACAACGCCAAGTTGTACTGTGCATGCGCCGAACCCGCATTCTTCGGGAAGTTAGGCGCTTCCGGCGCAGAAGCGTCGAACGGATCGGCCGGGCGAGTCGCCCAGCCAATTCCCGTAGAAAGCAACAGTACGATTCCGGCGACGACGGCGAGTGATGTCGCGTGCCGCCGGCCGTTCCATTCGAAAAACTGGTCGATCGTGAACGGTCGGCGAGACGATGCGACTGTTTTCGCGACCGTGAAGCTGCCCAATCCTTTCTTGGCGGCGGCCTGCGGATCGCTTTTCAAGGCGACGCCCAACGCACGCAGATCTTCCGCCAAATCCGCGGCCGACTGATAGCGGTGTTCGGGCCGCTTGTCCATCATCTTCTGCACGACCTCGCAGAGCGCGAGAGGTAGATCGGGACGGAGCTTCCGCAACGGCTCGGCCGGCACATTCAGATGCTGAACCGCGACGCTCAGTGCCGTCTCACCACGAAACGGTGGCGAACCCGCCAGCAAGTGGTACGCCGTCACGCCCAAGGAGTAGAGATCGCTGCGATGATCGATGGACTTGCCGGCCACCTGCTCGGGACTCATGTAAAGCGGCGTGCCCATCGTCATGCCGACTTGAGTGAGTTGCACACGTTCGCCGCTTTGCGCGAGCTGCGCGAGGCCGAAGTCGGCGACCTTGGCGTCGCCCTTCTTCGTGAGCAGCACATTCTCGGGCTTGATGTCGCGATGGACGATGCCCGCCTCCGAAGCGGCCTGCAACGCCAGCGCGACTTGCCGCACCAGCTTGATCGCGATGAGCGGCTCGGGCGGGCCGTTCTTGCGGAGCCACTCACGCAGCGTCAGGCCAGGGACATATTCCTGCGCGATGTAATGCACGCCATCCTGCTCGCCGACGGCGAAGACCTGCACGATGTTCGGATGGCTGAGATTCGCCGCCGCCGTCGCTTCCTGCTTGAAGCGTTTCAGGTGCGTGTCGTCGGACTCGTCGACGAGTTCAGGCTTCAAGACCTTCAGCGCGACCTGCCGCAGCAACGAGACCTGCTCGGCAAGAAACACCTCAGCCATCGCCCCCGCGCCGAGACGCCGCAACACCCGAAAATCCCCGAGTTGCTTGCCCACGAGGTCCATCGACGGCGACGAAGCCGCCCGCACCGGCTCGGACTTCGCCGACGACGCTGGAGTCGAAGCGCTCCGCGTCGGCAGCGGCATCGTTTCGTCGAACTGCGGATCGGACATGGGGAATAAGCGAGGAGTGAGAAGCGAGAGGCCCGCCGGCGGGGTCCGCGATTGCAAAACGTTGATCGCCACCCTGCCCCTTCTATAATCTCCCGAATCGATCCCGGCCACAACGCTCAATAGGTTGCATTGCGCGATGATTGCCGTGAGGCGCCGGCGGGCTTCAATCGCGAACGAAGCTTTTCTTCTGTCTCCTGACTCCTGTCTCCTTCCCAATGCCTGACCGCCCCAAGACGCTTCGCGACCTCAAGTCTTCGGGATACCGCAGCGAGAGCGTCAAGTCCGAGATGCGTCGCAACCTGCTCGCCAAGTTGCGGCGCGGAGAGACGGTGTTTCCCGGCATTCTCGGCTATGACGAGACGGTTTTTCCACAGATTCAGAACGCGATTCTCAGCAAGCACGACATGCTTTTTCTTGGCCTGCGAGGCCAAGGCAAGACCCGCATGCTACGGATGCTCGTGAACCTGCTCGACGTTTACATTCCGATCGTCGCCGGAAGCGAGATCAACGACGACCCGTTGCACCCGATCTCGAAATTCGCCCGCGATGAGGTCGAGCGGAAGGGCGACGACACGCCGATCGCCTGGATCGGCCGTGACGAGCGATATCACGAAAAGCTGGCGACGCCCGACGTCACGATCGCCGACCTCGTCGGGGAGATCGACCTCATCAAGCACGCCGAAGGTCGCCATCTCGCCAGCGAAGACGTGATGCACTTCGGCCTGATCCCGCGGAGCCATCGCGGCATCTTCTGCATGAACGAACTACCGGACCTCTCGCCGAAGATCCAGGTCGGCCTGTTCAACGTGCTCGAAGAGCGCGACGTGCAGATTCGCGGCTTCGCGGTCCGGCTGCCGCTCGACGTCTGCATGGTCTTCAGCGCCAATCCCGAGGATTACACAAACCGCGGTCGCATCGTCACGCCGCTGAAAGACCGCATCGGCAGCGTCGTTCGCACCCACTATCCGGCCACGCGCGACTTGGGCATCAAGATCACGGAGGCCAATGCCTGGACCGACCGCGACGGCGGCGTTCACGTCGCCGTGCCGCGCTTCATGAAGGAAATCGTCGAGGAAACGAGCCAACTCGCCCGCACCAGCCCGCACGTCAACCAGTCGAGCGGCGTGAGCGTGCGGATGAGCATCGCGAACTTCGAGAATCTCGTTTCTAACGCCGAACGTCGCGGCGTCGTCGCCGGCGAAGAGACCGTCGTCGCCCGCGTCTCGGACCTCGCCCACGCGGCGGCGGGAAGCCGTGGCAAGGTCGAACTTTCGATGACCGAGGAGCCGGGCGAGGAGGATGGCCTGATCGGCCGAGTCGTCAGCGAGGCCGTCAAGAACGTCTTCGACCAATACCTGAAGCCAAAGCAGTTCCGCAGCGTCGTCGAGTTCTTCGAAAGCGGCAAGACTCTGACTGTGGGCGACGGAGTGCCGACCGCTGAATATCTCAAGTCGATCGAAGGGGTGCGCGGTTTCAAACAGGATGTCGAATCACTAGCCACCGAGCTTGAACCGGAACTCGCCAAAGGCCCGTACCGGGACGCCTTGCTGGCGAGCCTGGCCGAGTTCATTCTCGATGGCTTGCACGTCCACAACCGGCTGAACAAGCAACACAAGCCCGGTTCGGCCCGGTATGCACAGTGACGAGAAATGCTGGAGCATCGGTTGAAGATCGCCCAGAGCCCCGGCCATCATCGTTCCGGCTGATCCTTGCCCTGCACAACGGAGAAGTCGGGTGGCGCATCGCCCGTTTGCCAGACACGCCTCTTGCGCGTTCCCAGGTAACTCATCAGCAGCCACCCGAACAGCGCCGAGAACAATGCCGCTAAGGTCGCCAGCAACCAACCCGGCGGTCCGGCGGGGACGGGTTCCGGAAGCCGTTCAATGCGGCCAGCGAGGATCATCGGAGCGACCCGCGTCGTATCGTGCGCTCGGTAGCCGTAGATCTTGAAAAAGTACCCCGTCGCTTCGATCGGCACTTGCACGTCGTCGCCGATCGGCAGGTCGGGCGAGGCCGACGAGGCGACGATCACCGCCGGGTTCGATTGCGAATCATCGGTGTAGACCCACGCCTCGTAGAGTGTCTCCAAGCCTTCGGCATTGGTGCCTGCCGGGTACTTCCGGATCTCGCGAGCATAGCCCTTCAACGTGACGGCCTTGCCCTCGTAGGCGGAGGGGTTCTTGAAGAGATCGACGAACACCGGAAACGGTTCGCGTTTCCGGAGGGCCGGCGCCTCTCGTCGTCGCTCGGCCACCTGCCCGCGTGCCGCGGCTTGTAGGACCGGGACGTCCGCATCGGCGGCCAGTTTCAAGACCTGATAATAGAGTCTCTTTTCGACATCTCTGACGCCGAGTGTTCGATGCCGCACGTCCGACCAATGTGAGCGATCCGGCGACGCGTCGGCGTTGCTCGATTGAGCGGACAACGACGGCGCGATGAAGAGCGGAGCGACCTCGGCCTCCTGTTCGTCATCGGTGGGAAGTTCGACGAGTTTCGCGAACACGCCGGTCAGAGAGATCCGCGTGCCGACCGGCGGAGCTGCTTTCACGGCGGGTAACAACACCGCCGCCATGCCTGTCGGGTTCTCGACCGGCGCGCAACGAACCAGTAGCGCCTCGGTGCCGTCCAGCGTCATCGACTCGCTGCTCCGAATGACGCCGACCAGGCTCACCGGCCGACCGCGGCTCGCCTGCGGGAACCGCATCAGGTCTCCATACGTCGATAGTTCGACACGTCGAGCGCCTTCCACCGCTTGCAGCGCGCCAAGGCGGCTCGCAGCGTGCGTTTGCGCAGCCTCACGTAACTCGGCAATCGGAAGGGGGGCGACATGCTCCACCGCGCGCGCGAGCGGACCTGCGGCATCACCGGTGAGCCCCGTCCGATCCGCTAGCTGTGATAGGATCCGAGCCGGCAGTAACGCATTGGCCTGTTCGGGTTCCGACGGCGCACTGGCCGCAGCCGGTCTCTTGGCGTCGCGAGCGTCGGCGATCGCGACCCCGGCGGAAGCCCCCGGCCGCTCCCGAACGAGACTTTCGAAGTCACCACCAGTGAAGACCGCGACTGTGACGACAGCGGCATAACAAACGATCATTAAACACCCGTCACTGTCGCGAAAGGGGTCTGGCCCGCAGGATACGCATCGGCCGCAGAGTCGCCAGACCAGCGTCGCCACTCACATGCTAACACGGCATGCGGACGAATCTTCTCACCTCGTCGCGGCTTACGACGATGCCCGCCCCGGAGGCCACGTTGACAGTCCCCTTGCCTTTCCTATAATTCCGCCCGGCCTGCGGCGAACAGACCCAGCGTACGCGTGTCGGAGCGGTGGAGTTCACCTCTTCCGATCATATTCACGCGGCCGCCCGTGCGGCGACCGCAGCCTTTGAAGGAGAACGGCGATGGCGGGAAACGTGCTGGAATTCACCGACAGCAACTTCGGCAGCGAAGTGCTCGAATCCGATCAACCGGTGCTCGTCGATTTTTGGGCGCCTTGGTGCGGCCCCTGCCGGATGGTCGCCCCGACCGTCGAGCAGATCGCCAATGACTACGCGGGCAAGATTCGCGTCGGTAAGGTCAATACCGATGAGAATCCGCAGGTCGCGGCGAGCCATAACATCAGCTCGATTCCGACGCTGCTGCTGTTTAAGGGCGGACAGGTCGTCGACAAGACGGTCGGCGTGACGCCGAAACAACACCTCGCAGCGATGCTCGACAAGCACGCGGGCGGGGGCCGGCTCGCCTAGGCAGCCGGCATTGACGGACGGGCCAGGGAGGGCCTCGTCGCGCCGTTTCACGCCGCTGGGAAAGGAATCCCGCCATGCGCGACCCCGCCAAGCTCAGGAATTTCGCTGCCGACGACGGTCCCGTCGCCGTTCGACGCGCCGTCTCGTCAGTCGACGACGCCGAAAAGAGTCCAGCCGCGCCGGGCCTGACGACCCTCGACGCGATCAACCGCTTCCGCGACGAGATCGCCTCCGAATTCGAACGCCGCGAGAGCGAGATCGAGCGCCGTGAACGCTCTCTGACTGAGCAACTGGCCGCCCTCGATCGCGAACAGCGATCACATCGCCTCGCCGAGCAGGCGTTTCAGCAGAAGTGCTACGAGCGCGAGTCGGCCCAGGCGGCGCGCGATGCCGAGTTCGCCCAGCGGCTATCGCGCTGTGAAACGCTCGTCACCGAGCTTGAGGACGAACAAGCCGCTCTCGATGCCGATCGCGCGAGCCTCGACGCTCAGAAGTCGTCGATTCGCGAGGCCATGCTCGCCGAACTGGCCGCCGAGCGACAGAAGATCGACGCCGAGCGTGAGACTCTCTTCGCCGAGAAGAAAGAATTCCGCCGCCGCGCCGAGGCCCACGAAAAGGAATATGCGATCGCCCGCGACGAATTGCGAAAAGGGTGGGACGTCGAACGCGAAGCCCTCCGCAAGCAACTGACGGCGAAGCTGGCGAACGAGCTTTCCGTCGATCGACGCGAGTTCGAGAAGCAGCAGGCCCAGTGGGAAGACCGCCGACGCGATGAGCGGGCTCTGCTTGAAAGCGATCGGGCCGCGCACGAGCAGGCGCTGGCAAAGGCCAAGGGCGATCTGGAGCGACTGGGACGCGAGCAGGAACTCGCATTCGCCCGCCGCCGCCGCGAGCTGGAGGCCGAGATCGACGCCCGCGTGCGATCGGCTGAATCCGCGTTTCACCGGCAGCAGGCTGAGTGGGAAGCCGCCCGCACGGCGACCGAGGCGGAGCTTCGCGAGTTTCGTGCGGACCTCGAGGAACAGAAGGCCCGGCAAGAAGACGCGCTGGCCGATGCCCGCGCCGAGTTCGAGCGGCATCGGGAAGAACGCCTCCACGACATCGAGGCGGCGGGCGTCGCAGAACGGGAAAAGTTCGAAGCCGAGCGAGCGGATTCGATCGCCGCCCTGTCCGCCGAGAAGGAACGTCTGGGCCGCGAGGCCGCCGCGTTCGAAACGGAGCGCCGCGCATTCGACGACGAGCAGCGACAACGCTGGGAACGCGTCACGGCGGAGCTCGCGAAGCTGCGGCAATCGCAGGAGCAGGAACTGCTCGCCGAACGGGTCGCCTTCGAAAAGGAGCAAGCGGCCGCCCGCATCGCGCTCGACGAAGAGCGGGCGGTGATGGAAAACCGCCTTCAGTTCCAGAAGGATCACCTGGACCGCACCCGCGACGAGCTCGAAGAGGCGCGCCGTGAGTTGGAACGACGGCTCCAGCAGGGACGCACCCAAGCGGTGGGTCTCGCCGAGCAGTTCCGCCTGCGTCAGGCCCAGCTCGCGCGATTCCGAGAGCTTCTGGACGATCGTGAAGCCGCGATCGAACGGGAATGGGTCGCCCTCGCGGAGGTCCGCAAGCAGACGGATGAAGAACTCTTACGCGAGGCGGCGCGGCGGCGGACCGACGACGAGGCGCGGCGCAGAGAATGGGACGCCGAGCAGATTGCCGTCAAACACCTGGAAGCGGATCTCGCCGCCCGCGCGGAGCAGATCGCGGCTCGGCAAGCGCGGCTCGACACGCTGCGCGGCGAATTGGAAGCGACGCACCGCGAGAATCTGGAGTTGCGCGTCGCGCTCGACGAGACCTGGGTGAAACTGTCGCAAGCCGCAGGGCCGGACAAGGCCAAGCAGCAGCTGCAGGCCACGCGAACCCTGGTCGCCGATCACTTCCGACAGAAGGAAGCCGAGGTGGACCGGCGACGAGCGATGTTCGCCGACGATGCCGCCCACGCCCGCAAGCAGATCGATCAGCTCGAAGCCCACCGCAAGGAATTGAACGACTGGCTGTCGTCGACGCTCGCGACGCTGCACCGCCGCGAAGAGGAGCTCAAACGCTGGGCGGTGGCCCTTGATGCCCGCGAGACGCGGTCGCAGGCCGTCGCCGCCAAATGGCGCGAGGAACGCGGCGCCGCCGAAGGCGTCATTCGCGACCTGCTTCGTCAGCTCTCCGAAACGACGTCGGATGCCAAAGATGCAATGACCGTCGTGGAGTCCGCGGGCATCGCCGGCCGACTGACCGCCGAGGGAAGTGCATCGACCGCGGCACGCCGATCGGTTCCGTCCGGCCCGCATTTCGGCATTATGCGATCATCGGTCGACGCCCCGGCGCCGAAAGCGGGATAGGATTCAGCGGTACCCGGCAACTTGTATGGCGTTCCCTACAAGGTCGCTCGATCCGAAGCCGAGGGTGAGATCGAGAATCGGTCACAACGCGATCCGATGCACCTCGCGTTGCGGGTCTCCGCCGGTGACGCAGGCGACGCCGTCGGCTTCGATGAGCATATCGACCTCGCTGCGAACGCCGAACTCCGGCAGGTAGATGCCGGGTTCGATCGAGAAAAGCGTGCGACGCATCAGCCGGCGATCGTCATGGGTTTCGAGATCGTCCATGTGCGTGCCGTTGCCGTGCGTCTCGCGGCCGATGCTGTGCCCCGTGCGGTGGACGAAGAACTCGCCGTAGCCGGCTTTTTCGATGACGTCGCGTGCCGCGCGATCGACCTGCCAGCCAAAAATTACGTCGCCCCGCTCGAAGCCCCTCCGCACCAAATCCATCGCGGCGTCGCGTGCTGCGGCGACGACGCCGAACACCTCGCTGACTTTGCCAGGGACGGCATCGCCGACGATGGCGACTCTCGTCAGGTCGCTGTAGACGCCATCAGGATCGTCGCATTTCGCCCAGAGATCGACGAGCACGAAATCGCCGGGCCGGATCGCCGTTTCGCGGCCCATGCCGGTTTCGTAGTGCGGGTCGCCCGAGTTGGGGCCGACGCCCACGATCGGCGAGTGATCGGTGACGAGCCGGTTTGCTCGAAAGTATTCGACGATCACGTCGCGCACGGCGGCTTCGTCCGTCCCGCCGGATCGACGGACTTCCTTCGCGATAAACTCCCACACGATGCCGTACGCGGCATCGGTCAGCGCCGCGGCTTCGTGATGGAGATCGATCTGCCGGTCGGACAGCGTCGCCTCGAACCGCTGAATCAGGTCGCCCGACGAGACGATCTCGATGCGGCAGTTCCGCACAAGTTCGATCGTGCCGGCGTCGACGCGAGAAACATACGGGTTCGCGTTGCGAGGCGAGTATTCCATCGCGACACGTTTCACACCCGCGAGCATCGCGTCGATGCCGGCCTCCAGTTCCTGCCAGCGTAAATAAACCGTCTTACGTCCCGGCAGATGATCGAGCGTGCCGGACTCGATCCGATGCACGAGCTTCTGCGGTTCTCCCCACGCCGGAACGAAGTAGAACCAGCGACGCGTGCGATGGCCGCCTTCGCCGAAGCCGAGAACGCGGCCGGCAAGCGGGTTGATTCCGCGAAAGTCATACATCAACCAGCCATCGAGCCCCGCCTCGATGAGGGCGGACTGAACGGCGGCGAGATCGAATGCCATTGCCTACTCTCCATTCCCTGAACTCCCCTCTCTCGCAACACTTTGCATGAGCGGTGAGGGATTTGAGATGGAAATGATTAATGAGAAAGGAACTCGTGCTCAACCCGTCTCCGCGTTTTTGCACATCGAAGGAGACGCAAAATGGAGCGAGAACTCTGGCGAAAGTGTAACGGGTGATTCCGTGTCGGGGCAGATCCCGCCGCCGGCGGGTGCGACACCGTGAGGCGGCCATCGTGAGGTACATCTGTGGGACATGCCGGCGTCGTGGGCCTGCGACCGCCGCAACTGGGTCGGACTGCGGCCCCGTCGGCCGTCTTCCGGGGCGATGCAGAGCCGCCGATTGCGACGCCTTTTTGATCCGCTCCGTATCTGCGGGTCCTCGAACGCCGCCTCGGCTCGGGGCCTCCCCGAACCTGCCTCGTCATGCGAAAATTGCAGAGGGAGAAGGGGGGACTGAGCGACCTACTTCCGTCGTGGCACGAGCCCCCAGCACAGGCAAAACAGCGCCGTCGCCGTGCAGAGGCCGGCGAACCAGTCGCCGGTGCGAACGTAAAGGCTGCGGCGGTTGTCGAGCGGCACGTCGGCGACGAGGACCGCGCTCATGTCCTTCTTGAGCCGTCCGCTGTGTTCCCTCATCGAAGTCGGTTCGCCGCTGTCGCCGTCGATGAACGCGACTGGTGCGACGAGGCGTCCGTTGCCGTCGATCACGGCCGAAATGCCGGTGTTCGCGGAACGGGCGAGGGGCGTACGGGTTTCAACAGCGCGGAATAGGCTCGTCGCGAGATGCTGCGGCTGCTCGGAGGACTCGTAGAACCAGCCGTCGTTCGACACGTTCACCAGCACATCGACTCCCTCGCCTCCGTTGGCTTCGGCACCGGCGACGATGCCGCGAACGAGATCGGGAACGGTGTCCTCGTAACAGATCAGCGGCGAGACGCTGTAGCCGGCGTGATGGAAGACCCTCGGCGCAGCACCCGCGTCGATGCTCGACGCGTCGGTGTAAGGACTCAGCGCCTTCATGAACGGCAACTCCTCGCGGAGCGGCACGTACTCGCCGAACGCCACGCGGTGCCGCTTGTCGTAGCGGCCCGTCACGCCCATCTCCGGCACGGCGAACGCCGCACTGTTGTACCGTCGCAGGCCATGATCCTTTTCGACGACGTAGGCCGAGAGACCCGTAATGAAGGCGGCGTTCGACTGCGTGGCGAGATCGCCGATCATTTCGCGGACCCCGAAGCCCGCGTCCTTCCAGCCTTGGGCATCGAGCTCGCCTTGTGTGAGCGTCTTGGCAATGCGGCTGAGTTCGACCTCGCTCGCGCCCTCTTCGGCGTCGAGCAGCTTCCAGCGGTACGCGCTTTCGGGCCAGATCACGAATTGCGGCTGATACGCGACCGCGAGCGACGTCATCTTGTGATGCTTCGTCCACACAAGATCTTCGCGGGTGCCCTTGCCCAGGATCGACGGGAAATTGCCCTGGATCAGCGCCACCCGCGGGCCGGGCGAGAAATGGTCTCCCGACATCCGGACGAATCCGTAACCGAGCGACGCTGTGAGCAGCACGATCGCACTCGCGACGGCGATGATCCTGCTGCGCGTGGCGACGAACGGAATCGTCGCAGGACCGCCGTCGCGGTTCGCCAGCAAACGCAGCCTGCGGAAGGTCTCGGCCGGAACGCAAAAGGCGACCGCAGCGGCACAGGTCATCACGACGAAGCTCACGCCGTACACGCCGACGAGGTCGCTGATCTGAATGAGGGTCGTCCATCGCCATTGCGTATGGCCGATGAAGTACCACGGGAAGCCCGTCATCAAGTGAGCGCGCAGGAACTCGAGACCCGTCCAGATCACCGGCACCGCCACGACGAACGGTATCCGCAGGCGATGCAGGGCAATGCGGCTCGCAAATACGAAGACCGCGGGATAGATCGCCATGTAGACCGACAGCGCGAGCCATGCCGCGACCATCGGCATGTTCGCCGCCATCCATGAAACCGCCGCCAGCGTCGCGACGAGCCATGTCAAGTAGATCGCGAAGTACATGTGCCGCGTCGGCCGCTCGATGCGAACGAGCAGCAGCAACGGCACCGGGGCGAGAAAGGCCAGCGGCCCCCAGTTCAGCGGGAAGTAGCTCAGATACCACAGGACCGCGCTTGCGGTTCCGCACAGCCACGCCCCGCGGGCCGGAGCCGGCTGCGGTTTGCGGGCCGCGGCGATGATCGCCTGCACGGTCGGTTCGCCGGCCGGCTCACGTCGTTCGAGTGTCGCCACGGATCGTTCGGGCACAGTGCGCTGAGTCGGTGCAGTCGTGGCCATCGGTCGGCTCCCTCCGAGCCCGGCGGCGGGCGGAACGGCAAGAACGCAATCCGCGTGTTCTAGCGAAAGACGGTCAACCCGGAAAAGGCCGTTCCTGCAAGGCTATGGCTGCGTGCCGGAAAAGGCGAGCGGCGCGGCGGAATCTCGGATGACAGGAATGAACCGCCAAGATCACGAAGAGCTTTCGATACGTTCCATCTCGCGGATCAACCAAGCGGATTTGACGAGTGCGACCCGTGCAGATTGAGCACCACGGAAGACACGGAACGGACGGAAAAGGAGAACCACGAAAGGCACGAAGGACACGAAAGGGTCTGGTCCAAAGGCGTCATCCATTGATGTGAACGGGACAAAGCTCTGGTCCGTTCCGTTCATTCCGCGTCTTCCGTGGTTGACGCTTTCGTGTGGTTCGTGTCTTTCGTGGTTCATCTCGACGCTGGCGTCCTGTGGGACTTTTGCCTTCCTGGCGGCTCTTCGCGGCAAGACGGCTTCTTCCACAGTTGTGCAGCCTCGCATGTCAGGCACGGCCTGACCGACGACGGCCATACGTCCATTCAGCGAGGTCGGTCCAATAGCCCACCTTCGTGCTCTTTGTGATCTTGGCGGTTCACTCCCTCCTTGCATCAATACCTTGCCAAATCCTGCGGCTTCTCCACCTGGGCGATGCCGAGCGACTTCACGATCTCCTGCGCCCGGCTGACCATGAACCGCAGTTCGCTGCCGACGGCGATGAACTGGAACCCCTGCTCAATCCGCTTCTCGGCCTCTTGCACGGTTTGCACATGAATGCCGACTGGCGTGCCGACCTTCTTGCCGACGCGCAGCACCTCCTGCACCAGCGCCTCGTGGGCTTCGGGCGTGGGGTCTTCGCCGTCGGGGCCGCGCATCTGGGCACGCAGGTCGTTGGGTCCGATGAAGATCGCGTCGCAGCCGGGCAGGCTGTAGATCGCCTCGGCGTTCTCGACGCCGCGCGGCGATTCGGTCTGAAGCACGACGAGAATCTCGTCGTTGGCCCGGCGGTAATATTCACCGGCTTCCGCGCCAAAATTCATCGCATGCAGCGAACCACCGACGCTGCGGTTCCCCGTCGGCGGATACTTCGCCGCCGCGATCGCGGCCTTCGCTTCTTCCACGGTGTCGACCATCGGCACGACGACGCCCATCGCCCCGCTGTCGAGCACGCGTTTGATGTCGCCATGCGTGTTAGCGGGCACGCGGGCTAAGGCGACGCAGCCGGCGTCGGAAATCACCGCGAACGCCGCCGCGGCCGCCGAAATGTCGATCGGGCTGTGCTCGAGATCGACGGTGAGCCACGGGAAGCCGACGCGAGCCATCAGCCGCGCCGTTTCGAGACTGCTGAAGCTCAGCCACGTGCCGACCTGCGGCTTTCCGGCTTTGAGAGCGGCTTTGACGGGGTTGGATTTCATGGAGGGAGGGAACGGCGAACAGGGAACGGGAAACAGAGGGCAACATGAAGGATCGTCTGTCGTCCGGCAAGGCACCCGGTGGCCTTGACCCGGATGCGCCAGACTTCGACCATCGTGTCTCCCGCCGTTCCCCGTTCCCTGTTCGCCGTTCCCCCAGTGTCCGACTTCCAGACCGTCGCCAAGGTCGGCGACATTCCCGAGGGTGAAGCCCGGGCCTTCGAGTGCAACGGCGTGATCGTCGCCGTGTTCCACGTCGCGGGCGAATACACGGCGATGGACGACGCCTGCCCGCATCAGGGAGCACCGCTTTCCGAAGGCCACATCGAAGGCGACTGCGTGACCTGCCCCTGGCATGCCTGGCGGTTCAGCGTCAAAGACGGAAGCTGGCTCGACAGCCCGAAGAGCAAGCTGAAGGTCGAGACGTATCCCGTCCGCATCGAGGGAGACCAGATCCAGGTCCACGTGCCCGATTAGGGCATCGGCCTGGTCGACGGCCTCAAGAATGTGAATGTCGGGATTCTCCCGGTATCGCGCAGCGGCGGGATGGGTAGTTTGCACGGGTCGATCATTCCAATGGAGAAGACCCATGCTTCTGCGCCGCAGGTACGCATTCACGCTTGCAGCCGGCGTCGCCGGTGCGATCGCCGCCGGCCTTTTGACGCCGGACCTGTCGTTCGGACAACAGCGTCAGCCGCGGCCCAACGCCACAGCGACTCAAAAACCGGCGGGCGGCGGCACTTCGGACACCTCTCCGGACGCCGGCACAAGCACGCTTCCCGAAGGCATCGACGAGAAGCAGAGCTACTTGCCCGTCGTCGTGCCCGACTTCGAAACCGTTCGCAAAAAGGACATCGCCGAGCGCGACAAAGTCATCACAACGCAAAAATCGCTGCTCGAAAACCGCTACGACCTGCGAGATGACGCCTCGGACCTGCCGATGTCCGCCGGACGGAAGAAGGTCCAGCAGGGCGTGCGCGTCAAGCTGCCCGATGGCGTCACCTGGGACGATCTCGCCGCGATGTCACCGGCGGAGATCAAGGAGCAGGACGCCTGGCCGCAAGGCTTCCGGCCGCTGCCTCACGTGAAGCACGCGACGGGCGGCATGGTCATTCGCAAAGAGCACATCAAGGCCATTCAGGAGGCCGAGCATCGCAGTCTCGACCGCTTCGACGTCGAGTTCGATCTGCCCGAGCACCTGCTGCCCGAGTTTCCGCCGCCGATCTTTCTGACGAACCGGCCCGATCTCGGCGACGTGTCGCAGGGACAGGTCGTCACGATCAAAAACTTCCATGAGCTGTTTTTGGGTAAGCTCACGCCGTTCCAGTTGGAAGGTCTGCGGCTGCTGCTCACGCCCTTTCCGCAACAGCAGTTCAACGCCACCGGGGACCGCAAGGTCGACGAGGCGAGCCTGGGCATCTCGTGCTTCGACTGCCACACCAACGGGCACACGAACGCCAGCTTTCACCTGAACCCCGACACGCGGCCGCAGGAACTGCGTTTCCGCCTCGACACGCCCAGCCTGCGCGGCATGTTCAATCAGCGGATTCACGGCTCGAAGCGGTCTTTGCGGTCGGTCGAGGATTTCACCGAGTTCGAGCAGCGCTCGGCGTATTTCGACGGCGATCAGGTCACGGCCGCCAAAAAGGGCATCCACGCCCCCGACCGCGCGACTTCAATCGCACCGATGGCGCAGTTTCAGAACATGCTCGACTTCCCGCCGGCCCCGAAGCTCGACATCTACGGCAAGCTTGATTCGGAACAAGCCAGCGAATCCGAACGACGAGGTCAGGAACTGTTCTTCGGCAAGGCCCGTTGCGCCGAATGCCACCCCGCCCCGCACTACCTCGACAACCTGATGCACGACCTGCACGTCGAGCGGTTCTTCGAACCGAAGATGGTGAACGGCCACTTCGACCATCCGGCGGGACCGATGAAGACCATGACCTTGCGCGGCATCAAGGATAGCCCGCCCTACCTGCACGACGGTCGGCTGCTCACGCTCGACGACACCGTCGAGTTCTTCAACCTCATCCAGGGATTGAAGCTCAACAAGCAGGAGAAAGCGGACCTCGTGGCGTTTTTGAAGACGCTATGACCATCGACATCAGAGCCGCGACCGTGAGGAAGCGGTTCGAACCCACCCTCCGCGCTCAACCGCCTCACGGTCGCGGCTCTGATGGTCGCTCTTATTCATGATTCATTGCCGCCGGAACTCGTCGTCCAAGTACGGCAACGGATACAGCACACGTCCCTGTTTCTCGACGACATACGTCATCGCATCGCAGACGTGATCGTCGGTCCAAAGATAGCGAGTGCTTCCATGTCGCGACCAAACACGAGCGAGCGCCGCATCCACTTGTCGTAGTGATCGCGTGGCGTAGGCTTTGAAGTCGTTCATCACCCGCTCAGGTGCGACGTCGGCAGCGACGACGACAATATGCACATGCGTCGTGCGAACATGCACCGCGAGCAATCGCCAATCACGGTGTTTCGCAGTTCGAATCACCGCGTCTTGAACGATAATTCGCAACGAATCTTCAAGTCGAAACGCTGAAGACATGCGGGCCGTCTCTTCCCAACCGCGCCGGCCGTCATTCGCCGGAACGAACGGCTCTTCAAATCCGTTGTGCTTGCGATCGACGGATCCTCGCTCGTCACCGTGCAGCCATGTTCCATAGGTGTGCCAAGTCAAGAAGTAGGCGAGCGGATCATTCATGCAAACACCTTCAGAGCCGCGCCCGTCAGGAAGCGGTCGAGCGCGGCAAGCACTTTGTCCGCTCCCTTACGGTCGCGGCTCAGATGAAGCGAAGATCTGCGCGGGAATCTCTTCGTTCGAACTACCTATTGCCACGATCGTGCCCGGCTCCGAGTACTTGCTGCGAATGTATGCGAGCGCCGTCCCTGCGATGGCGCTCGTGACCGTGCCGATCTCTTTGCCGTCCGCGACGACCGACGCTCCGCGTTCTGGGACCACGTCTGCTTCAAGCCTCACGCCGCGCAACAGCTTGTTGACGTGACCCAACGCATCGATGCGCGCGATGGGTTCCTGGCCGAGATAGCAGCCCTTGGTGTAACTGATCGCCCAGGGCCGGCCGGCCTCCGGCGCGAGCTGGTCTTCGCTCAGATCGATCCCGTAGATCGGCAGCACGGCCTCGATGCGGCGCGACTCGAAGGTCGCGGCGTCGCCGCTGGTGGCCCCGGATTCGAGGAACGCTTCTCGGACATGAGCAACGTTCTCGCGATCGCCGACGATGAGATGTCCCGGCTCGCCGAGCAGGTCGAGACGTCGCATCGTCACGCGGCACTTGCCGACGACGGCGTGCCGCGTCTCGAACGGCCGCAAAGCTTCATCGTCTTGTGGCACGGCCCCGCTCAGCAGCGACGTGAACGTGGCATCGGTGCGGTTCTCGAAGGCGACCTCCTCGCGGATCAGGTAGCGATCGAGGTGGGCGAGCAGCGGAGCGTCCTGGCCCGGGAATGAGAAGACGTCGACCGCCGGTCCGGTCTCGGCGTCCGCGGCCTCGAACGCGAAGATGTGCCCGAGCACGCGGGCTTTGACGTTCGTCACGAACGCCTCGCAGCCGTACGTCTGCGGCAGCTTCAGAACGTCGTTCGTGCAGAAATTGTGCAGGAACTTGTGCGCATCGCGACCCGTGAGCCGGACCCACGCCCAGCCCGTGAGATCGAAGAGCGTCGAGGGAGAGGACATCGAGTGAGGTGTTTCGTAGCGATGGGCGACCGAGCCGCGGGCGTCAGCCTTTGGATCACGCATTATCCCACACGACCCGCGGGTTGGCACCCGCGGCTGGCCTGACGTTACAGGGCTTCGTTACTCATCCCGCTGCTTTGCGGTTCGTTTCGGGGGCCGATACGCTGCCCCTTCCGTCATTCACCGAAAGAAAACCATGCCCGTTTCCGCACCTTCCGAGACCATCGACATCCGCGTCGGCCACAGCCCAGATCCCGACGACGCCTTCATGTTCCACGCCCTCGCGAACGACAAGCTCGACACCGGGCGTTATCGCTTCACGCACATCCTGCAGGACATCGAAACGCTCAACCGGCGGGCTTTGAACGCCGAACTCGAACTCACGGCGGTCAGCCTGCACGGCTACGCCTTCATGACCGACAAGTACGCTCTGTGCGCCTGCGGCGCGAGCATGGGCGACGGTTACGGCCCGATGGTCGTCGCCCGCGAGGCCATGAGCATCGACGGCCTTCGCGGCAAGACGATCGCCGTGCCGGGAACGCTCACCACGGCGTTCCTCACGTTGAAGCTCCTACTCGGCGACGACTTCACGCACGAGGTGCATCCCTTCGACGAGATCCTGAACCTCGTCGAGCAAAAGAAAGTCGACGCCGGCCTGATCATCCACGAAGGCCAACTCACCTATGCCGACCAGGGGCTGAAGCTCGTCGTCGACATGGGCCAATGGTGGAAGCAAGAGACGGGCCTGCCGCTGCCGCTCGGCGCGAACGCGATCCGCCGCGATCTCGGCCGCGAGGCGATGGAAGACGTGACGAGATATCTCCGCCAGAGCATCCAGTATGGCCTCGACCACCGGAAGGAAGCCCTGGCGCACGCCGCCAAGTACGGCCGCGACCTCGACGAGGCTCGGAACGACAAATTCGTGGGCATGTACGTCAACGACTGGACGCTCGACTTCGGCCCCGTGGGGCGAGAAGCCGTCGCGACGCTCCTGCAACGCGGGTATGAAGCGGGAGTGATCCCGCAGGCGGTGGAGCTGGAGTTTATTGGGTGAGGGGGCGCACGAATCGATGTGGTTAGCTTACAAACCACTTTGGAACAAGAACGGCTTAACAGCATCCGCCAGTCGATCGCATTCTAGATTGTTATGAACCAATTGCTCATGGTTCCAGAGGTTCGTATTGCCGGTGTCGCATTCGTCGGCTAATTGCGTTCCTATCTTTTCGTGGTTTTCGCTCAATGCCGCCTTGAGCTTTTCAGGCGTGTGCTTAGGACCCACTACATAGACGCGTGACTTAATATCTTTAGGGATCTGTCGATCGATCTCATTCCGTCGGCTCGCGACTTGATCGTCGAAGTCGATGAGCAACACGACGTGAGCATCGGGGCATTTGCGCAGTATCTGGACGTATTCTTCGAGAAAAGTCTGGAGCACATTTCTCCAGCCTCCTGCCGGGGGCATCACCTTTATTCTTCTACCATCTACCCCGTCGTGCAAGATGAAACCGGCGGCCAGTTGCCGATCGCGATCGTCCTCCGGTATCACATACACTCCGGGCATATAACGATTCATTTTTATCCAAGAATTTCGTCACGAATAAGTGCGTTAACGAGATCACCGTCGTAGTTGAATTCAGCAAGTGGTCGCACCACAGTCGGCTCAAAATGAGACCTGCGAGCGAGCACCAGAGTGGTTTCGTCTGAGAACTTGCGGATTGTCTCCGGATGATGGCTTGTCGCAATGAACTGACCACCGCGACTGCTCATCTTTCGCAGGTCAGTAATAAAGTAGCCAACCTGCGAGAGCGAAAGATGGTTGTCTGGCTCGTCCCAGATACAGATAACCGGTGAACCAACGGCGTTCGACGCAATGATATAGGCACTGAGAAAAAAGCACTTTTCGCCGTCAGAAAGCGACTTAAACTCAACCGACAGATTCTGATGGCTTTCTTTGTCTTGGAATCTGACAACCAATTGTTTACCACGCTCTCCACGTGAGACATATTCGATGGATGAGAAATCGGGAATTATTGCCTTGATGTATCGGTCGAAGATGCTGTATCCGGCGGGCTTTTGTTCAAGCAGACCTCTAATGCACGAGGCAATGTTCTTCGCGTCGTACTGCAACTCTACAGACGGCTCTTCAGAAAATCCGCTCATATTCGCCGGAATTGGCGCTGTCAGGAGCATTGTGGCGAAAAACGTCTTTACGTCTTGAATCGAGCGGCCCTGTGGCTCATTTATGACTGGCAATCCGAAGACATGCCAGTCGAGCCCGAACAAGGATCCCCCGATGATTTGAACTTGAGCTTGGTGCCGCGTGAATACGGCAGTCCCATCTCTCGACAGGCTTTCATCCAATATGCGCGCTTCGCGGAAACCATCGGGCCATTCAAAGGCAATCTCATACTTAAACTGCTTCTCATTGAGAATCAGGTCGAGCTCGAATCGCATTGGCTGGTCGATGCGATTCTGAGTGAAGTCGGTCTCCGAAATGAGTTTGCCAACTCGCCCCGACCCTCGGCAGATGCTCTGAAAGAGCTTGATGCTCTGCAGAACGGTCGATTTCCCGGCCCCGTTCTTACCGATCAGCAGGGCAGAGGAGCGATCACCTAAATCGAGCGTAAAATTATCTAGGCCGCGGAAGTTATGGACGTAAAGTCGTTCGATCATAGGAAGCCAGTGGCGGAAGAGTCCCCGCGAAGAAGATCGTTTCGGTCGACGAAGCACTTGATTGTATGCAACCGCCTCCGTTATGCCACGGATCAAAGAATTCAGATTGACTCTGGTCTATTATGACCACCGGCAGGTTCTCTGAGCCTTCCCAGCCATATCCGACCTGTTGTGGTCGGGAAAGCCCAAAAAACGCCGAACGGCCCGCCTTCACGTTGAGGGCGGGCCGTTCGCGCGTCTGGGGTGCGCGAACTGGTGAGAGTTCACGTCGCCTGAAACTTCGTGGGCAGGATTGTCGAGCGGCGAAGCCGCCGGC
>JACCRE010000191.1 GCA_013813775.1 Planctomycetaceae bacterium
GCCACCACGACCGCCTGCCGCGCCACCACGACCGGCCGCCGCGCCACCACGACCGGCTGCGGCACCCGGACCGCCGCCGCGGCTGCCGCCGACCATGCCGGGCGGGGTATATCCTTCACCGAAAGACTCCGTGCCCGCACCGGCGGTGGGACGCGGCGCGAAATCGCTTGAACGGCGCGTGGTGCGACGCCCGGCGGGTGCTTCCTCCTCTTCCTCGACGGCCGCGTCGGCATGCTCAGCCGAGGCCAGCATCTCGTCTTCGTCCGGCGCGGTCGGATAGAGAATCACGCCGGGCGTGGCGAGCAGCTTCTCGACCGGATACCAGGTCGGCTCGTCGATCGGCTGCTGCTGAGGAATCACCGGCCAGTACATCGACGGCAGCGTGCGGCCGAACGCGAACTGCGACTCGTCGAGCGAGGCGAGCAGCTTCTCGGCCTTCGCGCTGACGTCCTGTTCGGACTTGAACTTTTCCTGCTCGGCCTCGGGCCAGGTACTCGTCTTGTGCGCCACCTTGGCCTTCTCGACACTCTCGATCAGCGTGTACGGGTTCTTTTCGTTGTACGGCGCCCAGCGCGACATGCCGAGGGCCGCCAGTCCGAAGACGGCGACAAGCCCTAGCACCAGCTTCTCGCCGTGATTGACGAAGGCTTGTTTCCAGTTCAGGTTCTTCAGAGACGGCTTTTTCATCGCGAACTCCAGTCCCGAGCCGGCAAGGCAAGGAAGTGACGGAGGCTTTCTGTGGTCGTGCGTGCTAGGTCAAATCGCTTCGTTGAGTCCAATGCTTCCAATGCCGTCGTCAACCGATGACCGGGTGACGATGACGCTTTCCACTATTGCGGCACCGCTCCGGGATCTTCCCCTTCGGCGTCGGGTGCGGTCGCCGCAGGATCGTCGGCCGCGTCGGGCAAAGGCTCGTCCGAGGCATCGGCCGCCGGTTCCGCCGAATCGGCGGCTTCGGTCGCGACTCCGTCGGCGGGTGCCGTTGCGTCGTCCGTCGGCGCTTCGCCTTCGGGCGGCAGCGTGCCGTCGAGCGGTTCCGTGCCGTCGAGCGGCGCTTCTCCCTCCACCGGCATTTCGCCTTCGGCAGGGACTTCACCTTCCACTGCGCCTTCGGCTCCGGCAGCGCCGGTCGCGGGTTCTTCGGTCGCGGCTTCGCCTTCGGCGGCGTTCTCGATTTCTTTCTCCGAGCGATAAATCGTCATCAGACCCGCAATGACGACCTGAGACAGATACGGGTCGGCGAGCGCCTGGGCCGACAGATCGGTGAGGCCCGTCTGGTTGCCGGCGCCGATGCCCGTACCGTACATATCCCCTTCCATGCCCGTATTGATGCCACCGCGGAACGGCATGCCGCCCCTCGCACCCGGCATGCTGATGCCGCCTCGATTCCCGCTCATGCCGAGCGGAGGCATTCCGCCTCTGGAGCTGCCCCCCCTAGCGCCGAGACCGCCGAACGAAGGCGCGCCGCCGCGGGAAGACATGCCGCCCACCGAACCGATGCCGCCTCGCCCAGAGATTCCACCCGGACGCGCCGCGCCCGGCCGCGGCATCCCACCGAACGGCGTGCCCGAGCGTCCTGCGCCAAACGAGCCGCCTCGCGACGCTCCGCCGCCCATAAGGCCACTGCCGCCAAAGCCGCTGCGTCCGCCGCCCATGCCCTCGGAATCGTAACTGCCGCCACCGTAGCCGCCGCCCGCACCGCCGGCGAACAGCGGATCCTGGTTCATCTCGGCCCAGTGGACGCGCAGGATACGGACCGGGAAGGGAGAGTTCGTCAGCTCGACGAGGAACTCCGGCAGTTGCCGGTGATCCATGATGACCTGCATCTTGAACGCGCGGGTCTTGTAAGGCAGGCCCACGTCGTCGACATATCGCTTCTCGCTGAGCAGCGAGCTCTGACCGCCAGCCATCCCGGACATCCCGGAACTCATACCGCCGCTGCCGTGCGCCGCCGCCATGTCGCCGCCCTCTGACATTTCGCCCTCGGCGGCCATCGCCGTGGCGGGGCCGACCTCTTCGGCGATGTCGAAATCGAGACCGCCGGCGGCTGCGCCCATGCCTTCGCCGCCCATTCCCATTCCCATTCCCGAACCCATTCCCGAACTTGACATCGGCATACCGCCCATGCCGCCACTCGGGTCGGCACCCTCGGCGCCGGCTTCGCCGGAGGCCAGCGCGGCGAGCACCTCGGGATTGCCGCCTTTGAGCTCGATCGACAGGATCTGCTTGATCGGCACCTTGATGATGTTCGCTTCGGGACCGGCGCGATCGTTCACGTCTTTGACGGCTTCGAGCAGTCCCCGCAGCAGCCACATGTCTTCCTGGAGATACCAGACCTCTTTGCTCGTGGGCGGCCCCGTCGGCCAAGCATCTCCCGCGAAGGGCAGCGGGAGAGTCCCCTGCGGGAGCAAAACCTTGCCGTCCATCTTCTGCGTGCGATCTTTGTACTCGTAGGGTTCCACGATCTGCCGCAAGGCCTCGACCTGGCTATCGAAGCTCCGGCGGTACGCGTTCAGCGCCCGGATCGTGATGTCGTCTTCGAACGTCTTGTCTTTGACCTCCGCGAGGCTCGCCGGCCAGGTCATGAATTGCTGTTGCTGGTCCCAGAGGTAATCGGCGGCGGTCTCGAGCCGCTTTTCGCGGTCCTTCTCGACGACCTGGACCTTCTCGATCCATTGATCGTTCGGAACCGTGGCGCCGTCCTGCGGATTGAGGCCGTTGATCGTGCCGATCCGCTGATCGATGGTCGAGGCCATCGTGCCGGTGCCGAGGAACCAGCCGATCAACGGCAGCAAGAGCGCGATTCCGAACACGATCCAGAAGATCTGGGCGAGAACCGGTTTGAGCTTATCCATCGCAAGACCCCCTTGGTGAGAACGGAAGAACCAAGAACGGAAGAAGTGGGAAGCTCCGACTTCATCCGCGCGCTTCCGTCGCCGACGACTCCTCTGAATTCCACCTTCTCACGTCTTCCGTAAAGCAGCCATCCCTGTCTCTCGCGTCATCACTTCACTCTTCGCTTCTTCAAACGTCCGTTCTCATTGTCAGTGTTCGCTGCTCATACCGTCCACGCCGCCGGTCGCGGCCGCTGTGGCGGCTTCGACCGCCGCCTTCGCGGCCGCGGCCTCTTCCTCGGTGACGGCGGGTCGCTTGTCCGTCCGCTCTTCGTGGGCGATGGGTCGCCACACGAACTGGACGGTGAAGCTCGTCTTATCGATCGGCGGGTACTTCATCTCCTCTTCCGACATCGGCTGGTTGGCCTGGTTCAGGATCGGCTCGAGCGATCTGACCTGCGGCGCCCGCGGTCCGAACCCGCCGCGCGTCCCTCCACCGCCGCCGCCATGCGCCGCACCGGGGCCGAAGCTCGTCGCTTCGGGAGGCGTATATCCTTCCTCACCACCGCCCGCGTAACCGCTCATGCCGCTGCCGCCCGGTCCGCGTGGGCCGAACGGGTTGCCGTCGTCGAGATTCAATTCGGTGAAGTTCCGCGGATCGGGAACCTGGGTCGTGTAGTCCTCGATGATCACGGCGTGGCTGATGCCGATCTTGCCCACCGGCACCTTGTCGGCCGCGCTCTGCGAGGCTTCCCACTCCTGAAGATTCTTGAGCAGCGTGTTCGCGACGTAGTCGGCTTCGACGCCGTACTTTTCGCTCTTGTGGAAATGCTCGCCGACGATCGTCACGACGTATCCCGGCCCGCTCGGAGGCACGGCCTGATCCTGCTTCGACATGTACTTGACGCGCAACGGATCAATCGCGGCGTACCAGTTCGCCAGCTCAGGCATCTTTAGCGTCGTGAACGACGTGACGCGAATGCGGTTCCGCTTGGTGATGTCCTCTTCGCTGACGGTGTCGGCATCGTCGCGCGGCAGCGCCTCGTTGACGCCCCGCAGCAGTTCGAGCCAGTACTCGCGAGTGCCCAACGGGCCAACGAGGCCCGTTGACTTCTCATCGATCGTGGCGATCGAGGTTTCGACCGTCTTGTATCGGCCGCTGAAGCCGTCGGCTTCCTGATTCCAGCCGCTGACGGCGGTCTCGGCCGGCCCGAAGCGTTGCTCGCTGACGCTGCGCATGACGTTGCCGTAGCCGAACGCGCTGAGGCCGAAAATGCCCAACAACGTCGCGGCGGCGAGCGCGGCCCACGGCTTCTTCTGCCGGATCTTACGGGCCGTGGCGATCTCGGGAGGCAGCAGCGTCGTGTGGATCGTCGTCTGGCCCATCGCCTGCACGGCGAGACCGTAAGGAACGATGAAACCGAGAATGTTTTCCCGGAACACGTCGTCCGACAGCACCTTCTCGCCGACGAGGCTCTCGAACCGCTCGACCCGCTCGACGGGGTACTGCAAGTTCTGCTGAAGGAACTTCTGCAAGCCCGCGAGCTTGAAGCCGTTGCCGACGCCCAGCACCTTCACGATCTTCGAGCTGCGATTCACGCTCGAGAAGTAGCCGATCGAACGCTGAATCTCGGCGACGTAGTCGTTGAACACCGGCCGCATCGCCTGGAAGACGGCTTTCGGGTCGGGGCTTTTCGTCGCGTTGTTCTTGAGGTGCTCGGCCTTCGCGAAGGTGAGCTTCATGTCCTTCACGAGCGCCCGCGTGAAATGGTTGCCGCCGATGGGCACGTTGCGAATCCAGATCTTGGCGCCGTTCGTGACGACCAGGATCGTGGTGTCGGTGCCCATCTCGCAGACGACGGTGTACTCGTCGCCCGCCGTGAACGGCTCGCCCGGCCGAATCTTGAGCCGGTCATAGCACAGGAAGTTGTAGAGCGCGAGCGGAGCGACCTGTATCAGCTCGACCTCGACCTTGCGGTCGGTGAGCGGCTTGAGCTGCTGCATGACCAGGTCGCGCTTCATCGCGAACAGGCCGACCTCGGCTTCGAGCAGGTACCCGCTTTCTTCGGCCCCTCCGCCGAGCGTCTGGTAATCCCAGATCACGTCTTCGAGCGGAAACGGAATCTGCTGCTTCGCCTCGTAGGTGACGATCTGGGCGACCTTGCCCTGTTCGACGGGCGGAAGCTGAATGAACCGCGCGAGCGCGTTCTGGCCCGGCACGCTGATGGCGACGACGTCGCTCCGCACGTCGTTCCGCGACAGGAAGGTGTCGAGGGCGCTCGCGATGAGTTCCTCGGGCACGGCGTCGGGCTGGCTGAGAATCTTGGCGTGCGGAACGTAATCGAAGTTCGTCGCCACCGCCTTGCCGGCGCCTTCGACCGATTGCAGACGAAGGGCCTTCAGGCCGGCCTGGCCGATCTCGAGACCCCAATAGCCACGTTCATCCGACATAAACGTCACTCCCGGCCTAGCCGTCCCGTGCGGGCGAACAGGCGGTCTTGCGAATGCTAGCGAATATGAGGTTTGACCGCTCGCCGTCGCCGCGGAGGCGGCTTCCGTCACTCGGCCGGACCGTTTCAGAAGGGTCCAAGATTATACCGGCGCCGGGTGGCGAAGTGGTCACATGCAGAAGGGAAAAGGAAGTGCTCCGAAAGGCCATCGGACGACCGCGAGAGCCGCCGCCAGCCGAACGGAACCCATTGAACGCTATCACCGCACATCGCGAAAAGTCAACCAAAAAACCGTTCCCACCACGACTTAAGAACGGGAGCAGGGAGAATTGACGAGTGGGACGAGTTGACGGAGCGCAGCGGCCGCCGCGAACAGTCTTCTCCCCATCTTCCGTCCTCGGTTCTTCCGTTCTCTACTATTCCGACGGTCGGCGCGGGAAGAAAGTTCCCGGAGACCGGGTTATGATTCCGCCGCCCTCATGAATCGTCCCGAACTGCTGATTCTGGTCCCCTGTCACGGTCTCGAAGACTTTCCCGCCGATCTCGGGGAGTCGGAAGCGACCGGACTGCTCAACGCCTTCGCAGCGGCGTACCACCCGGCCCTGATCGCCGTCACACGCGAGATACCGGGCTGGCGGAGAGCCGACGACCCGCCCGGCGACCCCGCCGGCAAGATCATCATCGTCCCTTCCGCCTGTTCGTCCTGGCTGCCGCACGCCTGGGCGCAAAACGCGACCGACTCGGGAGCCGCGGTCGTCGAAGGGATCGACGATCGCGACCGACTCGTCGAGAAACTCCTCGCCGCGCTGCACACGCTCCCCTCGCGCGAAAAGAGCCGAGGGTGTGAGCCCTCGGGGCCGGGTTTGGAGCGTGATCAAGATTTGGGGCGTGATCAACATGTGACGCCCTCGCAGCATGACCCGGAGGCTGACGCCCCCGGCTCGACGATCGATCCTGAACTCATCGCCGATTTTCTGGCCTTCGGCACCGCGTATCTGCAGCTCGATCTGCTGACGCGGAGGATGCATTACTACAGCAACCTCGACAGCAGCCCTTTGCGGCTCGATCTGCTCGGTGCCGCGGACGCCGCCGTGGCCGGCGACGGCGACGAAGCTCGCCGAAAGCTCAAACGAGCGTTCGAACTGTTGCTCGACGCCCGCGAACGGTTCTTTCCCGTCGATTCATACCTCATCGACATGTGCCTGCTCATCCCACGGCTCGCCGAGAAGTTGCCGGCGACCCTGTCGGCGACCGAACCGACCACCTTGCTCGCCACCGCCGCCGACTGGGAGCAGATCGCGAACGAGCAACCGGAACTCGTCGAGCGCCTGAAGACCGACGTCGAGGGGAATCGCGTCGGCATCGCCGGCGGAGAGTACCGCGAAGGACCGACGGCCTTCGCGCCGATCGAGTCGGTGCTGTGGGAGTTCGGTCGCGGCTTGGCGGTCTACCGCAAACTCTTCGGTAGGACGCCGAAGGTCTGGGCGCGACGACGCTACGGATTCTCGACGCTCATCCCGCAGATCCTCGAACGATCGGGCATGCCTTTCGCCGTCCATACGGCCCTCGACGACGGCTACTATCCCGACGACGAACAGAGCAAGTTCCGCTGGGAAGGCTGCGACGGCGTGGGCGTCGACGCCTTCAGCCGCATCCCGCTCGCGGCCGACGGCGCGACGAGCTTCCTGCGCTTCTCGCAGCGCGTCGCCGAGGCGATGGAAGGCGACCAGTCGGCGGCGATCATGTTCGCCCGCTGGCCCGAGCTTTCGACGCCCTGGTTCGAGGATCTCCGCCGCATTCATCGTTACGCGCCGGTCTTCGGTAAGTTCGTGACGCTGGAGGGGTTCTTTCAGGAGACGTCGCCCCCCAGTCGCACGCAGAAACACTCCGCGAAAGAGTATTTCGCGCCGTACCTCACGCAGGCCGTCGCCCGCGAGCAGTCGGACCCGATCGCCCGCTTCGGCGGTGCTCTTGCGAGGCGACATCTTTTCGATGCGACGATGTGGATGCGTTCGCTCGCGGGAATGCTGCGGGGGCGATTCGAACCGGGCCCGCTGGTCGCCGATGAAGACTTCGCCGAACGTGCTCCCGCCGATGCGGATGCCGACCTGATCTCAGTCACCGATCGCGACGTTGCCGAATCCTCCGCGGCCGCTGCCAAGGCATTGGCCGAGGCCATTCCGGCGGGCGCCCCCGCCGCCCGCGGTGCGATGATCATCAACCCGCTCTCGTTCCCGCGTCGAGTGACGGTTGAGCTTCCGGAAGGCTTCAGTCCCCCGAAGATCGACGGGCCGGTCAAGCACGTCTTGTTCAAAGGCCAGCGTCGGGCCGTCACGCTCGATCTCCCCGCCGCCGGCTTTCACTGGCTGCCGGCGTCGTCGCCGCCGTCGGCCGCAAAGTCCGAGCCGCCGACGGCCGAAGGGACGATGCTGCGGAACGAGCTCTTCGAGGTGCATCTCTCGGACGCGACCGGCGGCATCGCCTACGTCAAAGGCTACGGCCGCAGCCCGAAGCGGCTCAGCCAGCAGCTTGCGTATCGCTTTCCGCGCAAGCGCCAGATCGGCAAAGACGAGTGGGGCGACGACACGTCGTACTACAGCGAAATGCGGGGCCGCTCGATCGAGCTGACCTGCACCGGCCCGTCGCTCGCCGAAGCCGTCACGACCGGCGACATCATCGATCAGACGAACGGCGACGTGCTCAGCCGCTTCAAGCAGACGATCCGCGTGTGGCGCGGCCGGCCCTACATCGAACTCAAGATCGAACTGGAGCCGAATCGCCTGCCCGAAGGCGACCCCTGGAGCAATCACTACGCCTGCCGCTTCGCCTGGAACGACGAGACCGCCGTACTGACCCGCGGCGTTCAGCAAACGGCTCAACCGACGCCCGACAGCCGCTTCGACGCGCCGCACTACGTCGAAATCGCCGAAGGCGACCTGCGGACGACGATCGTGCCGATCGAGCTGCCGTTCCATCGCAAGACCGGCGGCCGCATGCTCGACACGCTGCTCGTCGTGGCCGGTGAGACGCGGCGAACATTTCGCTTCCTGATCGCCTGCGACGAAGCCTATCCGTTGCGCCCCTCGCTCGATGCCTATTGCCCGGCGATCGTCGTGCCGACGGAACACGGCCCGCCGCTCACCGGCCCGTCCGGCTGGTTCCTGCACGTCGATGCGAAGAACGTGCAAATCACAGGCGTGCGACCGATCGAAGCCAAGGAAGGCACGAACGGTGGCCTTCGTATCCGCCTGCTCGAAACGGAAGGCCGCGGCAAGACGGCCCGCTTGAGTTGCTTCAAGACGCCCCAGTCGGCCCAGCGAATCAATCTCGCCGGCGAACTGATGGAACCGCTCCCCCTCCACGGCGACACCGTGACCGTCGAGATGCGTAAGTACGAGATCGCAACGGTGGAGTTGAGCTTTTAGCGGTTAGCCTTTAGCGATCGGCTTTCAGGCGCCAGGCTTACGACATCCCACGTCCGATATCCCACCTCCCCTCATGATCATCACCATCGACGGACCTGCCGGCTCGGGGAAAAGCACGGTGGCCCGTCGGTTGGCGCAGCGGCTGGGGTTTCGCTTTCTGAACACCGGCGCGATGTACCGCGCGATCGCTCTGAAGTGCGTGCGGGACGCGACGGACCTCGACGACTTCGACGCCGTCGTCGCGTGCGCTCGAATGGCGAGCGTGACCTTCGAGGGCGATCGCCCGCATCTCGACGGCGAAGACGTGAGCGACGCCCTGCGGACCGAACCGGTCTCCGCCGCCGCCAGCCGCGTCGCGGTGAATCCGCAGGTGCGCGACTTGCTCGTCTCGCTGCAACGGGCCGCCGCCGAGGGCCATGAAGTCGTCACCGAGGGACGCGACCAGGGCACGATCGTCTTCCCCGATGCCGCCGTGAAAATCTTCCTCACCGCGAGCGCGGAGACGCGCGCCGCCCGGCGTTACGCCGAACTCGCCGCCATTGAAGGGCACCCTCCCGACGACGTGACCTACGCCGGCGTGCTCGCTCAAATCCGCGACCGCGACGAGCGTGATGGGAACCGCCCCATCGCTCCGCTGAAGCCGGCCCCCGACGCGATCGCGTTCGACACGTCGGAGATCACGGTCGATGAAGCCGTCGATCTCTTGGAGAGATTCGTGCGAGAGCGGATCTAGCGAGCCGGGAGCACCTGTAGGCGGGTTGCGCCCACCAACCTTGCACTGTTAGACCTTCGGTGGTGGCACAGCCCATCCTACTGGTACGACGTGTCTCACACGGTGGGCGGCATGTCTTCGCCAAAAGCGTAGGCCTGTCGCGTGTTCACATGCCACTCGGCCGTAAGCATGCCCCCACCGATTCACTTTATCCGGTTCTTGTCAGTATCGGGTTCTTTGCCGGGGCTCGTCGTCGTGCCGTTCTGATCGCCGGCCCGTGCCCCTTCTTTGTCCAACTCGCTGAATAGAGCAAAGGCGGCCCGAATCTGCGCCGGCGTTCCGACAACGACGATTGAATTCGTCCTGCTGTCAACCGCGACACGCAGCGACGTCTGGTCGGGTTCGGCGGCGATATTCTTGTTGAGATGCAACGCGACCGCGGCGGCATCGGCATTCTGAAGCCTGAAAATCCTGGTGGAAGTGCCTTCGGCAGGCAATTCAACTCCGGGCGTGAGATGCCGAATCGAGCGTGACTCCTGCTCCTTCTTCCAGAATGAGTTGTCTCGCCACATGAGGTCGAGGATCTCTTCGACCCGCTTCAGATCGGCGGCGGACGCCTTCACGAGCAGGCGATTCTGGAACGGAATGACCCGTGGCTTTGGCAGCGGCAACTCGGCCGCCTCGCCCTCCTTCGCGGGGACACGCCGCGGCGGCGCCTCTTCGATCAGCCGCTCGACGACCATGGCGACCTCGGCTGCCGAACCGCCTGTTCCGACGAGCGAAGACACGTCGTAGGCCTGCGTCGAAACTTTTCCTTCCGCGCGCTTCTGCGACGTGACCTTCAGCACTTCGTCTTCGATCACGTAGGTCAAGTCGTAACGCTCGAGAAGTAGGTCGAGAGCACTGCCGAGCGTGATGCCACTCAGGACAATATCGACGTCGTCATCGGCGGTCAGACCCTCTTCCTCCAGAGCCTGATCGTCGATGATGAGGTTTATTTCATGAATATCAGCGAGGAATTGAAGCGCGTCGCGCAACGGCGTGTTAGGGAAAGAAAGTTCCGTTTGCTCGCTGAGTGTCGCGCGGATTCTCGCCTCGCTTGGATTTCGCAGCACTCTCAACGGCCGAGAGTCTGGAGCCTGTGGACGGCCCGCCGCCGGTGCGTCCTCTTTCTTCACATCGGCCGGTGCGGGTTCCTCGGCCGTGGTCGCCGGCTGTTCGGCGTCGGCGAGTAGAACGGGGCTTGGTTCTGCGTTCCTGGAAGGGTCGAACACCGTCGTGATGACCGACCGGTGGCTTTGGCCGTCACCGCTCGCGTTCGCGTCGCCGCGGGTGGCGAGGAAGAGCGTGAGGCACGCCGCGCCGACCAGCGTGGCGGCGACGGCTTTGTTTGAGAGGAGCGCGGTCATGGGCTTGAGGCCTTTCGCAGGCAGGGTGACGAGATCGAGTGGTGTCAGGCCGGCTCGCGTGAGCGACAGGGCCAGTTTACAGGTTGAATCCATCGCCGCGGCGGGAACCGGATCGATCACCAGCGGCAACACCATCGGCAAGGCGAGTCCCCGCCGGGCGAGACGCGTTCGCAACAGCGCCCGGCCGCGGCTCAGCAACGCCTTCACGGTCGGTTCGCTGATGCCGAGTCGTTCAGCGACGTCGCGACGCTCCAGTCCTTCGAGATGGAACAGCACGACGGCGTTACGATAGCGTTCCGGCAGTCTTACGAGTTCTTCATCGATCGCCGTGGCGGCTTCGCGGCGAGTGACTTCGGCGAAAGCGTCGAGGCTGTCGGTCGGGACGTCGTGCGTCGCTTCGACGGGCGACGCCGAGGCCACACGAATCGCGGCCCGGCAGGCGGTGCGATGCAGCCAGCCGGGCAGAGCGTCGGCCGAGTGGATCGCGTGAGCCTTCACGGCGAGAATCAGGAAGGCGGCCTGGAAAGCGTCTTCCGCGTCTTCCCGCCGGGCGAGTCGCCTGCGACATACGCCCCACACGAGCCGCCCGTGCCGCCGCACGAGTTCGGTGAAGGCTGCTTCGTCGCGCGTTTTCGCGAATTGTCGCAGCAGAACGTCGTCGGTGGCGGTTTCGACGGCCAGTTCCGCGGTTCCGCTCACCATGTTCGCCCCCGTTCCGGCCGCTGAGACACTTCCTTCCTGTAAGAGCAGCCTAACGCCCGGCATGGACCGCGGAAAAAGGAAAAACATGTGGTCGCAGCGAGAACCGAAGGATGCCGCCCGCGAATCGCACGAATCGACGCGAATGAGAAGGCCAACGAAAACGAACGCCAACGAATGACTCGAATTGAGACGAATGGCCGCGATGCAGGGGCGGATTTCATTCTTTGCGCCTCTGCGCCGCTACGTGAGGCTTTTCATGTCATCGATTTCATTCGCCGGATTCGTTGGCTCGCTTTCCGAACGTCATTCGCGTCGATTCGCGTGATTCGTGGGCCGCAAAGGCGAAGCCGCGGCTCCTTGGACAAGAGCGCGGCGGCCTTGCCTGCGGAAGACTTTCTGGTCGCTTCTCGCCATGCGATTCCGTAGGATGTCCTCGCCGCGTGGGCGTCCGTGCGACCTGCTTCGCGTTGTGCGAAAACCGGACTGGGCTGGATGCTCGAAGCTTATCGATAATTCCACACCCGTCCGTCGCGAAAGCGGCTCGCGCCGCGATCGGCGCTGCGTGTCATGCCAGAGTCTCAGCGAAAGGCGACGTTCGTTCGTCCTGGTGACGGGGCCTACCTCGCCTGGTTCGGCGAGCGAGTGCGATATCTCGCCGTCGGCGAGCAGACGGAGGGCCGGATGTCGGTCGCCGTCGAAACGATCGCTCCGGGCGGCGGATCGATCCCGCATATTCGTCACCGCGAGCACACGGCCTACTACGTCGTCTCCGGAGAGGTGCTGTTCGCTGTCGGCAAGCGATCGCTGTCACTTAGTGCGGATGCGTTCGTCTGTATCGCGCCGGGAACGGCGCAAAAGTTCACCAACGCAGGGCAGTCGCCGGCCGAGCTGCTGGTGATTTCGGCGCCGGCGGGTTTTGAAGAACTGCGGTTTCGAGCCGGCCTTCCGCTCGCGTCGGCCGATCAGCCGCGACCGGCCGCTTCAAACGAGGACCACGAGACGCTGGCGGCCATCGCGCCGGGCTTCGGCATCGAGCTGCATCCCACAAGCGGCTTTCAGCAGGAGCCCGCGATGCGGGTCACGATGCCGCTGGAAGGCAAAATGACGGCCTTCGTCGGAGATCTCTACCGGTTTCTCGCCGTATCGGATGACACGGGCGGACGCTTCGCCGTCTTTCATGCGACCGTCGGCCCCGGTGGCGGGCCTCCGTTCCACATTCATTCCCGTGAGGACGAAGCGTTCTTCGTGCTCGACGGAACGGTCAGCTTTGACTCCGAAGATGCCTCGATCGAGCTCGGCCCCGGCGGATTCGTGCACCTGCCGATCGGTACGAAGCATCGCTTCGCCAACGCGATGCAAGAACCGGCCGAGGTACTGATCATCGTGTCGCCCGCCGGCTTCGAAAAATACTTTGAACTCGCTGGCCAGCCTTGGCACGACGCGACGCAGCGACCTGGGCCGCCCGATCAAGCCGAGATCGATCGTCTCATCGCCAGCGCCCCTCAATTCGGGCTTGAAGTCATCGTGTGAGCGATCGCCTCGGGGTGGCTGGGGACGACGCGGCGTCTTCGATGAATGGGCAGCGGCGCGATCGGGTCGCTGCCAATCGAACGTCGATCGACGCTCGACTGGGGGCGGGCCGGCGATCGCCTTCCATGATTCAGTGTCGAATGCGGCCCGACTCCAGCCACTCATTTCAAAATGAACCGACGACTCGACGATCGCCGATGCGACGCCTCTTTCCCGGTTCGCCGATTTCTGCTAGACCCACCGACTTCGGACCCGCCCCACAGGCCCGCAAGGACGCAGCTCGGCCATGTCGCATCCGCTTCGCAAGTGGCTGAAAGACCTGCTGCAATACGGCCGGCGGAGCGTCGTGCGGCCCGGTGACAAAAAGCCACCGCTGCTGTGGGCCGCCGATCTGCCGCGGCTCGGGCAGATGTGGATGGGGCACTATTGGTTCCGCTTCTGGCTCGATCTGCACAGCATGCCGCCGCGGGTGAAGTTCGCCCCGCGCGAAGTCTTCTCGCCGCATGTGCAATCGTTCCGGCCGACGCGGCTGAACCCGATCCGACCGCTGCGAACGACGAAGGCGAAGCTCGCGGCGTTCGGCGCGTGGCTCGAGGGAGGCGGTCCCGAACGGGTGCTGGCGTCGCTTGGCAAGGGCACCCTGGGTATCATGGCGGGTGCCGTCGGTGCCGTGGTCTTTGGAGCCGTCGGCATCGTCGGAGCGCTGTTCGCCGGCCTTGCCGGGCTGATCGGCGTCTCGACGATCGGAACGGCAATCGGACTGAACTCCGTCGGACGGAACGCCGGCAAAGCGTTTCGCAAGACGGGCACCGGTGCCGTCGCCTTGCGCGACGGATTCATGGAAGGCTTCGGCGTGCTGGCATCTCGATTTCGCAGTCCGCGTGAACTCGCCTGGACCTTCGCCACGGTCACCGGCACCGCAGGGCTCATTCTGCTGACGGTCCTGCAATCGATCGGCGTGACCGCTGCGCCGAAAGCGGCGGACGCCACCGACCGTGTCGCCCGCCGGCCGGCCGCGGAGCCACCGACGATCATCGCGCAGGCCGATCCCGAGGTCGATCCGTTCGGCGGCTTGCCCGATCCGTTCGGCCCCTCCGATGAACCGCTCACGCCGACTCCCGAACCGGAAACGGCGCCGTCCCAGTCAGAGCCTGTGCTGGCTCGTGAGGCCGATCTCGACGTCGAGGTCGTGCGCACCCGCTTGCCACGCGACGTGGCTCGCTTCAATCTGCCCGACGACGACGAGGCGTTTCTCGTCGAGTCACGGCCCGTGAATGCCGGTTTCGCCTCGTTTCCCGCCGACGACTGGCTGAAGGCCGCGCGGCCTCCGCTCGTCGAGCGTCCGCCGATCGTGCCGGCCGCTTATCGTGAAATGAGAGACGATAGTGCTCCCGCGGAAGCGACGCTTCCTCGACCCAGCGAGACCGCCGATCGGTTTCTGCCTTCCGCCGGCGCGGTCAACGTGAGCGTGAAGAAGTCGCAACCGAACGAAGCCAAGCCCGGCGAGATGTTGTGGTACGACCTCATCGTGACGAACGGCAGCGATGAACGCGTGCCGAGCGTGATCGTTGAAGAGCACGTCGCGAAGCCGCACCGCGTCGCCGACGCTCGTCCCCCCGCCGCCTTCGACGACGGCGTGCTGACGTGGCGGCTCGATGATCTCGGTCCCCACGAAGAACGCGTGCTGAGCGTCGGCGTCTATCCGATGTCGGCCGAGCCGATCGCGACGTCGGCGAGCGTGCGTCCCGCCGCGGCGTTTTCGTCCGTCACGCTCGTGCAGGCCGAAGAGCCGGCGGCTGCCGAACCGCCGATCGCGCGACCCGATCCGATCGAACGCTTCGAGCGAGGCGATGAGCCGGAACCGCGGCCCGAAGTCCCGCTCGGCGATCTCCGCCGCATCAAGATCGCGATGACGATCCCCGAACGCGTGGCCGACGGTTCACCTTGCGTGATCCGCTTCGCCGTCACCAACACCGGAGACGTCGCGTTGAACGACGTCTCGCTCCGCGGGATTCTGTCCGACACGCTGCGGCACCGCGAAGGCGGCATCGTCGAGACGACCCTCGGCGATCTCGCGCCTGGCGAGACAATACGCTCGACGCTGCGTCTCACCGCCGCGGAAGCCGGCGAAGCCGACGTGTTCGCCGAGGTCACGACCGCCGAGGGCGTCGGCACGAACGTCCGCGGCGTGTTCTCGATCGTCGATTCGGTGGCGAACGACAATTCCGCTTCAACCCACTCGACGCCGGCCTCCTGCTGTTCGACCGTTGGCGTGATGATTCATCCTGCCGACCAGTGACGCAGCGAAAACAGAGCCGCCAAGCCTGACGGGAGGACCGATGCTTCGGTGGCGTTGCGATGGCATGGACCGTCGAGGGCAGTCACACGTCGTCTATGTCGAAGCCGCAAGCTCGGAGGACGCACAAGAACAGGCGCGTCAACACGGGCTGTTCGTGACGGGCGTGAAACGGACGAGTTCCGTCGCGCCTCTGACCGACCTGTCTTTGATTTCGCCTGACGATCACAGCATGGGAGGCGCCGATCGGCGCAGACCCCAAAGGAACATCGCTTTTGAAGCGTTGATCGTCGTCGTCGCCGTACTCGGCGTGTCGGCGGGAGTGGCCGGCGTTGTGGAGTCCTTCCTGTTCGCACGCGGGGCAGTGCGAGCCGACGCCCGCGTGGTCGGCCGAGACCGCATACGTGAAACCAATTCGTTGGTGTTCGAGACGGCGAGCGGCGAACCGCATCGCGTGAAGGCTCGAGGCGCCTGGGGATTCACTTGGAGCGGCAACCACGCCATCGGGGGTCGTCGGCAAGTGCTCTATCCGCCGGACCGGCCAGACGACGCGCGACTCGCCGGATATCTACCCCAATACGCAGCACCGCTCGTCTTATTGGCGATCGGCCTCGTATGCCTGCCATTCGCGCTAACGCTGCTCAAAAACCATTGGCATCGATCACCCGAGTCGGAATGATGTCCGACACGAATTGCTTCGACGATTCCCACTAACGTCAGGCGCTCACTCAATCGCTGCGTCGGTCGTGGCTCAGTTTGGTGTCCAGCTCTCTTCTCCTCTGGGGAGAAGGGCCGGGGATGAGGGGCGCTCTGCCGCGCGCCCAATCTCTTGCGTCCGTAAAAACGAGCGATAGTCCTTTTGAACTCCGAAGGAACGCCCACCCCGTTCCCCTCACCCCCGACCCCTCTCCCCAGAGGAGAGGGGAGTTGGAACGCGGGCGTGAAGTCCGCGGCAAACAGCGACAAGTTCAAACTGAGCCACTACCGTTGCGTCACGCCACTCTCTTTCCGCGTCGTCGGCGGTTAGGCTGACGGACTCCGATCCGTAAGTCCGGTGCGACAAGGAGCAGGCGATGGCGACGTCTTCAAAGAGCATCAGTCGGCGAGGATTTCTCGGTACGGCGACCGCCGCATCGGCAGCGACTGCCTTGCCCGCGTGGTTCCGCGAGAGCAGCGAGTCTCGTCTCTTTGCTCAGGAAACGTCACCGAACGAGAGACCCCGTGTCGCTCTCGTCGGCTGTGGCGGCATGGGAACCGGCGACGCCAAGAACGCGCAACGCTTCGGCGACGTCGTCGCGGTCTGCGATGTCGACGCCGAGCGTCTCGGAAAGGCGAGCGAGACGTTCAAAGGCGCGAAAGGTTACGACGACTATCGCCAGCTCTGCGACGACAACGGCATCGACGTCGTCATCAACGGCACCCCCGATCATTGGCACACCCTCGTCAATCTGCGTGCCCTGCGCAGCGGCAAAGACGTCTATAGCGAGAAGCCGCTCACGCTCACGATTGATGAAGGCAGACACGTCGTCGCTGCGGTGAAAGAGCATGGCCGCATCCTGCAAACCGGCAGCCAGCAGCGCAGCGACGCGAAGTTCCGGCTCGCGTGCGAACTCGTTCGCAACGGCCGCCTCGGCAAGATCGACCGTGCGAAGGTCTGGCTTCCCGCGGGCTTCAACGAAGGCCCGTTCCCGCCGGAGCCCGTGCCCGCAGGCCTCGACTGGGACCGCTGGCTCGGTCAGGCGCCGAAGGTCGAGTACACCACCAAGCGGTGTCATCTCTTCTTCCGATACTGGTGGGATTACTCGGGCGGAACCATGACCGACTGGGGCGCGCATCACAACGACATCGTGCTGTGGGGCCTCGGCAAGGACCGCGGCGGGCCGACGAGCGTCGAGGGGCGTCCGCTCGTCGAGCCGATCCCCGGCGGCTACACCGCCGCGGCACAATACGACGTGAAGTACGTCTACGACGACGGCACCGAGCACCTGTGCCGCAGCACCACGAGCAACACGTTCTCGGGAGGCGTCGCTCATGAACCGGCCGAAGGCGAACGGCATCACGGCGTGCAGTTCGAAGGCCCCAAGGGCTGGATTTACGTGACCCGCGGCAAAATCGAAGCCAGTGATCCGTCCTTGCTCGACGAGCCGCTCGACTCGAACGCCGAGCGACTCTACGCGAGCGACGACCACATGGGCAACTTCTTCGACTGCGTGAAGACTCGCAAGGCCCCGATCTGCGAGGCCGAGATCGGCCACCGCAGCGCGAGCCTTTGCCATCTCGGCACGATCGGGATCCGCCTCGGCCGCAGGCTCGAATGGGATCCGGCCGCGGAAGAGTTCAAAAACGATCCCGAAGCGAACGGCTACGTCGCGCGGGAGCAACGCAAGCCGTACTCGTACGACGAGGCGTAATGCGGATGGTAGCCGACCGTCGTGCGCTGACCCGGTAAGCCCGACAGAATCTCAAGAGTCGCTGCGCAGACAAAGCAACACCAGAGCGTTCGGTCATCGCCGTCCGCTCTGGTGCTTCATTCCGCAGAACCGTGTTGCTTCTCCCGCCTCTTCCGCAGCAGCATTGCGGGCCTTCACGAGAGCTTCTGTTCGACGGTTTCTCGTCTGTCGGTCTGACGGACTGACCAAGAGACGCTCGCCGTTCACTCGTCGGACCAACCGGTCTCACGGATGACCGGCGGCACGTCCTCCTGCGGAATCCATCCGTCGCTTTGCAGCATCTGGAAGGAAGTCGGCCATATCCCGCCTCGCGATCGTTCTGCGACGGCCAGATGTTGAGGAGCCGACGCAGGCATTTCCGCGACCGCCGCCCGCTGCGATGCGGGGGGCGATCCGCCGGCCGTCGCCGGTGCGATCGCGGCGTCAAGCCCGCGCTGCGTGAGCTCCATCGACTTCTGGAGTTGGGCAATCACCTGCTGTTGCAACGCGAGCTGCTGCCGAAGCTGGCTTAATTCGTAGGCCGCCGGCTCGACTGATGGCGCCGGCGGCGGCGGTGTGGGCACCCCATGGCTTGGGGCCGGCCCCATGGTTGCCGGTGGCGAAACAGGCGGATAGATCGGTGAATAAGGCGACGGAGGCGGAACCGGGCCACAGCCGTCACCGTGATCGTAAGCGCCGGCATCATGGCACGGTGGCTGTGGCGGATAATATCGCGGCGTGTAATGCTGCGGCGGGGAGGGAGGCATTTCTGCCGGCGGACATGGCCGATACTCTTCTCGCTCCGGCACGGAGGGACGAGGTATCCGCTCCGGCTGTACTTCTTGGCGTTCGACGGAATAGAGACGAACGCGCCCCCGCTCGGGCTGCGCCTCTTCCCGCTCCATAGCATACAACGGAACGCGGTCCCTCTCTGTCAATCCGCCTGGAGCCATCATTCCATAGGTCGCTGCCTGTCCGCGAACGAATGGGGCGCGGGCTGATTCAGTCCGCATTTCCGCCCCGCGCCGCGAGCAGAAGAGCGTCGGCAGTCGAATCTCGGGGAGTTCCAGATTCATTTCTGGAATTCGAAGACCGAGACCGCGGACGCCGATCGCCGACGATTCGCCGATCCGCTCGCCAACCGCTGGGGGTTGGGCAAACATGCCGGACTCGCGCTCCCGCTCCTCCGTCGGTCCTCGCTCTCGCTCCCATTCCTTCGGGGCCGGCGCCCGTTCCGGCGACCATTCTTGCTGGCACCGATCGGGCTGCGGGCACGGCTGGTGCTGACAATTTCGGCACGGCTGATACGCACGACCGCCGTGACCAGTTTCGTCGCAAGCGACCTGAGCTGTCGTGACGGCCGGAAGCAATGCGACGTAGAATCCGATAACGTGTGGACGCATCCCTGCCCACTCCCGATTTGGATAAGTTAAGGACCAGTTCCTCCGGACACCCGTAGCTTCCATCACTCCTGTACCGCGTCAGATCCATGGAGTTCACGAAGCCGTTCTAACGTCTCGCGAGCCTTCTGGTTCCGTATGCGTTTCCGCTCGATTTCCTGGGTAAGATCCTTCTCAGTGTCCGTTTTAGTGTCGGACATTCGCTCGTTTGTCACCCTTGGCTCTCCGGACCGTTCGGCGCGGCTCGCCTCCTCTGCCCTCTCCGCTTCCGTGAGTAGTCGTTCGAGCTGTCGCACAAGTTCCTTCTCCTCCTCCGACGAGCAGCCGGACGAGGTCCGCTCGCGGCAGCTTTCTTTGAGTCGCTCTTGGTAGGCCGGAGCCCTTTCTACGAAGACCTGCCGCTCCGGGAGGAACTCAGTCCGCTCTACGGTCCGGGTACGGACTGGGGCGGCCTCTTGTGCGATTAACATGGCGGGGATCGTCGAGACAACCGGTCCCTCTGGTGGGGCTTTGCAGCATCTAAGCCAACTGTCAGAATGCTTGCAGGGCCTTCGGCACTCGCGGCAGTGCGGAGATCCACACAGGCCATCGCGGTTGCAATCGGCCGAATATTGGCTACAGCTATGCCCACCTCCGCGGGGAAGCCCGTAGCCAGCGGTCGATTCACAACCCTCATCACAACCGACGGCCGGTGAGGCGTCACGGCCGAAGGGCAGCCATCGCCAGCCCGCATGAGCCGACCCGGCGTGGGCTAGTGTGGCAATGAATACTGCCGTCAGGATTCCGTTCAAATGGTTGCGCATGGAAATGGCCCCGCGGGGATCGAACAGGTCGATTGCCGTGGGCGGTCAAAAGACGCCCCGACGACGAGACTTGTTCGACCCGGCACGGGGCCGGCCTTAAGCACAGCCGTCCAGTTTTGCGACCGTTGTACCCGCACGAGGTGGGTCGCCGTCAGGACCAGCATAATCGGTCATCCGCGACCTCACTGAACACCTTCTCCAGCAGTGCCGGACCCTTCGCAGGCGACGGGTCGGCCGACCGCGCCTACCCCCTCTTGGATCCTACGATTCGGAACAACGGCTCGCAATTACGCCGACCGCTGCACTCATTCTTCTTCTGCGCTCTCTTGCGTAGATGGGGGTGCCAGCTTGCCCTGCTCCGCGTTACCTGCTTCGCCGCCCCGTGTCTCTTCAACGATCGTCAGCTTCCGTTTCCGAAGAGCCTTCAACAGCGCATCTGCTTGAGAATCAGGGCTGGCAACTAGAGCTTTTAAGTCGTCTTTCGTCGCCAGCTTAGCAATATCCTTCCGAAGTTGCGCGTATTCCCCATCGAGGTCGGCAATATCCCTCTCGGGAACGGTCCGTCCAGCGATGTTTCCTCCCCTAGAATTTCTGTTGCTATTCGTGCCGTTATTACTGGAGTTGTCCGGCTCTGCGCAGGTTGGGGTCGGCTCGCACCTTCGTTCATCTAGTCGGCTGAAGAAGCGATCAAAACGGTCAATGACATCCAGTAATCGCTCGTTATCGCGCGGAGAGCCGCAGTCAGTCGCCCGTTCGGGCTCCGCCACGTAGCGGATGCGTTCGGGCTCCGCCACGTAGCGGATGCGTTCGGGCTCCGTCACGTAGCGGATGCGTTCGGGCTCCGTCACGTAGCGGATCCGCTCCGAGCCGCCACAATCGCCGCCTCTTTCGCGGTATGCAACCTGCCTCTCATCGTCACTACTGTGCCATAAACAACCCGCCTGCGTCTCGACCAGTCCGGTCGAGAGCGAGGTGGCGAGTACCATTCCACACATCCCGAGTTTTTTCATCATTTGTCTCCTGTGAAACCCTGTCGGCTCGCTAGATCTGACTCAACCCTCGTTAGGCTCATGTTCATGTAGCTGGGCGACCGACGGCCCCGTTGACGCCATGACGAGTGTCTTTGCACTCGATATTGGAATCCACCCACTCAACGTCGGCGGCCTACCACATCCAAACGGGTTGCGGTGTCCGATGATCAGCCACGAATCATCTCGCGATGATACGTGACATCGAATAGGACGCAAGCATCCAATCAGGAAATATAGGGGAAGTGGGTCGGAGGGTTGTTGATTCTTGTTGAACACACGATTAGATTCGAGTTTCCGTTTCAACCCGCTCATCCGGACGTTAGGAAAAGGCACATTATCATGGCGAAGCGCAACCAGGACCGGTTTTCGCGAGACGACGCGCCGCCAACACCCAGCCAAACGGAGAGGTTGCGGGAGAGTATGCGCGAGTCGGCGGCAGCCGAGATGAGGACGATCGGCGGCCGCGAACCCGCTCCGCCGGAGCCGGATTCGGCTGGCGAGCGAGATCTTGCATCTGGCAGATCGCGATCAGCCGGGACCGCCTCAAGTGAGTCAGAGTCGTCCGGTTTGTACAAAAGCTACGGGGGCTCCGAGGAGTCCGAGGAGTCCGAGGAAGATTCTGAAGAGATGCTCGAAACGAGGACCACAATCTCGCGACAGGTTGTGCCGGACTATCAAGAATCGTTCGACGAAGACGATCGTGAGCGTGCGATCGGAGTGGACGACCGTGAGCCGGTAAAGGATGAAAATATAAAAAATGCACCGTGGTCGACGGTTTGCGCTCTGCGATTTGGTCTCCTTGGAAATGAATATGTGGGGACAGGGTGTTTAATTGGCCCCCGGCTCCTGCTGACCTGCGGCCATAATCTCTTCGAGCCTAATGAGAATGATCCTCAACGCGGCGATTGGATTGATTGGATCGAGATAACGCCCGGGAAGAACCGCGGCACAGATCCTGCCCCTTTCGGGACGACTACCGTCCAGGGCGGCCGTTCGCCCAGGCACCTGCGAATTCTTGACGGATGGAGATTGAAGCGTCAAGACTACGATCTCGGCGTCGTATTTCTGCCAGCGAATCATCCGTTTTCTGCCGCTGGAACGCTTACGCCTAAAGACTTCTCAGACTTGCATCAAGCTTGGCTGATTATTTCGGGTTATCCGGGAGCGACACGCACTTTGACCAACACACCGCCGATCAATCCAAATACAGGGAGTCCATACCCTTACGGCCACCAGTGGAAACACGCCCGGAAATGTGTCGGTGTTGATACGCGGACACTGTTTTACGACGTTGATACCAGCAAAGGGCAGAGTGGATCGCCAGTTTGGATCAAACTTAAGAAGACTGGAGAGCGATTCGTGGTGGGCGTTCACACGAGTTACGATGGCGTCAGGAGAGTAAATACCTGCACGCGGATCAACAGCGACGTGGCTGCACAGATCGAAAGGTGGCAGCAAGAGGCCAACAACAGTTGATCTGGGTGTTTGGCAAGCTCTGTACCTCGGATCGGAGTCATCTTTCAGCTCTGAGTGTGAGAAATCGGCATCCCATTTGCGGAGCCCAAGCTCCTGCGATGCGCAACGCTTCTCGCGGACCCACGCAGAAAACGTGGCGGCGAAGTCTCGTCCGGCTGCTCGTCATCGCCGTCTGTTGCTACGCGGCCATCGTGATCATGTTCGTCGCGCTGCAACGCTCGCTGATGTATCCGGCGATGATTTCCGCCGAACCGCTCGCCGCGGCGAACTACCGCTTCGGCGTCGATCTTGCCGACGCCGCGACGACAACCTCCGATGGAGTGACGCTGCACGGCTGGTATGCCAGGCCGACGGACGGCGATGTTGTAGGGCGACCGTTGGTCTTGTTCTTCCACGGCAACGGCGGAAATCGCGTCCACCGTATCGACGACGTCGATCTGCTCGTCGGCCTGAACGCCGAAGTGCTGATCTTCGACTATCGCGGCTACGCCGAGAACGCCGGAACTCCGAGCGAGGCCGGTCTGACTCTCGACGCCCGCGCGGCGTGGGACTACGCGACGCAGGAACTCGGGATTCCGGCGAACCGCGTCCTTCTGTTCGGTGAGTCGCTCGGCGGAGGCGTCGCCGTCGCTCTCGCGGCCGAGAAATGTGTCGCGGGCACTCCCCCAGCCGGCTTGGTCCTGCGGAGCACGTTCAGCTCGATGACCGACGCGGCATCGCATCATTATCCGTGGCTGCCGATCCGCTTGGCGTTGCTGGACAGGTACGATTCGATATCGCGGATCGGCTCGGTCACGTGTCCCCTGCTCATGATGCACGGCGACGCGGACCCCGTCGTGCCCGATGTGTTGGGAAAGCGATTGTTCGACGCCGCTCCAAAGGAATCTGGAAGCGGTGTCGCGAAGCGGTTCGTCGCGCTGCAAGGTGCCGGGCACAACGATGTCCTCGATATGTCTCGCGGGGCGATGCGCGCCGCGATCGAGAACTTTCTGCGCGACGTGCGTTCGCCTCGGGAATAGCGCGAG
>JACCRE010000240.1 GCA_013813775.1 Planctomycetaceae bacterium
CGCTGAAGGTCGGCATCAAGAACAAACGCCTCACCGCCGGCCGGGACCAAGCCTACCTCGAACAAGTCCTGCTGGGATAACGCGTTAACGTGCAATCGCCCTGGTTGTTGATCCTGCAACCTGATTCTCACGGTATCCGGATTTACGCCGGACCACGCCTTGCATCATTACGTCCGTCCGATTGACTCAGCATCTATGAGTCTATGAGGCGATCATGATGGCGATAAGGTAGATCGTGGGCTCCGGCGATCATCACCGAAGGTGACATGTCTTCCACGGCAGTTCCGGATCTAACTCGTCTAGGAGGAGTAGCCGATGTGGCATCACTTCTTGACGTATCTTCACGGCAACTGAATTATCTTCTGTACGTACGTGGTGAATCAGAGCGGTATATCGCGTTTTCGATCCCGAAGCGTCGTGGCGGTATCCGCCAGATTCTTGCACCTCACGACGACCTCCGTCACGTGCAACATCGCTTGGCGGAAGTTCTCAATTCACTATATGCACCGCCTGATGTGGCGCATGGATTTGTCGCCGGCCGGAGCATTCTGAGCAACGCTGACGCGCACGTGCGACGCCGTCATGTACTGAATGTTGATCTCGAAGGTTTTTTTCCAAGTATCAACTTTGGCCGCGTTAGGGGCATGCTGCTCAGCCCCCCGTACAGCCTAACGGCTCAAGCGGCAACCGTTTTTGCTCAAATATGCTGCCACAACAACGAGCTGCCGCAGGGCGCGCCAACTTCACCAGTCGTGTCAAATATGATATGCCGTCGGCTTGACCGGCAGCTCTCTCGGCTCGCGGGTAATCATGGATGTGGTTACACCCGCTACGTAGATGACCTGACGTTCTCGCGGCGGACCGGAGCTTTTCCACCGCAGCTCGCGCGGTGGGGCGAATCACGCCGTTGCATCGTCAGTGACGAGCTACGTTGCATGATCGAAGAGAATGGATTCTCGATCAATCCGCGCAAGACTTGGCTTTTCTCGCGATGCCACCGCCAAGAGGTGACGGGCCTGACGGTGAATACAAAAAGGAACGTACCGAGAAAGTATGTCCGTCAAATACGCGCGATGATTCATGCTTGGTCTCGATATGGCATCGAGCGAGCTGGTCAAGTACATGCTGCCGAATTCTATCGGCGTCAAGGTCGGCAAGGTGATGTTCCACCATTCGCACTGATCGTTCGCGGGAAGCTTGAGTTCCTGAGGTCCGTTAAGGGCACAACGGACCCGGTCTACAAAAATCTTCAGTCTCAACTTGTGCGACTGGACCCCGCCTATTTGCAGGTCATGTTGCGGGAGAATGCGATGTTAAACCGAAGAGATGTTTTCATCTCGCACGCAAGTGAAGACAAAGATGTAATTGCACGGCCGCTAGCAGAGGAATTGATACGGCTTGGACTGACGGTGTGGTTCGATGAATACGAGATCAGCATTGGCGACAGCCTCCGACAGAAGATCGATGACGGGCTGTCGCAATCCGCGTTCGGTGTCGTCGTACTGTCGCACTCATTCTTTGCAAAACGATGGACAAGGCGAGAATTGGACGGCCTCACGGCTCAAGAAGATGCGACCAACAGGAATCGGATTCTGCCCGTATGGCACGAGATCACGCACGCTGAGGTGTCAAAACATAGTCCGACCTTGGCCGGGGTCCGCGCTGCGCGGACGTCTGATCAAACGGTACAGCAGATAGCTCATGAAATAGCCGAAGTTATCCGTAACGCTTCATGACCAGTTCAGTCTTGCAGCTCTTCACCCACACGTCCTAAAACACGGCGGTTTTCACCCGGCCACAGGTGCGCCCAACGCTCCTGTCGGCCACAACCGGCGTGTGCAGCATGGCGACTGGTTCGCTTCCTTCTTTTCAGGCTCCTCGGCCGCGTGTGCGTCCCGCAATGCCGTGGACGCGGCGGGCACAGCTTGTCGCGAAGTATGAGATTGACCGTCTGCGGCGGGCGAATCCGCTGGCGGGGGTGCGTCTGACGCCGGGGCAACTTGGGTTGCGACCGCCGTTGTTCAAGCTCCGGCATCACGCGCCGCGGCCGTTTCATGTTCCCGGGCGATATTACCGCATCGACTCGCCGCACGACGGGCCGACGATTTCGATCGTCACGCCGAGCTACAACCAAGCTCGATTCCTGGGTCGCACGATCGACAGCATCCTCTCACAGGGCTACGCGAAGCTCGAATACTTCGTGCAGGACGGGGGCAGCAACGACGGCTCGGCCGACGTGCTGAAGAGCTACGGCGATCGTTTCGGCTGGGTCTCGCAACGCGACAAAGGGCAGGCCGATGCCATTCGCACCGGCTTCGCCCGCATCAACGGCGACGTGATGGGCTGGTTGAACTCCGACGACATGCTGCTGCCGGGAACGCTCAACTACGTCGGCCGCTACTTCGCGGAGCACCCCGAAGTCGATGTCATTTACGGCCACCGCGTGCTCATCGACCAGGACGACAATGAGATCGGCCGCTGGGTCGTGCCGCCGCATAACAGCGAGACTTTGCGGTGGGTCGATACGATCCCGCAGGAAACGATGTTCTGGCGACGCAGGCTCTATGACAAAGTCGGCGGCGTCGATGCCTCGTTCCAGTTCGCGATGGACTGGGATCTGATCCTACGGTTCATCGAAGCGGACGCGAAATTCGTGCGCGTGCCGCGTTTCCTGGGTGCCTTTCGCGTCCATCAGGATCAGAAAACGCTCGCCCGTGCCGCGGATCTCGGCCTGCCCGAGATCAAGAAGCTGCGTCAGCGGACTCTGGGACGCGTGCCGACGAAGCCGCAGATCGCGCGGCATCTCTCCGGCTATCTCGCGCAGCACCTGGTGCTGCACGCAGGGTATCGATTGGGGCTTGTGCGGTATTGAGATTCCGATTCGCGAATCTTGTTCCCCTCTCCCTCGCAGCAGATTGCAGTTTGGAGCCGAATCCACATCAGCAGTACGGCTTGAAGAGATTGATCGGGAGACGAATCCGGCCCCCTTCTCCCTCGGGAGAAGGGTCGGGGATGAGGGGCGTGCTGCCGCGCCGCTTGTCGCTTGCAACCGTTCGATGCAGGAAGCATCAAGGTGGCGTCCACCTGCGCCCCTCACCCCCCTCTCCCCAAGGAGAGGAGAGTCAAGCGAAGAGAGATGTATCAGAAGCATCACGCCGCGAGGCGAATGTGGCCCACAAGCTGCGGGCCTTCTTCGCCTTCGAAGACGTAGCCCAGCGACTCGTAGAGCTTCTTCGCCGGCTCGTTGTCGCGGTAGACCTTCAGGCGAACTTTCTCGGCTCCGCGGACGGCCGCCGCCGCGTGCAGGTGGAGCATCATCAGGCGTCCGAGCGAGCGGCCGCGGAATGACGGGCTGATCGCGATGCCCAAACTCGGGATCGCGAAGCCGGCTTCCCAGCCGCGGAGCATGCCGTAGCCTGCGACGCGATCGCCCACGACCATCGCCGCATAGATGTCGGCGCCTTCGTAGTTGCAGAGCCGAGCGGCTTCTTCCGCCGTGAAGGGATGCGGATGGAATTTCCGATCGTCGCCCGCGGCGTGAATCTCCGCAAACAGCTCGGCGAGCCCCGACGTCAGCATGGGCCTGAGCCGGACAATCTCGAGTGCGGTGTCATTGTGGCCGGCCATGCGAGCATCGCTCCGGGGTTCAAAGGTCTCGAACGAACGAAATCTAATGATGCGCACGAATCGCTGCGAGATCAAAAGGTGTGTCACTGCTCTGAAGCGGTTCACGGGTCCAGTCCCCCTCTCCTTGGGGAGAGGGGTCAGGGGTGAGGGGACGCCTTGCCGCTTGATCCGTGTGTATGGTGACGACGACCGCCTCGCGAACGGACGCAAGCGACATGGTACGTCCACCTCGCCCCTCATCCCCGGCCCCCCTCCCGAGGGAGAGGGGAGTGCTGTCAGAGCCTCTTAGGCCCCGCCACCCACGACTTTCGAGAGGCCGGTCCACCTACAATGCAAGCAGCCATGTGAGTGCAGGGCTCACATGGCTGCGAATGTTCAACAGGTTCCACTCGGCATCACGCGGCGACTTTGACACGCGACTCGCGACGCACTTCCTCGTGAATTGCCTCGCAGATCACGTCGAGATCGGCGGCAGCGAGACCCGTGTAGGTCGGCAGGTTGAGGCCGCAACGGCTGGCCGATTCGGAGTTCGGCAGGGATTGCCCGCGATCGTACATCGGCAGCTTGTGCATCGGCACGAAGAACGGGCGGTTCTCGACGCCGTGGACCGCTCGCAGGCGGGCTCCCACGCGATCACGCACGCCGGCTCCGCCGGCGACGGTGATGCTGAAGAGCCAGTGCACGTTGTGATAGCCTTCCGGCTCGACCGGCAGGGCGATCAGCCCTTCGTCGGCAAGCGGCTTCAGGGCTTCCGCATAGTGAGCGGCGATGCGGCGGCGTTCGCCGAGATGCAGGTCGGCCTTTTCCACCTGGCCGAGGCCGATCGCAGCGGCCACGTTCGTCATGCGATAGTTGTAGCCGATGATGGGATGCCAGTAGCGGCGATTCAGGTCCATGCCCTGCCCGCGCAGCATTCGTGCGAAAGTTCGCTTTTGCGAATCGCGAACGAAGACCATGCCCCCTTCGCCCGTCGAGATGATCTTGTTGCCGAAGAAGCTGAAACTCGAGGCGTCGCCGAACGAGCCGACGCACTGGCCGTCGATTTTCGCTCCGAAACCCTGGGCACAGTCTTCGATGCACCAGGCGCCGCGCTCTTCGCACAGCTCGGTGATCTCTTTCATCGGGGCGGGAAGCCCATAGAGATGCACGGCGATCACGCCGGCGGTGCTCGGCGTCCAGACGGCTTCGAGCGATTCGCGGGTGATGTTCCAAGTTTCGGGATCGCAGTCGGCGAAGACCGGATTGGCACCGCAGTAGGCGACGGCGTTCGCCGAGGCGACGAAGGTGAGCGACGGAACGATCACGTCCTGTCCGGGGCGAAGTCCCAGCGCCAAGCAGGCCAGGTGAATCGCGACGGTGCCGTTGCAGACCGACAGGCCTTCTTCGATGCCGAGGTAGTCGGAGACGGCGCTCTCGAACCGTCCGATATACGGCCCCGTGCTGGAAATCCACTCGGAGTCGATGGCGTCGCAAACGTAATCGCGTTCGCGGCCGGCGAGCACCGGGCGGGATACCGGGAACCGCAAGGGGGCCTCAGACATCCGCGTCTCTCCCTATGATGCTTGCGTACAGATCTCGCATTCGAGACGCGTACGTCTGCAGACTATGTTCGCGGGCCGCCCGCGTCCGTCCTCGTTCGGCGTGTTCGCGCCGGTCGGTCGGATCGTCCAGCCACCGCAGCATCTTCTCGGCAATGCTTTCGGGTGAATGCGGGTCGAACAACAACCCGGCCCCCTCGTCCATCAGCTCCGGCAGCGACGTGATCGCCGAACACATCGCCGCCACGCCCAGCGTTTGCGCCTCGATCACCGGATAGCTCGACGACTCGAACAGCGAAGACATCACGCAAAACTGCGAAGCCTTGTAGACGCCGCCGAGGTGAGCCGTCGGAATGTAATCGAGAAATAAAACGTGGTCGCGAACGTCGAAACGATCGAGCGCCTGCTCGACCGCATCTCGGCCGCTATGTTTTCGGCATCCGGCACACACCAGCTTCAGGTCGTGGCGCAAAGACCTCGACCGGACGATTGCCAGTGCTTCAAAAAGCCGCGCATGGTTCTTGTGCGGCCAGAAGGCGGCCGGGTAGAACGCGAACATCTCGGGCAACCGGTATCGTTCGCGCGCGGTCTCGGTCGAGAAGCGATGCGCTCCGTCGATGATTTCGGGATCGCAGGCCACTGGGATCGTGTGAACCTTCGCATCCGACACATCGAGATGCGCCAGAATATCGCCTCGCGTGAAGTCGGACGACGCCACGATCGCCGCGGCTCGTTGCGCCGATTCGTCGTATCGCTGATGGCGCAGCGTCAATTCGGCCGTCGAAAAGTTTTCGGGAAAGTGCAGGTGTTGCAGGTCGTGCAGGTTCAGCACGCCAGGCGACTCGAACGTCCCGTCGGCGAACATCTGCACGGGGCAGTGCAGCAGGTCGAGTTCGAGCTCTTCCTCGACGATTCGGAACGGGACCGATGGAAGCGGCGGCGTTGCCGGGCCGCCGATGAGCTTCCGGCTCATCCACCGTTTCGCACGAACCCCAAGGGAATCGTAGACGGTGGGCAGTTCCCGAATCCTGACACCAGGCAGATCGCGCCGAAGGGCCGCGGCCTGGCTGTCGCGAGCGATGACGAGCGGCGTGGTCGCTTCCGGAGACTGCTGTAACGCGCGGACGAGCGTGCGGAAGTAAACTTCAACGCCGCCGGAGACTCCGAACACGATTTGGGTGGCGTCGACGCCGACACGCAGCGCAACGCGGCGACGGCTCTCCTGGAGCGTTCGCGTGTGCGGTCGTGTCTGCAGAACCGTCGTCACAAGTCTTCCTCAAAGTGCCGCGACGCCATTCGAAGTGCGAATACGGCTTCTTCTACGCCGCACGTGAAGCGATGTGTGATTCGTACCAGGCCACCGTCCGCCTCACGCCGTCTTCGAATCCGATCTTCGCGCGCCAACCGAGCATCTGTTCGGCACGGGCCGTGTCGAGGCAGCGGCGAGGCTGACCATCGGGCTTGGAGCCGTCCCACACGATCTGGCCCTCGAAGCCGGTCTCGCGAGCGATCAGCTCGACGAGATCCTTGATGCGGATTTCGCGACCGGTGCCAAGGTTGATCGGCGTGGGTTCATCCATGCGCTCGGCGGCGGCGAGAATGCCGTCCGCGGCGTCATCGACGTACAGGAACTCGCGCGAGGCGGCACCCGTGCCCCAGCCGACGATCGAGGGTAATCGAGCCTCTTTGGCTTCGACGCACTTGCGAATCAGGGCCGGCACGACGTGGCTGCTGCCGGGGTCGAAGTTGTCGCCGGGGCCGTAGAGATTCACCGGCACCACGACGACGCTCTTCATGCCGTATTGCAACTTGTAGGCGTCGAGCATCACGAAGATCGACTTTTTCGCGATGCCGTACGGGGCGTTCGTCTCTTCGGGATAGCCGTTCCAGAGGTCGTCTTCGTTGAAGGGGACCGGCGAGAACTTCGGGTAGGCGCAGACCGTGCCCACGTGCACGAACTTTTCGATGCCGCGGAGGCGCGCCTGCTCGACGAGGTGCAGGCCCATCGCCATATTGGCGTAGAAGAAGCGCCCCGGCTTTTCGCGATTGATGCCGATGCCGCCGACCTCAGCGGCGAGGTGCAGCACGATCTCCGGCTGGAAATCGTCGTACATCTTCGCGACGCCGGCTTCGGTGGTCAGATCGTATTTCGCACGGCGCGGAACCGCGATGCGGGTGCAGCCGCGCTCGGCGAGCTTCGCACACACGACCCTTCCGAGAAACCCGGCTCCGCCCGTCACCACCACGTTGCGATCGGACCAGGTCATGCGACGAGTGGGGAATGGGGAATAGCGAATGGGGGAACGGCGAACAGGGAGCGGGGAACAGGGACTGCCCGCTCCCCGCTTTCTCCGCTCGTCAGGCCGCGGCGCGGAAGGTTTTGAAGCTCTTGCCGGCGTCGCGAATCGTCTTCTCGCGATGGGCCAGTTCGAGGTCGCCCTCGACCATCATGGTCGCGAGCTGTTTACAATCGACTTTCGGGCTCCAGCCGAGCTGCCGCTTGGCCTTGGCCGGGTCGCCCAGCAACAGATCGACTTCCGTCGGACGGAAGAACCGCGGGTCGATGACCACGAAGTCGTTGTAGTCGAGACCGACGTGGCCGAATGCGTATTCGAGGAACGTGCGGACCGAGAAGGTCTCGCCGGTCGCGACGACGTAATCGTCGGCTTCGTCCTGCTGAAGCATCAGGTACATCGCTTCGACGTAATCGCCGGCGAAGCCCCAGTCGCGCTTCGAGTCGATGTTGCCGAGCCGCAGTTCGTTTTGCAGGCCCAGCTTGATACGGCCGACGGCGCGCGTGATCTTGCGCGTCACGAAGTTCTCGCCGCGACGCGGTGACTCGTGGTTGAACAGAATGCCGTTGCTGCCGTGAATGCCGTAGGCTTCGCGGTAGTTGACCGTCATCCAGTACGAGAAGACCTTGCCGACGGCGTACGGGCTGCGGGGATAGAAGGGCGTCGTTTCCTTTTGCGGAGTCTCGACGACCTTGCCGAACATCTCGCTGCTCGACGCTTGGTAGAACTTGATCTGCCGTCCCGTGCGATCCTGCAGGTCTCGGATCGCTTCGAGCAGCCGCAGCGTGCCGAGCGCACCGGAATCGCAAGTCTGCATCGGGCTGTCGAAGCTGATGCGCACGTCGCTCTGCGCCGCGAGATTGTAGACCTCGCTCGGCTGCGTCGTTTCGATGATGCGTCGCAGGCCGGGTCCGTCGGTCAGGTCGCCGTAGTGCAGCGTCACCTGATCGAGCAGATGATCGATGCGTCCGGTCGTGACCGAACTCGTGCGGCGGAGCAGCCCGTGGACTTCGTAGCCCTTCTCGAGGAGCAACTCAGCCAGATAGCTGCCGTCCTGCCCGGTGATCCCCGTAACAAAGGCCGTCTTCGACATGATCCGTCCTGTCGACGTGAGTGAAGCGGGCGGCTACCGGCCTCCATGCCGGCTGTAGCGGTCGTTCCGCACCGTGCTGACTGTATCGGTCGTTCGGGCGGCGAGGCTTATAGATTCTGCCGCACGTTGGGTCAACCTTCGCTGAGAGACTTCAGTATGAAGATGATGCGTTGATGCTTCGGCGGCGGAGCATATGAGCCGTCGAGCAGGCGATCCCCACCGGGCGGTGCGACGACGTAAGAACTCTCGTGAGCCGGCTCGCTTCTATAGCGTCTGCTCAGGCCGCCTTGCCGACGGCGGCGCCGGCTCCGCCGGAGGCGGGCGAGTTCATGAAATCGACGTATTCGGCGATCACGTCTTTCGCGGGACCGTCGCGGCGAATCCGGCCGTGGTCGAGCCACAGAACGCGATCGGAAAGCCTTTGCAGCAAGCCGATGTCGTGGCTGACCATCACGATCAGCCGGGCTTTTTTCATCATCTCATTGAGACGATCGGCGGCCTTTCGCTGGAAGGCGCGATCGCCGGCCGAAAAGCACTCGTCCATCAGCAGGATCTCGGGATCGATCGCGGTCGCGATCGAGAAGCCGAGGCGGACCAGCATGCCGCTGGAGTAGTAACGCACGGGCGTGTCGATGAAGTCGCCGATCTCGGCGAAGTCCACGATCGACTCCATTTTGGGTTTGAGCGACTGCGGCGTTTCGCCGAGCAGATAGCCGCGATAACGAATGTTGTCGCGGCCCGTTCCGTGCGGTTCAAAGCCGAGCGTCAGATCGAACAAGCCGCTGATCCGGCCTTCGACGGTGCGAACCCCCGCCGACGGCGGGTACACGCCCGCCAGCATCTTGAGCAACGTACTCTTGCCGGCCCCGTTATGGCCGACGATGCCGATTCGCGCACCGTCCTCGAAATGGGCGCTGATGTTGCGCAGCGAATGCACTTCCATCAACGGATTCTGACCACCGCGACCGGTGAGCCGCTGCACGACGACATCCTTCAACGGCGTGCGTCGATTGCGACGCACGCGGAAGGTCAGATCGACGTTTTCGAGCGTCAGTGAGGCCATTGCAGGAGAAGTGAGGAGTGAGAATTGAGAAGCGAGAATGAATGGCTAGCGTCGTCTTTGAACGCGACAGCGTCGAAGCCAGAGATCCTGACTTCTTCCTTATGTCTTCTCACTTCTACAACTGAAAGATCACCTTCCGCTCGAGGCGGTTGAGCGTCAGGACGGCGAGGCTGGTCGTGATGAGGATGAGCCCGCCGGCCGTCAGGTACGACGCCGGGTCGGGCATGCCGCGACCGAGCAGAGGCAGGCGGACGACTTCGACGAGCGAGGCGAGCGGATTGATGTCGAGCAGCCAGCCCATGCCGCGATCCCGCAGGATTTCCGGCGTGTAGATGATCGGGGTCGCATAGAACAGCATCTGCATCCCGATCTCGATCAGGTGATGCATGTCGGGGAAATACGCATGCGCGAAACCCGCGAGCACCGCGAGGCTCCATCCGAAGAGCAACAGCAGCGGCAGCATCGGAAACAACGCCAGCACCGACGCCGGGTCTTTCACGCCGTTGATCATTGCGTTGCCCACTAACACGACGGCGAACGCGATTCCTAAGTGGAACGCGGCGGCGAGAGTGGTTCGCAATGGGTAGATCGCCATCGGCGCCGGCACTTGCCGCAAGTACGCCTCGCCGTTCGTGAGGCAGTTGCAACCGGCGATCGCGCACGTCGACAGGAATTGCCAGAAGACCATGCCTGCGATGAGCCGCGGCAGATAGTCTTCGACGCTCATGCCGAACAGCTTGTGAAATACGAGGCACATCGCCGCCGACATCGCCAGCGGATGCAGCAGCGACCAGCCCGCGCCCAGCCACGACCCGCGGTAGCGAGTCCGAATGTCCATGCGAACGAGCGAACCCCAGAAGTAGCGAAATCGCCACACGTTCGCGGAATAACTCAGCATACGGTCTCCCTGCCGGCCGGTTGCCCCGACAATCGTCGGCCGGCTGTCCCACCACTGTTCAATCTCAGCGTTCGTTCGCCGGAATTGTCCGCGATTCGAGCAAGTTCGTTCGCGGAGGATCGCAGCATCGGCATCCGTCGCCGATGTTCGCCAAGCCGCCTACACGGCACCACCGTGCGCAGTGAGCGAAAGGGAAGATAGGATCGACCTCACGCAGGTGTCAATCGGAGCCGACAGCGACCGAACGGACTTGTCATCCGCGATCGCTTTCGTCTAAAAGCCGACCTCGGCTCTAGCGACCGTGACGGTCGTGGCGGCCGATCCGGTTCAACTGCCTGCGATCTCTCGATCGGTTCGCGTGGGTGATGTCTTCACCGCGGTCGCGACCCGATGAAGAGGGTGGCCTTCTGAAGGCCGCTTCGATCGCATCGGCCGTTACGGATATGAGTTTCGCGCAGCTCTCTCACGAAACCTTCATGCCTCCGGCCGCGGACTATCCCCTTCGCACAGGACGGGCCGAGCCGCTCGGGCGTCGCGACATTCTCTGGCTCGGCGCGTTGCTGTTGATCGCGCTGCTGCCGCGAGCCTTCGTCGCGTGCCAACTCGGACCGATCTGCGACGACGGCTACTTCTATCTGGCCGTCTCCGAAGCCTACGAGCGAGGCGACCTCGATACCGCGCTTTGGTATCTCAACATCAACATCTACCCCGTGTTGATCGCCGGGTTCGATCGACTCGGCGCCGACCCACTGGTCGCCGCCCAGGCATGGGGCGTCGCGGTCGCAACGCTCACGATCCTGCCGCTGTTCGGCTGGCTGCGCCGCCTGCTCGACCGACGCGTCGCCCTCGCGGCCTGCGGGCTCTATGCGATCCATCCGGAGTTCATCGAAATCAGTCCGGAACCGATTCGCGACGCGACCTTCTGGCTGCTCGCGGCGACGAGCCTTTACCTGCTCTGGCGAGCGGCGGCCGAGCGAAAAGCGTGGCTGTTCGTCGGTGCGGGCCTCGCGTTGGCGGCGGCGGCGCACACACGCTCGGAAGGCTGGCTGCTGATGTTGCCGGCGACGGCGTGGCCGCTCGTTCGCTGGCGGGAGTCTCGCCGCGATCGTTGGAGACTCTCGTTGGGCACGGCGGCGACATTCGCCATGACGCCGTTGTTCGTGCTTCTGTTCAACGTCACCGTGCTGCGCGACCACGACCGATGGGAGCTTGGCAAGCTCGAACACTTCCGCCTCGCCGCGCGCTGGATCGTCGGAAGCGACGTCGTCGCTCCGCCGGCCATTTCCGGCAGCGCGACCATCCCGCCGGCCTTTGTGGGTCTGTCGATGATCTCGACGGCATCGGCCGCGACGTCGAACGTCGCCGACCGCTCGCATGAAATGCCGGAAGAACCTCTAAAACGATGCACGGGCGCTTCGTCGTACCTTCGTTCCGCCGTGCACGCATTGGAGCCGGTGCCGCTGATCCTGATGCTCATCGGAGCGGTCGGCTGGCCGCATTTGTTGCTGCGTCGCGAGCACCTCGTGCTTTCTGCGATCTGCATCGCCGTATTGACCGGCGTGTGGGTGCGTCAGGTCACGCTCGGCGAAATCAATGGACGTTATTTCCTCGCGTGCTTTTTCCCGGCGTCTGGCGCGGCAGGTCTGGGAGCGTTGTGGGTGCTCTCGCGACTCGAACGAGGTTGGAAGACGTTCGGTCGGCAGCGCGGAGCCGCCATCGCGGCCGCGACGACCGCCGTTCTGATCGGAACCGTGCATGTCGTCGAAGCGGTCGCCGCTGAACACCCTTCGCGCGAACGGGAAGCGGCGATCGGCCGGCACCTGGGTGAGCAACTAGGGCCTGATCGAAGCTTCCTGGTGTTGCCGCATGCCTGCCGCGTCGGCTACTACGCCGGCGGGCAGCTTCCGGTCGTCGCCCTAGACGACACGCCGCTCGAAACGTTGCTCGAGCGATATCAATCCGACACGGTGATCCTCGAAAACAGCTACACACCTGCGAGCCAATGCGAGGCGCTCGCCGAACATCTGAAGCTGTGCGGCTGGCGGACCTACGATCTCGGCGACGTGCCTGACAGCGAAGGATTCGTCGTCTTGACGAGAGCGGAAAGCATCGCTGATGCGTCACGGTTGCGGGCGACGCGAAGACATCGCCGATAACAGGACAGGACGGGCCTTTCCCGTGATTTCGATCGGACGCACAACGGCCCGCCGATGAACTTCGCTTCGGAAACGAACCTTCTCGTCGCGGCGATCGCACTGCTGGCAAGCAGCCTGTTGACCGCCGGCGCGCGAAGGGTCGCCGTGCACGTCGGCGTGCTCGATCAACCCGATCAGAGCCGCAAGCTCCATCGCGACCCGACGCCCCTGATGGGCGGCATCGCCATCTACGCGTCGCTGCTCGTCACGACGTTGATCGCTTCGCTGTTGCCGGCGCCGGCCGCGCTGCTGGCGTCGTTGCCGAGCGGTGCGCTGCCGATGCTGCTCGTTTCCGGCGGCTTATTCTGTGCGCTCGGACTTTACGACGATATCCGCCCGATGCCGCCCTGGCGCAAGCTCGCCTGTCAGTTCGTCGCGGCTCTCCCCTTCGCCGTCTGGGGACAAAAGGTCGCCTGGATCGAGTTCCTCGGCTTCGATCTCGCGCTCGGTGCGATCATCGGCGCAGCGTTCACGGCGCTCTGGCTCGTCGCCTGTGCGAATACGATCAATCTCATCGACGGTCTCGACGGACTCGCGGGCACAGTCGGACTCATCGCCTGTGTCGGCATCGCCGCCGTCGCCGACATTCGTCTCTTTCCGGGCGTGGCCGCGATCGCCTTAATCGTCGCAGGAAGCCTCACCGGCTTCCTGTGCCACAATCTGCCGCCGGCGCGTATCTTTCTCGGCGATAGTGGAAGTCTGTTGATCGGTTTTCTGATCGGCGCTTTGTCGATCGAGGCTTCGTTGAAAACCGCGGCCGGCTTCGCGATGACCGTTCCGGTAATCCTGGTCTCGATCCCGGCCTTCGACACCGGCATGGCGATCCTCCGGCGGCGTCTCACGGGCCGCGGCATTGGCGAGGGCGATCGCGGACATATTCATCACCGGTTGCAGGAACGCGGCCTGACGCGGCTGCAAACGCTGATCGTCATCGCGGCCCTGTGCGGTGCGATGACCACGATGACGGTCTTGTGTGCGTCGTACCACGCCGACACGTTGTGCGTCGGGCTGTGTTTGACGCTGCTCGGCCTGCTGATCGTCGGCCGCGTCTTCGGTCACTATGAAACGCTGCTCTTCCTGCGAAAGGCGCAACGCGTCGGGCAAGTCCTCGTCAACGGTTCCACGCTGTTCGGTCCCCGCCCGCTGAGAACGCCGGCGACCTGGCCCGCCGCCGTCGAACTCGTGCGGCCTTACGGCGTGACGCGACTCGAGATGATTCGCTTCGACGCCCGAACCGGCTCCATCCTCGACGACCGCAGTTGGGCGGACCTCAACGCATTACCGGCGACCTGGGAGTTTCGTGTTTCGTCTCGCACTCTCGAACGGCAGCGCCTGACGCTGCTGGCCTTCGGCGATCAGCGTCTCTCCGCGGCCGCCGAGCTTGTGCAGCTCTTCGCGTTGCTCGATGAGTGCTGTCGTGGCTGGGCCGCGATCGGCGGACCGCCCGCCGACCCGATCATTCCCGCGACGACTCTCTCGCGGCCGATCCCTCGCCCGCGATTGCTTCCGGCAGACCCGGCTCCGGAACCGTCGCGCCGGGTTGCGTGAGCACGCTCTGAGCCGCGACCGTCAGGGAGCGCCTTTCGACGAGCCAATGCCAATATGCGCTCCCCGGACCTCGCGTCATTCCGTCGCGAGCATGCGCAGTCGTTCCAGCAGCGTGCGATACTCTTCTTTCAATCGCATGAGTCGCGGTTCGTCGCCGATCGCGTCGATGATCGAGTCGTGATACCACAATTGCTCGGCGGGTGGCGTGCTGAAACGCGTCCAGGCCGTCGCATCCGCGACGAGATCGTCGAGCAGCGTGCCGACGTTGTGAATCTTGTCGGCAAGCGCGATCGCGCGGGCCTCGACCGGTTCACTTCTCAGCCGTGCGACATGCTCTTCCTTGCGATGCCGCCACGGTAGCGCGACGCCCTCTTCATCGTGCTTCACTTCAGAAACCGCCGTCACCCGTTCGGCGACGCGGGAACCGAACAGAGCCTCGATCTCGCCGGTCGTCACCTGAGTGTCTTCAACGGCGTCGTGCAGCAACGCCGCGGCGAGAATGTCATCGTCATCGAAGCCGCCGCGCGACAGGATCAATGCCACACCGGCGAGGTGCGTCAAATACGGAATGTCGGTGCCCTTGCGGCGTTGTGCCTCGTGGGCCGCCGCCGCGAACCGCATCGCCTGTTCGACGAGTGGAGAGTAGAGCATTGGGGAGGCGGGGGAGCGGGAGAGACCGGGGAGCGGGAGAATAAATATCGAGACATTGTACGGATCACGGCGACAGCTCCGTCCCCCGATCTCCCGCCTCCCCCGATCCACCGATCCCCCGTCTCCCTCACACTTCGCCGCGGAACTCGTTGAAATTCACATACTCCCAATGCCGGTAGATCGGGCAGCCGCGCACGAGGTCGGCGTGCTTGCCCACGGCATCGACCTTGCCGCGATGCAGCACGACGACGCGGTCGGCCTTCTTGACCGACGAGAGCCGCGTCGGCAGCACGATGACCGTGCGGCCGGGGAAGATACGCTGATAGGCGTCGTCGAGCAGATTCTTCGTGTCCTCGTCGAGTCGCTCCGTCGGCTCTTCCACCACCAGCAACGCCGGGTTGACGAGAGCCGCCCGCGCGAGTCCCAGGCGGAACTGCTGACCCGCATCGAGCGGTTCGCCGTGCTCGCCGAGCAACGTCTCATAGCCTTGCGGCAACCGCTGAATGAACTGGTGTGCGTGGGCGGCCTTCGCTGCCTCTGTGATTTGCGGCAAACTGATGTTCGGCCGGCCGCAGGCGATGTTCTCGCGAACGGTGCCGGTGAGGCCGGGGTCGGCGGCGGCGACCACCGTTTCGGCTCGCAACGATTCCAGCGTTGCCCAGGCGGTGTCTTCGCCGTCGTACAGCACGCGGCCCCGCTGCGGTTCGATGAATCGCGGCAACAGGTTGACGAGCGCCTTCGCTTCGAGCGGGTCGGACGACACGATCGCGACCAGTTCGCCCGCCGGAATCTGCAGATCGAGTCCGTCGAGCAATTGGCGACCGCCAGGGATCGTGTAGGTCACGTCGTCGAAGCGCAGAACCTTCGAGAGGGGTTGCAGGAACTTCGCGCCGACGGCCTGCCCGACCTCGGGCACTCGATCGAGGTACCGCTGGATCACATGGGCGGCGGTTCCGGCGGCGGCCCATTCCTGACGCAATGCCCACAGCATCTCGGCGGGCCGGTACATGCACGCAAACACCGCCGCCAGGAACAGGGCGGCCGCGAAGCTGAGGTTCGTCGGATCGTTCAAGACGCGAGCGCCAAGCAGAAACGCCACGACAGCCACGCAGCTCACCAACAGCCCCCGGCCGATCGCCCGCATGACTCGCTCGCTGCCGGCCGCGCGACCGGCGTTCCTCTGGAATCGATCGAGATACGTTTCGAACTGCTTCTGCTCGAACTCTTCCATGCCGTAGCCGCGGACCAAACGCGTCTTCCGCAACGCCTCTCCGAGGATCTGAAGTTCCGAGCGTGCGCGGTCGGCATCGAGCCGATAGGCGTCGGCCCTTCTCTTGCGTTCGCGATGTGCGAAGATCCAGCACGCCGCCAGCGGCACCAGACACAACAACGTGTCGCGCCAACTGAAGAGCAGCGCCATCATCAGCAGCAACGCGAGTTTGAACGGGTGCCGGCCAAGACGGTACACGTAGGCGGCGATGCCTTCCCGAACTCGCTCGGCCTCGTTCGTGAACAGCTCCAGCACTCGATCACAGGCCTGGTCGAGTAGGTCGCTCGGGCCGAGCCGCAAGGACTGCCGATGCAGGCTGCGCCGTATGCGGGTGACGACGTCGAGCGCGGCCTTGTCGGCCTGAAGCCGGGCGCGAGACAGGCAAAAGCTGCGGCAGAGCCCGAACACGACCGCCGCGATCGCCAGCGTGACGAGCGACGCCCAATCGGTACGAAGAGGCGGCACGGTGCGCCACAGCTTCGCCAGCGGAGGACCGAACACCGTGTCGCGCAGCCACCACACCGCAGGGAAGATGCCGGTGTCGTCGGCGTCTTTCAACGCGGTCACGGTCGGTGCGGCCTCGTCGGGTTGGGCGAGGCGGCCGCCGCTGAGCGCCGCGAGTCTATCGACGACGACCGCGTCGGAACGATCGACGACGATCCGTCCGCCGGTCGCCAGCAACTCGGCCAGCAGATAGCCGGTGAAGAGCAACAGGCACAGAAAGAGCGATGCCGCGACGGCGCACACGACCGACCACAAGGCCGAACCGCGGAACAGGTCTCGCTTCGAGAAGACCCGTCGAAAGGAGGCGAACGATCCGGTGGACACGGCGGCCGAGCGGCTTACGGGTTGCGGGCCGTCCGTGTGGAACGTACCGACGGCTGCGCCGTTCGCGACCGCGGCGTCGCGGTCCCTCGACCGACGCTGTTCCGATTGTACGCAGCCTCGGGGAAAGCCGAAAAGCCCGTCGCGGCGAAGCGACGGGCTACGACGCGAATTTCCCGACGCCCATCCGGCACAATCAGGCCAGATCACGATCTTCAAACAGAATGAACGCCAGCAGGATCGCCGCCGCCGAGAAGGCGAGCGCGTACAGCGCCGCATAACCCAGATAATCGGGCGGAACGAGCCGTTCGGTCGCCACCGCGCCCTGCATGCTGAACCATTCCAGGGCCGGCAGGACCGTCGCGATGAGCCGGCCGACGAACTGCACGACCCCGAAGCCGCGGCCCGAGCCTTCCGCCTGCACGATGATCGGCGTGAGGTGCCCGATTACGAAAATCGCGAAGCAGGTCGTCAGATTCACCACCATCGGCAGCCGCGTCGCGATGGCGACGCTGATCGCCCCCAGCACGGCGACTTCGAAGAAGATCAGCACGAGGCCCGGCATCACCTGAATCGTTTCGGCAAACCGCGCCGGGTCAGGGAGCGGGATCTGCCGCGACATGTTTCCGATCGTGTCCATCACATACCAGGGCGGCACTTCCTTGCCGGACTCTTTAGCGTCGTATCCGACCTTGAAGTACACGCAGAACAGGAGCACCGCACCCGAAACCGCGAGCAACAGCAGCACCGACTCCATGATGCCGAGGTACTTGCCGAGCACGAACTGCCGCCGCGTGATCGGCTTCGACAGCAACGTCATCGCGGTCTTGCCTTCGATCTCTTCCGCGATCGAGGTGCTCGCCGTCCAGACGGCCAGCAGCAGGCCGCACACGAGCAGAGTCGCAAGGCCGCAATCCTTCAGCATCTTCACGTCTTCGCCGAGCGAGTAGAACGGCAGAAACGTATTGACGATCAGGATCACGATCGACAGGGCCAGCAGCATCAGGAACAACGGCTGCCGGATCGCTTCCTTGAACGTCGCCCCCGCGATCATGCCCAGTCGCGTCGTCTTGGCGAGCACGAAGCACACGATCGGCAAGGCCGCGGCCAGCGCGATCGTCACCCACCAACCGAGCGCGTGGCTCGCCGCCGCTGGAGGGGCGGCTTGCGTCGCCGCCTGAAACGCGGGCAGGACGGCGGGCCAGAGCATTCCCGTCGGAGTCATAGGCGCGGAAGTGGTTGAGAGGGCACGGGAAAAATCGAACAAATCAATAGATCGTCGGCGGAAGACCGTCGTCCGATGCTACGACCGCCAAACCGGCCACGTTGGGAGAATCCCGGCCCTCGGCAGAGGTTTCATCCTAATGGGAGACCTCGGCAAGCGGAAGGCGGTCGACCCTCAAACGGACCGCGTGAACCTCCATTCCGCCGGTGAGACCGACCGCTTCGTCACAATCGTCCCGGCCTTGGCGATCGATCCGAGACATCCGTTTGCGACCACGGATTGCACGGATATCACGGATGTCACATGACGGTTGCCGGCACAATGAAATCCGTGTGATCCGTGGAATCCGTGGTTCTGCCCACGACATGCAATTGCGGTTTGCTGCGACCCCGCTGCGCATTCAATGACGGATCTCGAACCCATCGAGATCTTCGCCAGCGTCGACCCTCGCGGTTTCCGCACCGTCGATGTACCTCGCCAGTCGCTCGGCGATCGCGTGGAGGAAGCCTTGCGCTTCGGCTTCGGAACCCTCGGCGACAAGCTCCACCGAGCCATCGCGAAGGTTGCGGACGTAGCCCGTGACCTCGAAGCGAGAAGCAACGGCTTGGGTCGTCGCGCGGAAGCCGACACCCTGCACCCGTCCTCGATAAATCACCCGCTTCCGCATCGAGTTCGCTCCCGGATCATTCGCCCGCCTTCGCCAGTTCGTCGTCTCGCACGACACGCAGCGTCACGGGCTTCGACGCCGGGTCTCCTTGCCCCTTGCCGACCGCGAAGATTTGCCGGTCGGTCGCGGAGACCCAGTTCGCGCACTTGAACTCAACCTCGCGGGCGTCTTCGTCGGTGCGGATCAGCACGCCGCTGAGGCCGATGTGATCGACGATCACCCCATGCGGCAGATTCTCGACGTCGAAGTTCAATTCACCGTCGTAGCCGTTGCGTTCGATGCTGAGCATCGCCCGCGCGATCCCGCCGGGACGCAGCACGATTTCGGTCGCTCCGTCGACGGGAGTCAGTGTCGCCACGATCTTCGCGGCGTCGCCCACGGCGATCTTTGCCGGCGCCGCGACCGGCTTCGTCGTCGGCAGGCCGCCTGGCGCCGCCGTGGCGGTGATAGCGATCGCTTTGATCGCGTCATCGGCGGGCGACGTCGCGTCGGGAGCCGCCGTGAGCACCGCCTTCGCCTCGGCATGTCCTTCTTCGATCACGACCGGCGTGCTGACCGAAAGTCCCGCCGGAAGATCGGCGAACTCGACGCGCACCGGGCCGGTGAAGCCATCGGCGCGATCGACCTTCAGCGTGAGCCGCTGCCCACCGCCTGGGGCGATCTTCCGTTCCCCTTCGGCGATCGACACCGCGAAGTCAGGCTTGGGAACGCGCGCCGTGAGCGTGTATTTGTGCTCGGGGCCGCCGGCTCCTCGAACGTCTCGAACTCTCACGACGTACTCGCCGTCGGCCGGTGCCGTGAAGGCGAGCTTGCTGTCGCGTCCCAGCTTGCGCTCGGCGTCGTCGTCGCTCTCGAACGGCAGCGAGAAAACCGGTAGTCCATTCGAGGGCAGAACCGTGCCGGGGGCGTGCGGCGTCACGATATAAACCGCCTCGCCGAGCGCGTGCGCGACGGGCGTCGTATCGAGGTAGCTGCGTCGCTGACCGTTGATCGAGTAAAGCTGCATGTCGCTGTCGGGGCCCTGCGGCATGCGGAAGATGCGGCAGACCTCGCCCGACAAATACATGTACTCGTTGAGTTCCATCTCCTCCCAAAAATCGACCCGCAGGCCGGGATTCACCGAACTGAAGCCCCGAAAGTTGATGGCCGAATCCCGCGTCGCCCGCAGCAGCACTCGTTCGACGGGCGCGCCGTCGGCGTGCAGCACGTCGATCTTCGTATCCGCAGGCGAACCCGACCGGGCGGCGTTCGTTTCGAAGATCCACGCCTCGCCCGCCTTCGCGGCGAAACGATAATAGTCGGCGTCTTCGGTGTGAGACTCCGCGGGCTGAAGCACGCCGGTGGCCACGCCGGGCAGCGTGAACGTCACGGCGTTCGCCGGAGCGTCGTTCGGTTCGACCTCCGCGATCGCTTCAGGCATCGGTGTCTCGACCGGGGGCACCATCGGCTGCTCCGCGATGACGGGACGGTCGGACGAGCCGGCTGCAACGGCATCCTCGGCGACGGCGGGCAGCGGAAACCTCACGACGCTGCCGTCGAGTCGTCCTAAAGCGACCGCTGCTCCCGAAGCGGCGATCGCTGCGACCCAGTCGGGTTGTGACGCCGGCTCGGCGACCTGAGACAAGCTCGCGGCGTCCCACGTTTTGACGGTTTTGTCTTCCGACGCCGTCAGCAGGAGTTTTCCGTCCGCCGCATACGCCAGCGAGACGATCGGCCCCTCGTGCGCGAAATGCGAGAATCGAATCTTCGTGCCGCCGGCGGCTCCGTCGGTGAACGACCAGATGCGAATGCGGCTGTCGGCCCCCGCGGCGGCGAGTCGGCTGCCATCGGGGCTGAACGCGATCGCGACCTGCTCTTTGGTCGGCTCGATCAGCGTATCGAGGCGAGCACCGGTCGCGGCGTTCCAGAGCTTGATCGTGCGATCTCCGCTTGCGCTGGCGAGGATCGGCTTTGTCGGGTGGAATGCGAGACCGAAAACCGCATGATTGTGGCCGGTGAGCGTCGCCTTCTGTGCGCCGGTCGCGGCGTCCCACACGATGATCGTCTGGTCGTAGCTGCCGGTCGCGATGAGCGTGCCGTCGCCGCTCACCGCCCCGGCCGTGACGGCGTCGCGATGGGCCTGTGCTTTCCAGACGAGTTCTCGCGTCTCCCGGTTCCAGACCGTGACTTCGCCGGCGAGACCGGGCTCACCGCCAGCCGCGACGATCTTGCCGTCAGGCAGAAACGCGAGGACGTTCACCTGCCCGGAGAGGCCTTCGATCACTCCCAAGGCCTTGTGATCGCGATTCAGGAGTTCGATCGACTGATACCGGCCCACGGCGAGCACTTCGCCGTCCGGCGACCACGCGGCCGCGTGCACGGGTCGTCGCACCGCGGCCGTCGGCTCGATCTTCGGCACATTAAGCATCGGCGCAGGGTCGCCGATCGGTCCCTCGGCTCCCGCCTCGATCCAGGCCTTCAGAACGGCGATTTCAGCCGCCGACGGCGCCGGTTCGTCCTCCGGCGGCATCGCGGGGCCATCCGCGCGCTCGATGAGCTTGATGATGCGGCTCTCATCGACTTTTCCGGGGACGATCACCGCCCCGTGCTCGCCGCCTTTCATCAGCGCCGTGAAGTTATCGAGCGAGAATGCGCCGTTGTCCGCGGCATCGGCGGCGTTGTGGCAACCGGCGCAGTACTTGGTGAGGAGCGGTTGCACGTCTTTCGCGAAGTCGGGCGGTGCGGCGGATGCCGACGCGGCCACCGCCCATACGAACGGCACTGCCAGACATTGCAGCAGTGCGATTGGTTGCGCCGGAATCACGATGCACCACCTTCCACGAGGTCATACCGCGACTCACCACGGCGGCCCGTCTGTCGATCGAGTCGATAAGAGCGTCCTAGCACTGTAGAGAACAGGAAGCCGCCGGAGTCTGCTTCGGCGTCGTTCCACGCTGTCTGGCCGCGAGTCAAAAGACGAAAGCTGACATTGCTGCCGCGTGCGTCGATTAGCCAGTACTCCTTGATGCCGGCCTCGAAATAAAGTCGGTACAGGTCTTCGGTGTCTTTCCTCACGCTGCTGTCGCTGACGATCTCGACGACAAGATCGGGCGGACCGACGATCTCAACGGCATCACGCGGCCAATCGTCTTTCGGCGTCAGCGCGACTCGTTTCAGATCGAACGACTCATTCGAGACATACGTCAGATCAGGTTCGCACGACAGACCGACCGATTCGACGACGACACGGGCGCGGTCGCCAAAAACAGTCCCAATGTCGAGTCGCTTCGCGAGTCCGTACAGGACCGATGCAATCTCTGTCTTCGGTTGGTTGTGTGAGAAAAGAGACTCCGGCGACATGTCGGCCTCGACCCGTCCTCGCAGAAAATCGAACCGACCTCGCTCGGGGAATGCGTCCGATAGCGTCCAACAGCGAAAGTCCTCGAACGCCAGTAAGCCCGAAGGGACTTCGAAGTCAAAATCCGCGAGATGCACCGTCATTCCGGCAACGGTCGCAGTCGAGGCTGATGGATCCTTCTGTGCGGGTGCTCGTACCGTGGACATCAAACTGCCTTTTGAAGCGACGGCGTCTCAATGCTGAAACAGAAACTCTTTGCTCGTCAACAGCCCCCAGTACAGATCCTCGATCGCCACTCGACGCGAATCGGCCGGCGTTTCGGCGAGCACGGCGAGGAGTTGGGCCTGTTCTTCTTCCGTCGGGAAGCGGCCGAGGGTCGCGAGGTAGGCGTCTTCGACGATCTGATCGTTCGACACGCCTGAAGCGAGCGTGAGACCGATGCGGTTGTCGGTCCAGCCTTGCTTTTCATCCGGAACGCGCGAGAGCTTCTCGTTAACGGTGTCGCCGTTCATCAGGTTCAAGACCTGCTTCATGCTCGGCATGTCGCTGCGTTCGCATTCGCAGGTTTGCAGCCGGTCGGGGCGGCCGAAGGTGTCGAGAAAGTACGACGCCACCTTCACGTCCGGCAGTTGCAACGCCCGGGTGCCCAGCGGCTTCTCGGCGAACTTCGTGGGAGCCAGGGTCGCCTGCGAGACCGCGTCGAGCAGCACTTCGGCCTTCAGGCGGCGCGGGTAGTAGTGCGAGAAAAACCGCGTATCGGTTTCATTGCCGGCGAGCGGCACGCTCGAGCGTTGATACGTCTGCGAGACCAGAATCGTGCGCATCAGGTGCTGGAGATCGTAACCGCTCGCGATGAAGTCTCTCTCAAGAGCGTCAAACAACGGCTGATTGCTGGGCGGATTCGTGAGACGCAGGTCATCCACGGCTTCCACGATGCCGACGCCGAAGAAGTTGGCCCACACGCGATTGATGATGGCTTTCGCGAAATAGGGATTCTCGGGTGAGGTGAGCCAGTCGGCGAGATACTCGCGACGGTCCTCGTCGGAAGAATCCTCCGCGATCGGCGGAGCGTCGAGCGGTCGCGGTGGCTGCGGCTTGCCGGTTCTGGGCTGGACGACATCGCCCCGGTCGGCGACGAAGATGATCCGGTTATCGTCGTCGCCCTTGGCACGGACGCGGCCGAACAGATTCGCCATCCCGTAGTATTGGTCGTTCGTCCATTTTTCGAGCGGATGGTCGTGGCAGCGGGCGCAATTGATCGCCATGCCGAGAAACGTCATCGAGATCGTTTCCGACATGTCTTGCGCGTCCTGGTGCAGCACGAAGAAGTTCGCGGCACCGCTCTCGGCCGAAGCGCCTGACGCCGTGACGATCTTTCGTGCGAACTCGTGCCAGGGGGTGTTCTGCGCAACCTGCTCGCGGACCCAGCTCGAATAGGCTTCGACCTGCTTCGGCTTGAGCTTCTCGCCGTTCACGAGCAGCAAGTCGGACCAGCGATAGGTCCAGTAATCGACGAACTCGGGCTGAGCCAGCAGACGATCGATCAATCTCTGCCGCTTGAGCGGATCGGCGGCGGCGAGAAACTCGCGGACATCGTCCGGCGTCGGCGGCAATCCGATCGTGTCGAGGTGGACGCGCCGCAGGAACTCGGCGTCGCTCGCCGGCGGCGAAGGTGGAATCCGCAGCGTCTGCAACTTCGCGAGCACATGCTCGTCGATGAAGCTTGACCGCGCCGCATTCGCGAAGACGGCGTCGGGCACGTTCGATTCGTAAGGCACGCGGATCGTCGCCACGACGTTCTGCGCCAGATACCACGCTCCGATGGAGCTCTCGCCATGACCGGTGACGGTCGCCTTGCCGGCGTCATCGACCTTCACGACGGTGCCGTCGGTCGCGGTGAATCGCGCCCAGCGAGTCACGTCGGCGGCGTGGCCGTCGCCGAAGTGCGCCCGCACGACGAGTTGTTGCGTTTGGCCGGGCGACAGCACGACCGACTCCGGCAGAATCTCAAGACGCTCGATCCGCGGATCGTCTTCCGCGGGAGACGGCTGACCGGCGGCAATCCATTCCGCGAGCACCCGGTAGTCTTCACTGCCGACTTCGAGCCGCACGCCTCCTTTGTGCGGCACGGCCCCCGTCGGTTTCGTCAACAAGAGGCTGCGTGCCGGATCGGCGGGTGTGACGCGACGCCCCCCGGCGTGACGGGTGATCGCGGCATGATCGAACGCCGGGTCGTAACCGCGCAGCGAAAGCTTAAAGCCGTTCTGCCCCGCGAGAGCGCCGTGACAGGCGCCGCTGTTGCAACTGGCCTTCGTGAGTACCGACTGGACGTCGTTGCGGAAGCTCCACTGGAAGGGTTCCGAGGTTCCCGTCACCACGATTTCGATGGTCGCCTTGCGACCGTCGGCGGTCGTCACCGTGACGGTGGTTTTTCCGTCAGACACGGGCCGGACGATGCCGTGTTCGATTTTCGCGATCGCGGGAGCGCTGACTTCGAACGAAGTGCCTTCGGCTTCGCCTGTGAAGTTGGCACCGTCGCGATTCATCACCAGAAGCCGTTGGGAGGCTTCGCGGCCGACGAGGGTTGTGGCGTCGGGCAGGATCGAGAGACCACCTTCCGTCGCGACACCTAGGCTAGGGACGAGGCACGACGCCGAAATCGCGGCAGGCAGAAATAATCGAAGCAATGACATTTTCACAATACTCACGGAAGACTAAGCACAGCAGAACTTCGAAACGTCAATCTCGACTCGCCGGAACCATCTCTTCAAGACCGGTGATGTGGATGAAGGAGAGATGTTCGAGGTGATCGGCGACGCCCGTCATCGGACCTGCTCCGACGCCCACGACGAGCCTTGTCCTCGCGACGAGCGCCTGATCCGGGTGCCGAATGTCAAACGTCCTTCCGTCTGACATATGAACCCGGAACGGCACGAATGGCTGTGCCCGAAGAAACGTCAACACGTCGGTGACACCCATTGCTCACCTCTGGAATCTCGAATAGGCCAAAGACGAAGCCGGCCCCGCTCAGAACAACTCCGTGATCGGTTTCGTTCCGAAGTCGACGAGCGGGAAGGGACGGCCCGCCGGGCCGGGAAGATGGGCGTTCAGATCGAGGCCGAGGCTGTGGAAGATCGTGGCGACGATTTCATTAGGGCCGACGGGTCGCTCGGCCGGATAAGCGCCGATCGCGTCGCTCTTGCCGACGACCCGGCCGCCCTGCACACCGCCGCCGGCGAAGTACATCGTCCAGCAGTTCGGCCAGTGATCGCGTCCCCCGGCCGGGTTGATTCGCGGCGTGCGGCCGAACTCGGCGAGATTGCAGACCATCGTGTCTTCGAGCAGGCCGCGCTGCGACAGGTCTTCGATGAGCGCGCCGTAGGCCTGATCGTACATCGGGGCGACGATGTCCTTCATGCCTTCGATGCTGGTGAACGGGGTCGTGCCGTGGATGTCCCAGGTGATCTCGTTGAAGACGGTCAGGAACGTGTTCACCGTCACGAACCGCACGCCGGCTTCGATGAGCCGGCGCGACAGCAACAGGCACTGGCCGAAGCGGTTCATGCCGTACTTCTCGCGGACGGCCATCGGCTCTTTCGCGAGATCGAACGCTTCGCGAGCTTTCGGACTCGTGACGATGCGGTAGGCCGCTTCGAAATTGGCGTCCATCAGCTCCGCCGACTGGCTCGCCTCGAAACGCGTCGCCGTCGACTCGACGATCTCGCGAAGTCGCCGCCGTCGGTCCAGGCGAGCCTCGCCGATGCTTTGCGGAGGCAGCAGGTCGGGCACTTTGAAGTCGGCTTTGCTCGGGTCGGCGTTGAGCACGAACGGATCGTGGGCCTTGCCGAGGAACCCGGCGTCCTGACCGTGCGGCAGGTTTCCGCCGGTGTTGCCCATCGCTTCCGGCAGGATCACGAATGCCGGTAAGTCGCTGCGGCGGCCGAGCAGATAGCTCGTCACGCAGCCGGCGTGGGGCGTGTTCACACCGCCCGAAAAGAGCCGACCCGTCTGCATCATTTGGTGGCCGGTGTCATGCACCGCCGCGGCGCTGTGATAGCAACTGCGGACAAGGCTGAACTTGTCGGCGAGCTCCGCATGACGCGGCAGGATTTCGGTGAGCTGGAAGGCGTCGGACGCCGTCGAGATCGTCTTGAAGGGACCGCGGATCTCGGCGGCCTGGTCGGGCTTCGGATCGAAGCAATCCTGCTGGCTGGGGGCGCCGAGATTGAAGATCATGATGCACGAGCGCTTCTCGTGCCCCGGCTTGACCTGGCCCGCCTCTTTCGCGGCGGCGAGCCGCGGCAGCGACAGCCCGATCGCTCCCAGCGCTCCGACCTGCAACATGTCGCGACGGGTGAGGCCGTCGCACGTTTTCGCGGTGCCGCGACTCGTGATGTTGAGCATAGAGTTTTCTCAACGACGCATGTGGCAGGCGACAGCCTGCCGGTCATGCTATCCAGAAAGCGGAAGCGGGAGGGTCGTCGGAAGGTCTCGGAGGGCCGAGGCCCGCCGTTCGCCAAAGGTGGGTTCAACGTCCGTTGATACGTTCATCGTAGCCGTGAGTTCCGGTGGTCGCAACGGCCCTCAAGTTGCGGCTGCCGGTTGACTTCCGACACGGGCGGCGGGATGCTGACGGCTCCGTTCCCACGAAAGCCCGCCGCCGCTCGTCCAGCATCGATGGACGAGCGGCACGTCCTGTCCGTACGGTCACTTCGCCATGATCAATATCGGGATCGTCGGTCTCGGATTCATGGGGTACACGCATTATACGGCCTCGCACAAGCTACGCGGTGGGAAAGTCACCGCGATCGCGACACGAGACGCGAAGAAACGCGCCGGCGATTGGACGAGCATTCAAGGCAACTTCGGTCCGCGCGGCGGTCAGGTCGATCTCTCGCGCATTCGGGTTTACGGCGACCACCGCGAGCTGATCAACGATCCCGAGATCCATCTCGTCGATATCTGCCTGCCGACCGACATGCACGAGCAGGTCGTGGGCGAGGTGATCGCGGCCGGCAAGCACGTGCTCGTCGAGAAGCCGATCGCCGTCGATCTGAAGGCGGCCGACCGCATGGTGAAGGCGGCGGAGAAGGCCGGCGTGCTGCTGATGGTCGGCCACGTGCTGCCCTTCTTCCCTGAGTTCAAGTTCGCGGCCGACATGGTGCACAGCGGCAAGCACGGCAAGCTGCTCGGCGCGCACTTCAAACGGGTGATCGCTCCGCCCGATTGGTCCGGCGGCATGAGCGATTTTCGCAAGCTCGGCGGCTGGGGCATCGACCTTCACATCCACGACAATCACTTCATCTCGCTGCTGTGCGGTCGCCCCGAACAGGTCTTCTCGCGCGGATTGCTCGTCGATGGCTTTGTGAATCACGTGCAGTCGAGTTATGTGTTCTCGAATAGCGGGCCGGCGGTGACATGCGTTTCGGGGGGCATCGCCGCGAAGGGGCACCAGTTTGCGCATGCGTTCGAAATCTATCTGGAAAAAGCGACGCTGCTCTTCGCGGCCGGTACGATCGGCGGCGAAGCCGTCGTCGATCGTCCGTTGACCGTGATCACCCAACAGGACGGCAAGAGCCGCGAAGTCAGGCCGAAGGGCGGCGACGAGTGGTACGCCGCCTTCACGGGGGAGTTGCAGTCGGCGATCAAAGCCGTGAAAGACAAGCAGGTTTCTCCGATATTGTCCGGCGCGCTCGCCCGGGACGCGCTGAAATTGTGTTACGCTGAGGCGAAAAGCATCGCAACCGGCAAGCCCGTCGCGGTGTGAGTCGTGCGACGTTCGCTTGCGGCGCCGCGAAAGTTGTATTCGTGTTCGCCCTCAAACATTGATTCGGAAAACCGTCCGGCATCGCCGAGCCTGAGCTTGTCCATGACTGCAACTTCGCCGCCGACGCTCCCAAACCTCAACGCGCTCGCCGTTCACCTGCTGAAGCGACGCGAGACGATCCTCGCGTCGTGGCGGCGGCGCGTGGACCACGCGCCTCACAATTCGAACGCCGCGAAGCTCGCAGGGCGTGAGTTCTACGATCATGTTCCCGCCGTGCTCAACGAGCTGCACGCTGCGCTCGTGCGGCACGACACTTCGGATCATCCTGCCGTTCAATCGGCCTCGGGGCATGGTGCTCACCGTTGGCAGCAGGGATTGGATCTCCGACAGATGACCCGAGAGTGGGGCCATTTGCATCAGGCCCTGTTGCGCGAGGTTGACGGATTCGCAGGCTCCTCGCCCGATGCCGAGATGCTGTCGACGGCACACCGCATCATCTCGGCCGTCATTCACGAAGGAGTCACTCAAAGCGTCTGCGAATTTCATCGGCTCCAGCGGCTCGAGGCCGAAGCCCGCGCGAAGGATCTCGAGCAGATCCTTTCGCGACACGTCGAGGAAGGACGCAGCCGGGGTGAGAGCCTCCGGGCCGCGTCGCACGACCTGCGCGGCAGCTTGAGCATCATCCGTTCGGCGGCGGACATCCTCGACGGCGCCGTCAACGAGGACGAGCGCGTTGAAATGGTCGGCCTCATCCGGACCGCGGCCGACGATCTGAGGGCGATGCTCACCAGCCTGCTCGACCTCGCACGGCTCGAAGCCGGCCTGGAAGAACGCCGCGACGAACCCTTCGACGCGGCCGAGTTGCTGCGGGAGTTGTGCCGCACCAGCCGGCCACTCGCCGACTCCAAACGGCTGAAGCTTGCCGCCCACGGACCCGTTTCGCTCGCCGTTCGCGGCGACCGATTGAAGGTCCGCCGGATCGTGCAGAACCTGTTGCTCAACGCGTTGAAGTACACCGACGTCGGCGGCGTCGAGGTCTGCTGGCAGGGGGAGCCACACCGCCGCTGGAGTTTTTGCGTTCGCGATACCGGCCCGGGGCTGCCGGCCGGCACCGCGGCGAATCTTGAAGGGGAATTGGCCGACGTGACCAGCAAGGCACGTGAAGCCAGCGCAGCGCCGGAATGCCCGCCAGGCCAGATCGATCTTTCCGGCGGGGTTGGCGAATCTCGACCGGAGGATCCCACGCTGCCGGCGTCGGTCGACCAGCACGGCGAAGGAATCGGGCTGGCGATCGTCCGCCGACTCTGCGAGCTGCTCGACGCGACGCTGGAACTCGAAACCCAGCAAGGCCGCGGCACGACGTTCCACGTCGTGCTGCCGCGGGACTACGACGAGTGATTTCAAGCTTCGTGCTTCGGATTCCCCGAGCGAAAAGCTGACGCTCGCCACTGATGATCGAAAACCTCCCCGTTCGCAGGCTGACGCACAAGAACCTCACGGTCGAGGGTTACAGCCGCGCGGCCGTGCAAAGCTACTTTCGCGTGCCCGAACTGAAGGTCGGCTTCGACGTCGGCGGCAGTCCGTGGGACTTCATGAGCTTGAAGTCGATCTTCGTCACGCATCCGCATCTCGACCACATGGCCGCCCTGCCGGTCTTTGTGGCGCGGCGGCGGATGATGAAGATGGAACCGCCCACGGTCTATCTTCCCGCCGAGGTCGTCGAGCCCACCGGGCGCATGTTGAAATCGTGGCAGCGGCTCGACCGAGGTCGCATGCATTGCGAGCTTGTCGGCGTCTCGCCCGGCGATGAAATCGAGTTGTCGCGCGAGAACATCGTGACCGTCTTCGCGACCACCCATACGGTACCGAGCGTCGGATACGTCGTATGGGACCGTCGTCGGAAGCTGCGGCCCGAACTCGTCGGCAAACCGCAAAACGAAATTCGCGAACTGGCGACGAGCGGCGTCGAGGTCACTCAAGAAGTGCGAATGCCGCTCGTCTGCTACACCGGCGACACCTCCCCTCCCGGCTTCGACGCCGAACCTGCTGTTTACGAGTCTCAGTTGCTGATCACCGAGTTGACGTTTTACCGTCCCGAGCATCGCCGAGAAAAGATTCACAAGTTCGGCCACATGCACATCGACGACGTCATCGAGCGCGCCGAGCGATTCAGAAACGAACGGATCATCTTCACGCACGTCAGCACGCGATACGTCGACGGACAGATCGAGAAGGCGATCATGAAACGCCTTCCCGTCGGACTCCGCGAACGCGTGGAGCTGTGGTTCTGAATAGAATTCAGAAGAGGCTCGTGATCACGGACGCTTCTCGTGCAGGTTGACGACCACGGAAAACACGGAACAGAAACCACGAAAGGCGCGAAGGACACGAAAAGGCTCCGGCCACGTCGTCATCCGTTGATGTTCTGAACCGGACGAAGCTCTGTCCTTTCCGTTCATTCCGTGTCTTCCGTGGTTCATCCTTTCGTGTGTTTCGCGACTTTCATGGTCGACTCAGACGCTGGGTCTTCGCCGGTTCTGTGGTGTTGATCGCTGCGAGAGAGATCGCCGGGGTTTTCCCGAAGCCGCCTTCCGGAAACAGGCCCTGCGCTCGCCCTCGTCAACTCCATAACGTGATGGAGACATCAACCGGTCTGGTCTGGATGCGTTTGTTTTGATAGACGCTGACTCGAACAGATCGTATTAAGGCTTTTCGGCGCGGGCCGCCGTTCGCCGAAGACGACGGCCAGGCAGGTCGTCGAGATGAGGCTTCCGAAATCCGCCCTGCCCGTCAGCAACAGGAATCTCAGGATGACGCTTTCCGCCCCCGCCGCCCGTCGTCGTTCCACTCTCGCCAGCACTCATCCGGCGCCGGCCGAAGTCCTCGAAGAACGCATCGTGCCGGCGTCGCTCGGCCTGCCGCAGGACCTCGTCGGATATTATCAGGGCACCTGGCAGGTCGGCGTTTCCAACGGAGCGAACGCGTTCTTCACGGCGACGTGGGCGCAATGGTCGAACCTCAACTGGAACGCGCTGCTCCAAGGGGACTTCAACGGTGACGGCCGCGACGACGTGCTCGGCCTCATCAACGGCGGCTGGTGGGTCGGCCTCTCCACCGGCGGCTCCTTCATCACGCAGCGTTGGGGCGGCTGGTCGAACGTGAACTGGCAGGACGTCGCCGTCGCCGACCTCAACGGCGACGGCCGGGACGACATCTTCGCCCGCTTCAACAACAACTATTACGCCGCCCTGTCGACGGGCACTCAGTTCGCCCTGCCGTCGGTCTGGGCGTCGAACGGCGGCCTGCGCTTCGACGCGACCTTTCTGAGCGACGTCGACGGCGACGGCGATGCCGACCTCGTCGTCATGGACAACGGCCGCTGGCTCGTCGGACGTTCGCTGGGCACGCAGTTTTCCGCAGGTACGGTCTGGGCGCAGTGGGCCGACGTCACATGGGACGGCCTCACGATGGCCGACATCAACGGCGACGGCGGGGCCGATCTCGTCGGCTTCCTGAACGGCGCCTGGTGGGTCGGCTTCTCGAACGGCGTCGGAGCGTTCGACACGCGTTTGATGGCGAGCTGGTCGTCGGTCGATTGGCAAGACGCCCGGCTGGGCGACTTCGACGGCAACGGCTTCGGCGACTTCGCGGCCCGCTACAACGGTCAATGGTGGGTCGGCCTCGTGTTCGGAACCGGACCGACGGTGACGACGCGCTGGACGACCTGGAGCGACCTGCCGTGGCAGGATGTTCGGGTCGGCGACTTCGACGGCGACGGACGCGACGACATCGCCGGCCGCTACGTCGGCGCGTGGTGGGTGGCCCGCTCGAACGGCTCGATCTTCACGACGACGAACTGGGCCATCTGGCAGAACGTCGCCTGGCGCGCCGTCGCCACCGTCCAGCTCAACAACGTGCCGGCGTTCGGGCCACTGGCGCTAGCCGCCGCGAGCGACGAGCCGCCGGCGGCCGTCTTCTGGTCGCAGTCGGACAAAGACGAAGAGTTCGCCGCAGCCCTGCTGACGAGTGCGGTGTGATAGGTCGGCGCATTGGCGGCACGCGGTCGCCCCGGCTCAACCACGGGCCTTCATCATTTCGAGCTCGATGTCGATGTCGAGACGCTTCATCTTCTTGTAGAGCGTCGTGCGATTGATGCCGAGCATCTTCGCCGAGTCCTGGCGGTTCCAGTGGTTCGCGGCGAGCGTGTCGAGGATCATTTGCCGCTCCGGCATCGCGAGAGCCGCTTTCAGGTTTGTTCCGCCGGCCCGATCGAAGGCGCGGATCGACGGGTCTTCCCGCAGGTTGTCGGGCAGGTCGTTGACCATGACCTGTGAGCCGCGGCAGAGCACGACGGCCCGCTCCACGACGTTCACCAACTCGCGAACGTTGCCGGGCCAGCGGTAGGCCTGCATAACGCGCATCGCTTCCACGTCGAAGCCGTTGACTCGCTTGCCGGTCTGCTCGCGGAAGATGCCCAGGTAGTGCTCCGCCAGCAGCGGGATGTCGCCGATGCGTTCGCGAAGCGGCGGCTGCGTCAGGCTGATCACGTTGATGCGGTAATAAAGATCTTCGCGGAACTGCCCCTTCTCGACCTGTTCCTTCAGGTCGGCGTTCGTGGCGAGAATCAGCCGCACGTCGACCTTATGGGTGCGATTGCCGCCTACGGGTTCGAACTCGCGATCCTGGATCGCTCTCAACAGCTTGACCTGCAAGCCGGGTGAAGCCGTGGCGATTTCGTCGAGGAACAGCGTGCCGCCGTCGGCCTGCAGGAATTTGCCGACCTTGTCCTGTGACGCTCCCGTGAACGAGCCTTTGACGTGCCCGAAGAGTTCGCTCTCAAGCAGGCTTTCCGGCAGCGCTCCGCAGGCGACCTCGATGAACGGCTTCTCGCGGCGCGACGACAACTGATGGATCGCCCGCGCGGTCATCGTTTTGCCGGTGCCGCTCTCGCCGAGGATCAGCACCGTCGTGCGGGTGTCGGCGACCGACTCGATCAGGTCGAACATCCGCTGCATTTTGTAGTCGCGACCGACGGCGGTGCCGAGCCCGAACTTCTCGTCGAGCCGCTGACGCAGCCGCTTGTTCTCCTCGACGATCTGTCGCTGACCGAGCGCCTTGCGGATCGACAGGCTCAACTCTTCTTCGATGAGGGGTTTCGTCAGATACTCGAACGCTCCGAGACGAATCGCTTCGATCGCTCCTTCGATCGTGCCGTACCCGGTGAGCAGCACGACGCTCGTATCGGGGCGATTGGCGACGGCCCATTCGAGCAGGTGATACCCGTCTCGATCGGGAAGGCAGACGTCGCATACGACGACGTCGAACGGAAAGACCTTCAGCCGGGCGACGCCGTCGTCGCAATCGGACGCAACCTCGACACGATGGCCCAGACTGCGGAGATACTCGGCCATCGCTTCGCGAATGCCGGCGTCGTCATCGACGACCAGCAGCGAACCGAAAGCGGGACCAGATTGCAGCGACATCGGCGGGGGTTCTCTCTCTTAGATGATGCCGGCGTTCAGCCACGTCAACACGGATGGATCCACAAGACGTCGATCCGCAGTCCGTGCCCTTGCGACAACGGATCCGAATCGTTTGGTCGACGCGAAACGGCTCCTGCCGAATCGAAACGACCCCGCGAACAGAGAGAGGGTGTGAAAACCTACGTCACGGTCGCCGAGTGTCAACGCGAAGGTGTTGCGATTTGGAAACTGGCGAATGTGGAATCGCGAATGTGGAATCGCGTACCAGGAGTCAAGAGCGAGGATCGAAACGCTGGCGTCTCCGGTTCCCCGTCTCTCCCGATCCCCCGCTCCCTTCGCCCTCCGGTTGCCGCAGCCTCAGACCCGTATTAGACTTACCGGTTCCGTGCCGTGTCGGTCCGTCGCTCCTTGTGCGGGAGCGTGATTGCATCCGGACGAGCGCTCGTCTGGTTTCGGTGTCCGAATGTGCTCCCGGTCCGGGAGTGTGGATGAAACAACGTTGAAAGCGATCGTCAGCGACATCCACGGCAATCTGGAAGCTTTCCAGGCGGTTCTGGCCGATATCGACCGACAGGGCATCAAAGAGATTTACTGTCTCGGCGACATCGTCGGGTACGGTCCCAATCCCGCCGAGTGCATCGACCTCGTCGAAGAGCGGTGCAAGGTGACGCTGCTGGGCAACCACGACCAGGCCGCGTTGTTCGATCCGGAAGGCTTCAACGCCGGGGCCGAGCGGGCGATCTTCTGGACACGGAAAGTGCTCGAAAGCGGGCCCAAGGCCGAGAGCGAGCGGCGTTGGGAGTTTCTCGGCGAGTTGCCGCGGATCCATCGCGACGAGAACCAGATGTTCGTGCACGGCTCGGCGCGGAACCCGCTGAACGAATATGTCTTTCCCGAGGACATCTATAATCAGCGGAAGATGGAAAAGATCTTCGGCCTCGTCGAGCGGCATTGCTTTCAGGGACACACGCACATTCCGGGAGTCTTCACCGAGGATCTCGACTTCCTCGTGCCGGAAGAAATCGATTTCACTTACGCCCTCACCGATCGGAAGGCGTTGATCAACGTCGGCAGCGTCGGCCAGCCGCGCAACGGCGATCCGCGGGCCAGTTACGTGGTCGTCGATCCCGCGATCGTGCATTTCAAGCGGGTCGAGTACCCCTTTGAGATCACCCGCCAGAAGATCCACGACAATCCGGATCTCGATGATTTTCTCGGCGATCGCCTAAGCGACGGTCGCTAAAGCCGAATGACCTTCGAGGTCACGGCATCCCGCAACGCTGACAACACTCACGATCTTGTGGCTGCTCCCGAATCCAGTCCCCCTCTCCCTGGGGAGAGGGGCAGGGGTGAGGGGTTGCTCTTACGCATTCTTCTGTCTTTTCTTATTGCAATGTCGCTCGGTTGAGGCGGACGGACGCAAGCGACGAAGATCGTCAAACTGCTCCCCTCACCCCCGGCCCCTCTCCCCAAGGAGAGGGGAGCCAGAGCGTCTCAGGATGAAGTGTTCGGCATGGACCAAAACAAGCGGCTGGTGCTGTTCCTCTTGCTGACCGGCCTCGTCTGGTTCGGTTGGTTCGGCTTCGTGCAGCCTCGATTCTTTCCGCTTCCGAAGCAGCCTCCCGCCGCCGTCGGTGAGCTTGAAGACGATGTTGACGAACTCGAAGACGGCTTCGAGCGGCTCCCCGACGAAGCGGCCGATGAAGGTGATGCCGCGGCACAGGCGGCCCCTGCGGTCGGCGAAGCGGCGAACGCGCAGCTTGAAGCGCCGCAGAATCCGAAGCGTAGCGTCGATCTCGGTTCGCTCGATCCGGCGAGCGGGTACTTCCAACAGGTCACGCTCACCAGCCGCGGCGCTGCGATCGAGTCGATTTCGCTCAACGACCCTCGCTACAGCGAGCTGTCCGATCGCAAGAAGCCGCTCAAGGTCATCAGTTCGCCGAATGAAGAAGCCGCCACGTTCCAGACCGCCATCGACAAGCTCGACCGGCAGCTCGCGGCGTTCAAGACGAGCTCCATCGAAACGAACTGGAAGGTCGAGAAGACCATTCCCGACCCCGACCAGCCGGGCGTCAGCCAGGGCGTCGTTTTTACGCTCACGGCCCCCGACGGATCGATCCAAGCCGTCAAGTCCTACACCCTGCGCAAGGTCAAGGACAGCACGCCGGAACGAGCCCGCGACATCGAAGCCGCCGGCTATCTCCTCGACATTCAACTCGGTTTCCGGAACCTCACCGACGAGCCGCAAAAGCTGGTCTACACGCTGCAAGGCCCGACCGGCACGCCCCTCGAGAACGAGGAGCACACGAGCATGTACCGCGGCCTCGAGCTTGGGTTTCTCGAAGCCGACGGCGACCTGAGCCACGCTTCGATGGCCGTCAAAGAAGCCACCGCAAACGCCGACGCCGTCGCCGACGCCGAGAAAGCGACGCGTGCCGCCGAAGCCGCCGACCGCCGCTTGAAGGCTCTCCAGCAGAAGATCGCCGATCTGGAGGCGCAGGTCGCCGCGACTCCCGGCGACGCTTCCCTCAAGACGCAGCTCGCGAAAGCGAAGGCCGAATACGACGACGAAGAAGTCAAGGCCGGCGAGTTGACCGACGCCGCCCAAGTCGCGAACCGCGGCTTGGAACGCTGGGACACGCCCTTCAAGTACCTCGGCGTCGAAGTGCAGTACTTCGCGGCGCTGCTGTTCCCGCAGGACAAGCGACCGATCGCCGAACGATTCGACAGCCGCTGGATCGCGAAGGGTGAACCGGTCATCGTCGAGCGCGATAAGAATCGCGATTTCAACGACATCAGCTTCAAGCTCACGAGCGAGACTGTCACCATCCCAGCCGGCGGTGAGGTCACGCAAGCGTGGCAATTTTTCACCGGACCAAAGCGGAAGGAACTGCTCGAGCCGCTGGGGGCCGATCCGGTCCTGGATCTGAGCTGGTTCGCCGTCGTCAGCCCCGCCATGCTCTGGATTCTCGAGAAGCTGCACTCGACGGGCATGCCCTATTGGCTGGCGATCATCTCGCTCACGGTGATCGTGCGCGGGGCGATGTTCCCCATCTCGCGCAAGCAGGCGATCGGCGCTCAGAAGATGAAAGAGCTTCAGCCGAAGCTCACCGAACTGAAGGCGAAGTACGGCACCGACCAGGAAAAGTTCCTGAAGGCGCAGATGGAACTCTTCCGCAAGCACGGCTACGGGCCGCTCGGGCCGATGGCGAGCGGTTGCCTGCCGGTCCTGCTGCAACTGCCGATCTTCATCGGCCTGTATCAGGCGCTGCAAACGTCGGTCGATCTGCGGATGGCGCAGTTTCTGTGGATCGACAACCTCGCCGCGCCCGATCAGCTCTTCCGCATGCCGTTCTCGCTGCCCTACCTGGGCGCCGACTTCAATCTGTTGCCGCTCATCACGGTCGTGTTGTTCTACATCCAGCAGAAGCTCTTCATGCCGCCGGCGACCACGCCCGAGCAAGAAGCGCAGTACAAGATGATGAACTTCATGATGCTCTTCATGGGCGTGTTCTTCTATCACGTGCCGGCGGGCCTGTGCGTCTACTTCATCGCATCGAGCCTGTGGAGCATCGCCGAACGCACGCTGCTCACGAAAACCAAGGCCGCGCACATCGGGCCCGCGGAGGCCGCCGAGATCGAGCACGAGATCGAAGAGCTCGAACACGAGAGCAAGACCTCGCGAAAGGGCAAGCCGGGTCGTGTCGCCAAGCCGGCGGAACCCTCCGAACCGCGCAAAGCGACTTGGCTCAACCGCCAGATCGGTCGTCTGTTCGATGCCGCGGAAAGCGCACGGAAGCAGGCGGAACTGAGCAACGACAAAACACGACCGACCGGCCCCAAGTCGAAGTCTCGCACCCGCCGTTGAGTGCGAGAGGTTCCGACCAAACTCCCCTCTCCCTAGGGAGAGGGGTCGGGGGTGAGGGGAAGAGGTGGACGTGCCATCTCGCTTGCGTTTGATGGCGTGTAGTCGTTGAGGCTGAAGAACACAGGGATGAGGCCGCGAGAAATCCCCTCACCCCTAGCCCCTCTCCCCAGAGGAGAGGGGGACCAGATTCGCAAACGCCTTCGGAGCCGCGACCGTCAGGGAGCGTTTCGGACCGCCCAATCGCTCCCTGACGGTCGCGGCTCTGTCGCTGATAGATCGGATCACTTGCCGATGCAGAAACGGCTGAAGATGACGTCGAGCACGTCGTCGGTGTAGACGACTCCCAGCACGGCTGCCAGACCGTCGAGCGAGCTTCGCGTCTCCGCGGCGATCACGTCGTCGCCGAATCCGAGATCGGCCGCGACGAGAGATCGTTCCAGCGCGTCGTGTGCCGCCTTCAGGCTCTGCCGCCCGCGAGCGACGGTGCTCCCGACCAGCTGCCGCGCGCCGGCCCGCTCGCGATCGAGTTCGGCAGCGATGCGGTCGCTCAATTCTGCGAGTCCGTCGCCGCTCAGCGCGCTGACGGACATTTCGTCGCGCGTGATTACGCGATCACGTCCTTCGGCAAGGTCACCTTTCGTCAGAATGAAGATCGCTTTGGAATGGAGCGTTCCAAGTTGCGCCCAAAGCCGTGCATCTTCGCTCGCTGGCCCGGTGAAGGCATCGCTCGCGGTGCACCACACAATGAGGTCGGCCCGATCGAGTTGTTCGGCGCGCAGAGATTGCATCGCGAGCGACAGATCATCGGCGGCGGTCTCCCAGCCGGCGGTATCGACGAGTTCGATGGGTACGCCGCTCAACGTCACTTCCGCCGTCAGCCAGTCGCGGGTGGTGCCGGCCACCGGCGAGACGATCGCCCGTTCGCCGCCGCACAGGGCGTTGAACAGCGTGCTCTTGCCGGCGTTCGGCAGGCCGGCGAGCACGACGCGGTGCCGACCGGCGTCGCGCGAGCGTTCGGCGACGTCGGTCAACAACGCGGCGATCGCTTCTTTCGCCAGCACCGACCGCCGGCGGACCTCGTCGCGGTTCACGAACTCGATGTCTTCGTCGACGAAGTCGAGGCCGGCTTCGAGGTCGGCGAGCAGGCTCAACAGGTCACGCCGGACGTCGGCGAGGCGCCCGCTCACTCCGCCGGCGAGTTGTCGCAACGCGACGTCCAATTCGCGATGGTCATGGGCGTCGATCACGCCCAGCACGGCTTCGGCCTGCACCAGGTCGAGCCGCCCCGCGAGAAAGGCCCGCAACGTGAACTCGCCCGGCCGAGCCGGCCGCACGCCGTTTCCGTACAGGGCTGCCAGCGTCTCTTCAACGAGCGGCGTCGACCCCGGCAGATGCAGCTCGACGAGCGGCTCGCCGGTGTAACTGCGATTCGTCGGCCAAACATGGGCGGCCGTCGGCAGTTCGACGTTCAGTTCCGCGAGCCGCAGCCGACCCGTGTGACGAAAGGCGACCTTAAGGTCGTTCCAGTTCGCCGCATCATCGGCTGCGAAGATCGCCGCGACCGCCTCACGGCTGCCGTCGCCGCTCACCCGCACGATCGCCCGCGCCGCCGCCCCGGCCGGCGACGCAAGGGCGGCGATGACATCTCGGATCTCGAAATTCATCGCCTGCACGTATTCCCACGACTCCTTCCCCATGGCAGTGTAACCGTCGCGACGGGCCGAATTGCACTGCGGGGACGTGGAAACGGAAAGTCTCGCGAGCCGGAAGCGTCAGCGACCGGAGTGGTTTGCCACGCGGCCCCAGTCGCTCACGCTCCTGGCTCGGGTTCAGCGCTTCCATCGATCCCCCTTGTTCGCCGTCACGAAAGGCCTTACGATCACCGCCCGTCTGTCTGCCGGCTGAGCTGACCGTCCGGCGAGGCCGATTCCCCCGCGAGAGCCTTTCGACATGGAAGCTGGCAGGCCCGGCGTCCGCCGCACCCGCTTTGCCGTCTCCGACTCCGGCCCCCACTTCGATCCCGCGACTGCGGACGACTCCGACGACGGGCTTCGCTTCGACGGTCGCGACGACCTGCGCGAAGCGATCTCGAAGGCCCGCGACTGGCTGCTCGCAGAGCAACACGCCGACGGACACTTCTGCGGCGAGCTCGAAGGCGATTCGATTCTTGAATCCGAGTATCTTCTGCTGCTCGCGTGGCTCGGTCGCGAAAAGACCGACCTCGCCCGGCGGCTCGCGAACGAACTGCTGCACCGACAGGAGCCGCACGGCGGCTGGGCGCAGTATCCAGGCGGCCCGACCGACGTCTCGGCGAGCGTGAAGGCGTATCTGTCGTTGCGACTTGTCGGGCATGAGCCCCACGAGCCGGTGATGAGGAAGGCGTGCGAAGCGATCATCGCTTCCGGCGGCGCCGAACGGGTCAACAGCTTCACGAGGTACTACCTCGCGCTGCTGGGGATCATCGGCTATCACCAGTGCCCCGCCGTGCCGCCGGAACTCGTGCTGCTGCCGCGCTGGTGCCCGTTCAACATCTACGAGATGAGCGCGTGGAGCCGCACGATCATCGTGCCGCTGAGTTTGCTGTGGGCGTTCCGTCCCAGCCGCGATCTGCCGGCGGAAGGGCTGCACATCCGCGAACTTTTTCTGAAGAGTCCTGAAGAACTCCCGATCTGCATGGATCGGGCACACTTCACCGAAGTCGCCCAGGTCCAAGGCCGCCGCCGCCTCTCAACTCTCAACTCTCAACTCTCAACTCTCTTCGACTGGCATCGCTTCTTCCGCGGCGTCGATCGCGCCTACAAGGCGCTCGATCGATCGGGCGTGCTGAAGCCGCTGCGCGGCGTCGCAGTGCGAAAAGCCGAAGCCTGGATGATCGAACGCTTCGCCGACAGCGACGGACTCGGGGCAATCTTCCCGCCGATCATCTGGAGCGTCGTCGCGCTCAAGTGCCTCGGCCGCGGGGACGATGATTCGCTCGTGGTCGGGCAGTTGCGGGAGTTGGACCGGCTGTGCTTGACGGGAGACGGGGGATCGGGAGAGGCGGGAGATCGGGAGACCGGGGGAGGGGGCGAGGGGGAGACGGGGAGAGAGGGACACAGGATTCATTCCTCGTCGCTCAACCCTCAACCCTCAACTCTCAACCTCCCAAGAACCCGCGTCCAGCCCTGCAAAAGCCCCGTCTGGGACACTGCGATCAGCACGATCGCGTTGCGTGACAGCGGTTTGCCGCCGCAGCATCCGGCGATTCGCGAGGCTTGCAAGTGGCTGCTCTCGCAAGAGGTCCGGCGACGCGGTGACTGGTCGCTCGGCAAGCCTCACGTCGAAGCCAGCGGCTGGGCCTTCGAGTACGCGAACGCCTTCTATCCCGACGCCGACGACACCGCGATGGTGCTGATGGCGCTGCTGCGGTCACTGCCGGCGACGATCGAGCATCCCTGGGCCGCGGAGTTCTTGATCGACGAGGGAGCGGAGGCCAGAGGCCAGAGGCGCGAGGCCAGAGATGAGAACAGTTCCTCTCAACCCTCAACCCTCAACCTTCGACCTAACGTGGCCGTCCTCTCTGCACAGGACATCGATGCGGCGATGGCCTGTGATGATCTGTCCGAGCTTTCGCCGATGCTCGAAGCGATCTGGCGGGGCGTGAAATGGGTGCTGGCGATGCAGAGCCGCGACGGCGGCTGGGGTGCGTTCGACTCGAACAACACGCGGTGGCTGTTCACGAAGGTGCCCTTCGCCGACCACAACGCGATGATCGATCCCAGCACGAGCGATCTCGCCGCTCGATTGCTGGAACTCTTCGGCATGCTGCACGCTCCGATCAGCCACCCCGCCGTGAAGTCGGCGCTCGACTACGTGAGCCGCGAGCAGGAGAGTGACGGCTCGCTGTTCGGCCGCTGGGGCGTGAACTACGTCTACGGCACCTGGCAAACGTTGCTCGGCTTCTCGGCGATCGGCCTGCCGCTGACCGACTCACGCATCCGCGAAGCCGCCGCCTGGCTGAAGAACGCGCAACTGTCCGACGGAAGCTGGGGCGAAAGCGTCGCCAGCTATGACGACACGTCGTTGCGCGGCCAAGGCAACCCCACCCCCAGCCAGACGGCGTGGGGCGTGATGGGCCTCATCGCCGCCGGTGAAGCCCACAGCGACGCGGTCGAACGCGGCGTGCAATGGCTGCTCGACTCCCAACGTCTCGACGGCACCTGGGACGAACCTGAGTTCACCGGCACCGGCTTTCCGCAGGTCTTCTACCTCCGCTACCACTACTACCGCCACTATTTCCCGCTGATGGCGCTGGCGCGGTATGAGAAGGCGACACGGTAAGGGAGTGTGGGCGCCGACAGCTTCTGGCGCTATCGGTGGCGGCGGAGCATCCGCCTTAACGACACCCCGCCGATCGACGCGGAATCGAAGTCCGGGATGTCGGCTCGCCTTTCGCGCCATCTAGCCGTATCAGGGAGTTCACCAACTTCGGCCGATCCCGTGAAAGGCCGTTGACCCCGGCGGCACTGTGCGGTAAACCAGTAGGTTCGTCTCCTCTCAATTCAATAGAGGTTTTTGAACGGAGCGATACAGCTCTTATTTTGATTTTGCTAGAAGGAGTCAGGGCCATGGCACGTCCCGTCACACCTGCCGGTAGTCGTCCCTATTCGTCTCGCCGCGGCTTCACGCTGATCGAACTGCTCGTGGTGATCAGCATCATCGCGGTCCTGATGGCGCTCGTGCTGCCTGCGGTGCAGAGCGCTCGCCGCTCGGCGCGTGCCGTCCAGTGCAAGAACAATCTGAAGCAGCTCGGCATCGCGTTCCACAACTTCTCTTCGCAGCAAAACAAGCTACCGCGGGTCGGTGTGCTTCCGGGAACGGCTGGCGGCGAGGTCGTGAACAGTTTTGGCCAGAAAACCTTACGGCCTTGGCCGATGGAACTGCTTACGGTTCTTGATCAACCCGCCGTCCTTCGCGACCTGCAGAACAACCCGGCGTTCGACCCGTCGGCGGTCTCACTGCAGGTGCTGACTTGCCCCGACGACACGTCGGCCCACGGTGTCCCCGGCGCATTGTCGTACCCAGTGAACGGTGGATACGGCGGCCGGACGATTCCCGCTGCGCCGGGCACCTTCAAGAAGTTCAGCATTTCGAATCCCGCGAACCTGCTCTACACGAACTCACATTCGACCAAAGACTCCGACGGCGGCCGTGAGTCCGGCCTGTTCTGGGTCGACAAGAACGTGACGCTCGACGAGATCAACGTGGGCGACGGTCTCGGCCAGACCCTTTTAGCGACCGAGAACGTGTTCGCGACCAACTGGTGGGAACCAGTCTATTACATGCAAGGCGGCAACACCGTCCCCGATCGCAGCACGAACGGCCAAGTTATGGGCGTGATCGTCACCGTCGGGGATGACGGCATACGGTTGCAAGGCGAGGCGAACAACAACGACGATCCGACGAGACCGACGTCGCTGAGGCTCGTTAGCACGAACTTGCAGCACTACAAGATCAACTACGGCATCAGAAACGGCGGCACCGAAGGCTTCCTCTCGGCACCGAACTCAAACCATTCCGGCGGTGTGAACGTGCTGTACGCCGATGGCCGGGTCGAGTTCGTGAGCGAAAACATCCACGAAGCCGTCTACGCGGCGATGATCACCTGGGGCGGCTCGCTCAAATCAGAACAAAGCGACCCCTCGAATGTGCCGCAGGTGGGCGGCAATACGACCCAGGATCCGCGGGGTCAGTTCTGACCGTTGCTGCGGTGATACACCTTACGGTCCGGACAATCTCGATCACGGCACCGGCTTCCCACAAGTCTTCTACCTCCGCTACCACTACTACCGCCACTACTTCCCGCTGATGGCGCTGGCGCGGTATGAGAAGGCGACGCGGTAGGAGTGCTGAAGACGCGTCGGACTTCAGAAAACAGAGCCGCGACCGTTAGGGAAGCGATTCCCGGCGTCCCTCGCTCCCTGACGGTCGCGGCTCTGAGAGGTCACAGTTACCGGAGGGATCGATCAGGAATCGGTGAGTGATCATTCGGGAAGAATACTCTATGTTAAGATGTGATCTTCGCCGCCATCGGTCGCGATAAAGGCGTGAAACGCCAATGACCGGTGAACTCTATCGCATTCTCCAGTTCCTGACCTTTCTGCCGGTCTATCTCACGACCTTCATCGGTATCGGTCTTATTTTGCGATTGCGCAGGACTCATCCAAAGGCCTGCTGGTTCGCGGTCGGCGCCGGAGCGGTGATGTTCCTCAACTGGGGGATGATCCAGCTGATGTACTGGGGTTCGAGCGGGCTAAGCGATTGGCGCATCGCGCAGGGGCTGGACTGGCGGGTGATGTGGCTCGCATTCGACGCCGTCCTTTCGGTATTGCAGACGGCCTCGGTCGCGCTCCTGATCGCCGCGATTCTCGCTGGTCGGCGACCGGAACCGTGACGGCGTCGCTCCCGCTTCACGGGTGGTCGAGCACGTTGGCTTGATCGTTCAGAGCGAAACCCGCATCGTGGGTTCTCATTCTTGTAGGGTGGGCTGTGCCCACCAATCCCTCGCGCCAACTTAATGATGGGCACAGCCCACCCTACGACATGCCTTCAAACAACGTCATCAAATCCCGTCTCGACTTCGCCGTGCAGGCCGCGCGGGACGTCAGCCCATTCATTCTGTCGCACTTCCAGGATGCGGAGCTGGAAGTCATCTCCAAGGACGACGCGACGCCCGTCACCGTCGCCGATCGCGGCGCCGAGGAACGCTTGCGCGATGCGATCGAGAAGGCGTTTCCCGGCGACGGCGTGTTGGGCGAAGAGTTCGATGAGGTGGCGAGCAGGAACGGCTTCCGTTGGATTCTCGATCCGATCGACGGCACGAAATCGTTCATTCACGGCGTGCCGTTGTTTGGCACGCTGATCGGCATTGAGCAGGACGGCCAGCTCGTCGCCGGCGTGAGTCGCTTCCCCGCCCTCGACGAAGTCTGCTACGCCGCCGTGGGTGAAGGCTCGTGGTTTCAGGTGCGTGACAAGGCGCCGAGACAAGTTCGCGTGAAGGACGTGTCGCGTCTTGAAGAGGCCGTGTTCACGACGACGACGATGCGTCGCTGGGACAAGCTCGGCAAGAAGGCCGTATTCGAGCACCTCTGCACGACCTGCAAGCTCACCCGCGGCTGGGGAGACTGCTACGGCCATTGCCTCGTCGCCACGGGCCGCACGCAACTCATGATCGACACCGGCATGAGCGTGTGGGACGCCGCCGCGCTCGTGCCGATCATCACCGAAGCCGGCGGCCGCTTCGTGGACTGGAAGGGCGAAACGACGGCGAGCGGCGGCAACGGTTTGAGCGTCGTGCCCGGCATCGCGGAGGAAGTGTTAAAGCTGCTGGCCTAAACGAGCCAGGAGCGTTAGCGACTGGAGCGAACGCTTTGCATCGCAAGACTGAACTATCGCAAAGCCCGACATTGCGGCTCGGCGGGAGTCTCGCTCTCGCGATTGATAGGAGTGCCGAAGCCACTCGACGTCACTTCGTGCGATATACCTTCCTCATCAACATAGACCATGAGCATTTCCGCTCCGTCGGTCTTGTCGATCAGCGCCTTTCCCTTCTTCGGCCCCAGCACGCTGACGGCCGAGGCCAGGGCATCGGCAGCGGTCGCGTCGGTGGCGATGACGGTCACGCTGCTGTGATTCGTGAGACCGAGGCCCGTCTTCGGATCAACGATGTGGGAGTACCGCACGCCGTCGAAATCGATGAACTGGTACGCATCACCGCTGGTGGCGACGCCGCAGTTCTTGAGCGCCAGAAATCGCTGTGCTGGCTCTTCCGGTGCGGCGAGGCTCTCGACGGCGATCGTCCAGCCGTCCTTGCCGGGCGGGGCGTCGCCGCAGGCCATGTCTCCTCCGGCTTCGACCAAACCGATCAGCAGGCCGCGTGACTTGAGAATCGCGAGAGCCTCGTCGCAGGCATAGCCCTTGGCGATCGCGCCAAAGTCGAGTTGCATGCCCGGCTTCGCGAGCGTGATGGTGGAGTTCGCGGTGTTGATCCGCACATTCTCGTAGCCGACTTTGGAGAGGGCGTCGGCGATGGTTTCGGGGCTGGGTTTCTCTTTGGATCGCCACGAACGACGCCACAGTCTGACCGCAGGGCCGACGGTCACATCGAACGCGCCGTCCGACGATCTGGAGAAGTCTTCCGCCCGTTCCAGCACGGTGATCAGATCGCGGCTGACTTTCACCGGTTCGCCGGGCTTTGCATCGCGCAGCAGCCGGCTCAACTCGCTGCGAGGGTCATAATCGCTGAAAACGTCGTTCAATTCCTTGATTCGGCGATACGCGGCATCGGCGGCGGAGTTGGCGGACGCCTCGTCGGCGGCATAGACTGTGATGTTGAAGGGCACGCCCATCCGGATGCGGGTAAACTCGTACCGAACCGAGGCGTCGTCATTCGCCCGACAGACCGCGGTGGCCATCAGAACTGCCGCCGCTGCGATGCCGAGCGTCCCGCCTCGCGATTGTCCCACCGTTATCACCTGTCTGCGTGATCGAGGTTTTCGATGTTCACTTTAGGATCGTTTCAGCGCTCGATGCAACGGCTCGTCGCGAGTTCATTGCTGATGACCGGTTCCGCTATCGCGGCTGATAACGCCGGCAGCGACGCGAAGACTCCGCCAGACTTCGAAGTCTACACCGAAGAAATCTCGGGCACCGACATTACGTTCGACCTCGTCCCGATCCAGGGGGGCGAATTTCTGATGGGCAGCCCGGAAGGTGAAGCCGATCACAAGCCCGACGAGGGCCCTCGGCACAAGGTGAAGATCGCCCCCTTCTGGATGGGCAAGCACGAAGTCACGTGGGACGAGTACGACATCTGGAGTTACAACCTCGATATTCAGCGGCGACGATTGGCGAAAGTCGATCCAACCGATCTCGACAAAGTCGCCGACGCCGTCACGCGTCCCACGAAGCCCTACACCGACATGACCTTCGGCATGGGCCACGACGGTTATCCCGCGATCTGCATGACGCAACTCGCGGCCAAGATGTACTGCCGCTGGCTCAGCGAAAAGACGGGCCACTACTATCGCCTGCCGACCGAGGCCGAGTGGGAATACGCCTGCCGCGCCGGCACGACCACCGCTTACTCGTTCGGAGATGATCCCGAAGAATTGGAGGAGTACGGCTGGTCGGGCGACAACAGCGATTACCAGTACCAGCCCGTCGGACAGAAAAAGCCGAATCCCTGGGGCCTCTACGACATGCACGGCAATGTCGCCGAGTGGACGCTCGACGGCTACGACCCCGGCTTTTACGCGACGTTTGGCGATAAGCTCGCCGGCAATCCCTTGAGCATTCCGGTCGTGACCGAAGAGTACAACCGCGTCGTCCGCGGCGGCTCATGGGATCAATCGCCCGACGAACTGCGGAGTGCGTCGCGCCTCGTCTCGAACCCCGACTGGAAGCAGCAAGACCCGCAGCGTCCGCAGAGCATCTGGTACCTCACCGACGCACTCCATGTCGGCTTTCGTGTCGTCCGCCCCGTCGTCGTGCCGGATGAAGAGACGCGACTCAAGCTCACGATGGACCCGCTGCCCGGCGAAGTCACGGAAGAAGGCCTGAAGGAAGGCTTCGTCGGCGAGCACCCGGAAGGCGACAAGTGATCGGCGCTCGCTGGTGCCTTGAGAGGCGACATCTGCAGCGGTGATTCAACGCTTGCGGCTTCGCGAAGCCGCAAGCGTCTTTTCATGCCGCCATTCGCAGAGGAGCCGGGGCCTGTTCGGTCGAGTTCAGGCGTGCGGAGAGCCAGCGGTGATAGAGGAAGGCGGTCTTCGGCCAATCCTCTTCATAATGCAGTTCGTGGAAGCGTCCGGGCAGTTCGTGGAAGCGCGTGTCGGGCGAGGCGACGGTCGCGATCCAGGCGCGACCCGCCGCGCCATCCACAATGCGATCTTCGCCAGCCTGGACGACGAGCACGGGGATCGACAGCGATGCCGCGAACTTCCACGCGTCGCGCATCGCGGCTTGAACCGCGAAGAACCAGCCGGCCGTGACGCTCTTGCGGTACAGCGGATCCGTCTGCCGCTCGGCGATGCTTTCGGCGCTGCGGGTGACGTCGGCGGGATTGATCACGCTGCGAAAGCGCTTCCACGGATAGGTCACCGACAGCACTCGGCCGCTCGCGAGCATGACCGGCGGCACCTTGACGACGAGGCCGAGCAGCGGCGACGACAAGGCGATCGATGCGAGGCGACCGGCGTGTGTTTGCGCGAAACGAATCGTCGCAAGGCCGCCCATGCTGTGGCCGATTTGCGCGGTCGTTTCCGGTCGCAGATCGAAGCGGTCGTAGATCGTCGCCAGATCGCTGACATAGTCGCTGAAGCGACCGAGATGCATCGACCGTCCGCCTGATCGGCCATGCCCGCGGAGATCGGGCGTCAGCACGCGCCAGCCGTAACCGCAGAGCCGTTCGGCGACATGGCGATGCCGGCCGCCATGCTCAGAGGCTCCGTGGAGCAACACAAGGGTACGCTCCGTCTCAACCGCTGGAGCGTATTCGCGGACGAACAGGTCGATCCTGCGGCCCACTGGAACCACGTGCTCGCGATATCGCACGGATCGCCTCCTCGGGCCGAGGCGAACGCCTCGGCGACCGACCGTGACTCGGCTACGGCTCCGTCCGCCCCTTCGCGTCCTTGAGCATCCGTTCGACCTCCGAGCGGAGGTCGTTTCCATGCAGATCGACCCGGGCGACCTTACCGTCCGGCCCGATCAGAAAGTTCGCGGGAATCGTTTCGATGCGGAACGCATTTCTCGCGGCTTCGTCGTCGGCGGTGCTGAGAATCGTCCGCCAAGGCAACGGCGAGCGTGCGAGAAACTCGCGGACCAGGTCTTCCTCTTCGTCGAGACTGACGGCGAGGATTTCAAACCCGCTACTATGGAGATCGGCGTAAAGCCGGCGTAACTGCGGCAGTTCTTCCAGACAGGGAGGGCAGTTCGTCGCCCAGAAGTCCACCAGCACGACCTTGCCCGCAAAGTCTGCCAGAATCGCCTGATTGCCCTCGAGATCAGGGGCAGCGATCGCCGGGGCGGGCTTCCCCAGCAGCTCCAGTCGCGCCAATCGGTTCCCAACGATGGTCTCGACGCCCGAGTTCAAAAAGAACGTGCGGCGCAGGCGGTCGTAGACCCGCGAACTAAATTCGGGCTTTCCGCCCCGCTGCACGGCGGCGGCCAGAGCCGTGGCGGCATCGATCGCAGCCGAAGGATCGAGCCGGCGGAACGCGGCGAGTTCCTCCCCGAGAACGTCGAGGGCGGCATCGGCTTCGCCCTCGAGCGCGAGCGACAGCATCGCGACTCGCCGCGCGCGAGACTTCTCGGACAGCGGTGCGTCGGCCTGTTCCTGTAGAAACCTCACCGCGTGAGGTTTGGCCTGCGGCGTCAGATCCTCGTCGAGCGCCGTCTGAAAGAGGAATCGATACGCTTCGCGAGCATCGGCCGCGTCGGGATGAGCGGCGAGATAGGCGGCTGTCGCCTCGAAGCCGGCTTTCGCATGATGTCGCCGCAGGGATTCAAAGCTATCGAACGCCTCCTGAGCATCTGTCGGCGCGACGAGGAAGACGGCGATCAAGCCTGCGGCGGTGACCATCGTCCAATCATGAGATGCAGCCATTCTGGCGTCTCCGCAGCAATGAAACGGAAGTGGCAACGAACGAAACGGCTCAAATTCGGGTTCTCATTGTAGAGTTCTGTGTCGTGCCGGTCGCAGGTGTCCGTCACGACGGTTCTGTGGCGGCGGTCGCCCGCCTAAACGTCGTAACCATCGTTCTGAAAGCATGATAGGAATGAGGCTCGACTTCGAGGCCGTTGCGAGCGGCCGAATTGGCGGATAAACTGAAGTCGATGCTTCCGTGGAGGCATTTGGGGGATTCCCTCGCCGCCGGTGCTCAGCGAAAGGTGCCTTCTTTGAGCCGCACGGCCGTTCTGAACAGCCCTTCCCGTGCATCCGACGCGGCACCTGCGCCCGTTGAGTCTCGCGGTCTGCTGGCTCGGCTCGGCGCTGCCCCAGCCTGGGTGGTGAGTGCGGCGGTGCATCTCGTGATTCTGGTGCTGTTCGCCAGCATCGTGCATACGACCTTTCGCGAGCCCGAGCCTGAAATCGTGAGCTCGATCGAAGAGCCGGAACTCGACCAGTACAAGTTCGAGACAGCAACGGTGCTCGACGAAGTCGGCAACGACAGCGACCTGAACATCGCGAGTCCATCTCAGGCCGCAGCGACTGAAATTGGACGCGAGCCGCAGGAGCCGTTTGACCGGCGGCTCGATCAGGAGTTCGTCCTCACCACTCAACCGGTCGAGGAGCGCATCGTTCAACCGAACCAACTCGATCTGACGGCGGAGTTCGACGTCACCGGTACGACCGAGCACACCGGCGGCGTCGAAGGTGCGATCGATCGGCTTACGAACGAACTGGCCGCGAATCTGCGTGAGAACGAGACGACCGTTCTGTGGTTGTTCGACGCGTCGCTGTCGTTGCGAAACCGGCGCGACGCGATCGCCGACCGCTTCGAGACGATCTACGCCCAACTCGACGAACTGGGCGTTCTCGACAAGAAGCGGCTGCTCACCGTCGCGGCGACTTACGCCGACAAGACGAACCTGCTCACTGAGGAAGCCACCGAAGACGTCGCCGAGGTCGCGAACAAGATTCGCGCGATCCCCGATCCCGATACCAGCCTCGAAAACGTGGTGACGGCCGTTAGCGAAGTCACGAATCGCTTCATGGCGCATCGCACGAAGCAGCGGCGCAACATGATGGTGATCGTCGTCACCGATGAGCGCGGCGATGACTTCCAGGAACTGGAGTCGGTCATCGGCAAGCTCAAGCGGTACGGCATCAAGGTCTACTGCGTCGGCAACGCGGCACCGCTCGGCCAGACGAAGGAACTCATCAACTGGACCTACGACGACGGCTTCGTCGAGGCCTTGCCCGTCGATCGCGGACCCGAAACGGTCTTTCCCGAACTGCTCGCGTTGCCGTTCTGGGGCCGCGGCCCGGCACGAACGCTGTCGAGCGGCTTCGGTCCTTACGGCCTGACGCGGCTGACGGCGGAGACCGGCGGACTGTATCTGCTGGCCGAAGAAACGGCGAAGCCCTTCGATCCCGCGGTGATGCGAAACTACGCGCCCGACTATCGCCCCATCGCGGTCGTCGAAGCTCAGCTCAAGAAGAACCTCGCCAAGCAGGCGCTCGTGCGGGCGGCGATGCTGTCGCAGGAAAACGACAAGCGGGCGGCGCTTCCGAGACCGCGACTCGTCTTTCCAGGGGAGAACGACACGGTGCTTCGCCAAGCGATCACCGAAGCTCAAAAGCCCATGGCGGTCGTCGATTACCAGTTGCAGGAACTGGCGATGATCCTCGAGCAGGGCCTCCGCGATCGCGACAAGCTCGACAGTACTCGCTGGCGGGCGGAATTCGATCTCGCCGTGGGTCGCGTGTCGGCGCTCCGAGCCAGGGCCTACGGCTACAACACCGTGCTGGCCGAAATGAAAGTCTCGCCGAAGGCCTTCGAGGACAAGAAGAACAATCAATGGTCGCTGCGGCCGAGCAATGAGATCGCAGGCGGCCCGGCCGTGAAGAAAATCGGTGACACGGCCCGCGAGTATCTGTCACGAGTCGTCGATGAGCATCCGGGAACGCCGTGGGCGGATCTCGCCGCTGTCGAGCTTTCCACGCCGATGGGTTGGAAGTGGGTCGAAGAGAACGATCTTGTCGCGCGCTTCGGACCGCGAGCCGCCGACCCGGAAGTCGCCCGCCTGCTCCTCGCTGAAGAGGAGGAAAGGCGGAAGGAAATGCCGGCCGAGCAGATCAAGCCCCGCGAGCGACCTAAGCTGTGAAAGAACGGAGAACTGAGGAGTGAGAACGGAAGAAGTGAGAACGGAGCAGTGAAGAGTTGAGTTTTGACATGGCGTTCCGTTCGGTCCGCCGTGATTCCTCTTTTGACGTATCCACCCTTCTTTTCTCAATCTTCGATCCTCGACCTTCGCCCCGCAGGGGCACTGAGTGCGCTCATGCCGCGAAAGCTTTTGATCAGTGCCGTCGGCGTTTCGCTGACGGTGCACGTGCTCATTCTCGCCGCGTTCGCATTGATCCGTTACGGACTGATCGACAAGGAAGCGATTCTGCTGGAAACGGTCTTCAGCGAAGAGCGGCAGCAGGAAGAGTTCAGCCAGGAACTCGATCTCAACACCGAGATCTCGGAGAACCTGAATCCGGTCGCCGGCGGAGTCGTGACGGGAGCGATCGGTGCCGCCACCGGTCCGACCGTGTCGCAGACCCGCATCGAAACGTCGGAAAGTCTCAAGGAGCCCGTGCTCGTCGCCAACATTCGCGAATTCAGCCTGCCGGGCGAGTCGCTGCTGGGCGAAGACCTGGGCGAATCGGCGGTGATGGGTGAGACCGGCGCAGCCGTCGAAGGCTACGGTGCCGCGTTGTCGCGGCTGACGCGCGAATTGCTTCGCATGATGCGCGAGAGCAAGGTCATGGTCGTGTGGCTCTTCGACGAGTCGGAGAGCATGAAGGACGACCAGAAGGAGATTCGCGATCAGTTCCACAAGGTCTACGAAGAACTCGGCATCGCGGCCAAGAAGGACGAAACGCTCGCCAACCGCCGCGGCCGAGGTGATCGACCGCAGGACGAAATCCTGCTGACGTCGATCGTCGGTTTCGGCGAGAAGCTGCACCCGCTTCTCGAAACGCCTTCGGCGGATCTCACGAAGATTCGCGAGGCGATCGACAAGATCGCCATCGACGAAAGCGGTCTCGAGAACATGAGCCGCGCGGTGCGCGACGTCGTCGCGAAATACCGTGTGATGGCGGGCCGGCAGGATCGCCGGCTCGTGCTGGTGATCGTCTCCGACGAGTCGGGCGACGACGGCCAGTACATCGAAGAGGCGATCAACGAGGTCAAGCGGGCCAACGCGCCGGTGTACATCCTCGGTCGCGAAGCCGTGTTCGGCTATCCCTATGCCCGCATGCGGTTCATCGATCCGAAATACATGCTTTCACACTGGCTGCAGGTGAACCGCGGCCCCGAAACCGCCGCAGTCGAGGCGCTGCAATGGAACGGCTTCGGTCGAAGGTACGACGTGTTCCAAAGCGGCTTCGGGCCTTACGAGCAGGTGCGTCTCGCCAAGGAGTCGGGCGGGATCTATTTCCTGCTCCCCGGCGAAGAGGAAACGCTCGACGGCCCCGGCGCCCACGATCGCCGCAAGTTCGACCTGCTCGACATGAAAGAGTATCAGCCGGACTTGGGCACCCGCCGTGAGTACGAAGAAGCCCGCGCCCGCAGCCCGCAGTTTCGGCAGCGAATCTTCGACGTGATCGCGACGCTGAACCCGTATCGCGACAGTTTGCTCGACGTCCGCCAGTGGCACTACTCGGTCAATCCGCAGGAGTTCCGGCAGCAGGGCAAGGAGAACTTCGATCGGGCGCTGCGTTCGATGACTCTCGCGAACCAAGCGTCGGTGATTCTGGAACAGATCAAGCCTCAACGCGAACGTGAGGAATCCTGGCGCTGGCGGGCGGCCTATGACCTGATCCATGCCCAGGTGTTGGCGTACCGCGTACGGCTGTTCCAATATTTGCTGGCGCTCGATCAGCATGTGAAGACCAGCCCGAAGCCCACGAAACCCGAGACGAACGCGTGGACCATCCGCATCCGTCGTGAAATGCTGCCGCCCGATCCCGAGCAGGTGAAGATCACGAAGGTCGATCTCGCGGAACTGGAACTTCAGCGAAAAACCGCGGAAGAACTGTATCGCCACGTCATCGACGAACACCCCGGCACGCCCTGGTCGCGCAGGGCACAACGAGAGCTCGACGAAGGCTTCGGCGTCGAGTTTGTTGAGGACTTCCGCGACCCGAGGTACGACGCGCCCGACATCAAGCTGCCGAAGCTGTGAGTCCTTCGTCACCTGTTCGAAATGCGAATCGATTGCGCCGGTCGCCTTCCCATGCAAGCATCGTTATCGTGAGGATCTCCGATCCTCCTTCCGCAATGCATGATGCTCGACCCGCTTCCGATCGATCCGGTTTCTCGTCCATTGCACGGGTCGATTCGCCCTCCCGGCTCGAAAAGCTTGACGAACCGGGCATTCATCACGGCCGCGCTCGCCGACGGCGATTCCACTCTCACCGGCGTCCTCGACAGCGATGATACGCGAGTGATGATCGAGAGCCTCGGCCGACTGGGGATTGAAGTCTCGCACGATCGGGCTACGCAGACGGCCACGGTCGCCGGCTGCGGCGGAACAATCCCGAAGGCACACGCCGAACTGTTCCTGGGCAACAGCGGCACGAGCATTCGTTTTCTGACGGCTCTCTGCTCCGTCGGCGAGGGCTCGTTCCGGCTCGACGGCGTCGCCCGCATGCGACAGCGTCCGATCGCCGATCTCGTCGGTACGCTGAACGCCTTGGGCGGTGACGTCCGTTGCGAACGCGACCACGGCTGCCCGCCCGTCGTCGTAAACGCACACGGTCTGGCCGGCGGGCCAGCCTCCGTGGCGGGGGGCACGTCGAGTCAGTACCTCTCGGCATTGCTGATGGCGGCGCCGAAGGCCAGCCAGCCCGTCGAACTGACGATCGACGGCGAGCTCGTGTCGGAGCCTTACGTGGAAATGACGCTGGCGGTGATGCGGGCCTTCGGCGTCACCTGCGAGAGAACCGAGCGGGGCTATCGCATTGTCCCGCAGCCGTACTTGCCGACGAGCTACGCGATCGAGCCCGACGCCAGCGCAGCGAGCTACTTCTTTGCCGCCGCGGCGATCACGGGCGGTCGCGTGACCGTCGAGGGATTGACTCGCGACGCGCTGCAGGGCGACGTGCTGTTCGTCGATGCCCTCGAACGCATGGGCTGCACGATCGAAGAGCATGCCGACGCACTCACGGTCGTCGGTGGTCCGCTGCGCGGCATTGACATCGACATGAACGCCATCAGCGACACCGCGCAGACGCTTGCCGCCGTCGCGGTCTTCGCGGAAGGCCCTACGACGATCCGGCACATCGCCCATGTGCGGCACAAGGAGACCGATCGCATCTCCGCCGTCGCCGCCGAGCTGCGCCGGCTGGGACAAGACGTGTCCGAGTTCGACGACGGCCTGACGATCCGTCCGCGACAGGTCACGCCGGCGGTCGTCGAAACCTACGACGATCACCGAATGGCGATGAGCTTCGCTCTGGTCGGTCTGAAAGCCCCCGGCGTGCAAATCGCCGACCCCGGCTGCACCGCGAAGACGTATCCGAGCTTCTGGGATGACCTCCAGAGGCTGCGGAGTTCGAAATCCGCTACGGATTGATTCCGGCGGCGTAGTCCCAGTGCGAACAGCTCAAATAAAGTCTCACTCCACCGTCGCGAAGGCGCGTTGGAGTTTTGCGTGGGCATCAAGTAGCAGCCGTTCGGTCTCATCGAAACCGAGGCAGGCGTCGGTGATGCTCACACCGCGGGTGAGGCTGGCGAGCGGCCCGCTCAGCTCCTGGCGACCTTCAGCGAGATTGCTTTCGAGCATGAGGCCGATGATGCCTTCGTTGCCGGCGAGGCGTTGCGAGATCACGCTGTCCCAGACCTCCGACTGCCGGCGGTAATCCTTGTTGCTGTTCGCATGGCTGCAATCGACGAGGAATCGGGGTGACAGACCGGCGGCCGTGAGGCGGGCGGCGGCGTCGGCGAGACTCTCGGCATCGTAATTGGGTCCTGCATAGCCTCCCCGCAGGATCAGGTGCCCCCACGGATTGCCGCGGGTATGGATCACGCACGTCTTGCCTTGGGCATCGATGCCCAGGAAACGATGCGGTTCCCGACCGGCGAGCATTGCGTTGATGGCGACCTGCAAGCCGCCGTCGGTGCCGTTTTTGTATCCGATCGGCATCGAGAGACCGCTCGCCATCTGTCGGTGGGTCGGACTTTCGGTCGTTCGCGCACCGATGCTCGCCAGCGACACGAGATCGGCGATGTATTGCGGCGTGATCGGCTCGAGCATCTCGGTCGCCGTCGGAAGCCCTAGCTCGTTGATCCGCAACAAGACTCGGCGGGCGATGCGCAATCCTTCCGCGATGTCGAACGAATCGTCGAGATGCGGGTCGTTGATCAGGCCTTTCCAGCCGACGGTCGTGCGAGGTTTCTCAAAGTAGACCCTCATCACGATGCGCATCGAGTCGGCAACGCGATCGGCGACCGCCTTAAGACGAACGGCATATTCCAGCGCCGCTTCCGGGTCGTGAATCGAGCAGGGTCCGACCACAGCGAGCAACCGACGGTCCTCGCGGTGAAGAATGCGAATCACCGACTTGCGCCCCTCAACGACGGTCTCGACGGCGGCCTCGGTCGCCGGTTCCAAGGCGACCAAATCCCGGGGGGCGACGAGCGGAACTGTCGAGACGACGTTGAGATCGAACGTTTTCTGCATGGAGAGCAATCGAAATGCCTTCGGAAAACGAAGGCAGGGATCGCGCCGGACGTAGGGGCCGCCGGCACAACAGGAGGACGACAACCACCACTTTACCGGTCGATTCGGTCGAGAGAAACCGCCCTGACCGTTAGGATCAGGTTTCGGCCGCTTGACAGCCCCTCGAAAGCGAATGATAACGAAACGTTGTTAAGGTTTGACGCTTACGTCGGACGGGCAGAGCGATTAACTGACGTTGTGTGCATATAAACGCTTGGACTCTGCGGAATCGCGGCCGAAATCACGGCTGCGGCCCCGCTGGGATCGGTCGCCGAGACTGAATTTTGAGGTGGCGAATGGACGGCGTTATTCTGCTGACCGGGGCGACGGGCCTGCTCGGGCGGTATCTTCTTCGCGATCTGTTGACGGCGGGTCACGACGTCGCGGTCGTCGTGCGTCCCTCGGATCGACACACCGCCGAAGCGCGAGTCGCCTCGCTGATGGCCGCTTGGGAGCGCCGCGGCGTCGCCGGGCTGCCGACCCCGCACGTGCTCGTCGGCGATCTCACCGAGCCGGCTTTGGGCCTCGGCTCGGAAGACCGGCGCTGGGTGGCCGACCATTGCGACATGGTGCTGCACAACGCTGCCAGTTTGTCTTTTGAGACGGCCGCCGGCCCCGATGAAGAACCCTGGAGAACTAACCTCGGTGGCACGCGCAACGTGCTGGAACTGTGTCGAGAAACCGGCATCGCCGATTTTCACCATGTCTCGACCTCGTATGTCTGCGGGCTGCGCGACGATGTCGTGTTCGAGAACCAGCTCGACGTCGGGCAGTCGTTCGGCAACGACTACGAGAAGAGCAAGCTCCAGGCTGAGCAGCTTGTGAGCAGCACCGATTTCCTCTCCCCGCCGACGATCTACCGCCCCGCCATCATCGTTGGCGACTCGCAAACGGGCTTCACGACGACATTCCATGGGTTCTACGCGGTTGTTCGCCTCGCCGCGACGCTGACCCGTCTCGTCGAGGGTGCCGAGCAGATCGATTGGTCGATTCCTCTTCACGGCTTGGCCGGGAATGAGCACAAGAACCTCGTGCCGGTGGATTGGGTGTCGAGCGTGATTACCGAGGTCGTCGGCCGTCGGGATCTGTGGTCGAACACGTATCACCTCACGCCGACCGAGCCGGTTCAGGTCTCCACGATTCGCGACGTGATCGAGAAGGTCATCGGTTACGTCGGCACGACGGCCTTCACTGCCGCCGGCGAAAACGGAGTCGCCGGCGCCGCGTTCGGTGCCGAGCTTGAATCGGCCTTTTACGACGAGTTGCAGGTCTACACGACCTACTTTCGGAACGACCCCACGTTCGATCGAACCAATCTGCTCGCGGCCGTACCGCATTTGCCCTGCCCCACGCTCGACCACGGTCGCCTATTGATGCTTGCGGAAACGGCCATCGCGATGAACTTCAAATACCGGGATCCAAGACCGGCGAAGGTCGTCGTGAAGTGATTGCGGACGACACCGCGGCGTCGTTTCGCCGCAGGCTGCGGCCGCGCGACACGGGTTGCTGCGATCGATCGCGGCGACTCGGCTCAACTCGACGAAAGAGCGCATCGGGTTAGAATGCGGCCCCACCTGTTCGCCGCTTGCGGTTCTTCCGATACACTCCGCCGATGTCGTCCGCTCCGCGGCTTAAATCGATTCCGCTTGAAGACCCCGCGATTGATCACGCGCATCGTGATTTCGTGCAGGTCGCGGCCGATCTCACGATCGCGGAAGCGCTCGATGAGGTTCGTCGCGCGAAGCCGCCGGGCCGCATCGTCTACTTTTATGCGGTCGATGCGGAAGGCCGTCTCGTGGGGATCGTGCCGACGCGCCGATTGTTGCTGGGGGCACCGACGGATACCGTCGGCGACGTAATGGTGCGCGACCCGGTCACGCTCACCGTCGAAGCGACGGTCGCCGACGCCTGCGAGATGTTCTTCCAGCATCGATTTCTTGCGTTGCCGATCGTCGGACCGGGGCGTCGCTTGCTGGGCGTGATCGATGTCGAGTTGTACGCCGACGAAATGTCGGATTTGGCTCACCGCGAAGAGGCGGAAGACCTCTTCCAGCTCATCGGCGTGCGTCTGCAAGAGGTTAGAGGCGGTTCGTTACAGGCGGCATTGGCTGGCCGCTTCCCTTGGCTGATGTGCAACGTGGCGGGCGGTTTGGCGTGCGCGGTCCTCGGCGGGATGTACGACGCCCTGTTGCAAAAAGCCGTGGCGCTCGCCTTGTTCATTCCCGTCGTGCTCGCCGTGGCCGAAAGCGTCAGCATTCAATCGCTCACGTTGACGTTGCAGGGCCATCAGGGATTGCGTGTCGAGTGGCGTGAATGGCTGAGAGCGATGCAGCGGGAAGCCGCCACGGCACTGCCGCTGGGGCTGCTCTGCGGCTTATTCGTCGCGGGGGCGGCGCTCATTTGGCATCGCGATGTGCGGCTTGCGGTGGTGCTGATCACGGCGCTCGGTGTCGCCGTCCTCGCGGCCGGCATCTATGGCCGTCTCGTGCCGGCGACGCTGGGCCTGTTGCGCCGAGATCCGAAAGTCGCCTCCGGCCCGATTGTGCTGGCAACGACCGACCTCACTGCCCTTTTCGCTTATCTTTCGATCGCGACGTGGCTGCTGGCGTGAAGAACGCGGACAGGCTACGGGCGGCCCCGGTGCTGCGTGATGCCACTGTATGCTACGGTAACGCCTGACTCACGAACGTCTGCCTACCGTCTGCGTTTCACGCGGAGGATTCCAATGATTTCGTCGCAATCTTCTGGTTCGCTGCGGCCGCGTGTTGTTCGCAGTGCGGAAACGCCCGAGTGGTTGCCGATCGCCGCCGGTGCCGCAATCGCCTTTCTCGCACTGTCCCGCAAGTCGTCGCTGCTGGGAATGGGAGTTCTCGCCGGAGGCGGATACCTGCTGTATCGCGCGGCGATGAACGGCACTCTGCAATTGCCGCCCGACATGCTCGGTCGGTTGAAATCTCAATTCGGCACACTGCCCGAATCGCTCGGGGGGCGCTTCATCACTGACGCAAGTGACCGCAATGACGGCGTCGACGAGGCATCGCGCGAGTCGTTCCCCGCCAGCGATCCGCCGGCGAATTACTGAACGCGGTCTGGCATCGAAAAAAAGGCACGTGTGCTACTGACTTTGCCAGTGCGGTAGCTTGATCTTTCGCACAGACACCACTGCGAGTGACGGGCGTCAACGCCCCCACAGCACGGCAGTTCGCCTCGCGACTTCGGCGGCGGGTTCGTCACTGCAGGCGACGACGAAGTCGGCATAGTGTTCGTAGTACGGTCGGCGTTCGCGTTCGAGTTCGGCGATACTCTGGCCGGGTGCGATCACGACGCCGCGGCCGGCGAGGTCGGCTAGGCGTGCCTCGAGAACTTCGAGCGGCACGTCGAGAAAGACGACCGCGCCGAGTTCTTTGAGGTTCCGCATCGCGGCGTCGCAATAGACGACGCTGCCGCCGGTCGAGATGACGGTCCGCTCACAGTGCAATCCGCAAATGTAGCGGCTCTCGAGATCGATGAAGCCGTCGATGCCGCTGCCGGCGAGCACGTCGCCGAGCGGCTTGTCTTCGCCGGCCTCGATGACGTGGTCGGTGTCGAGGAATGCATAGCCGAGTTGATTCGCCAGCGGCCTGCCAACCGTACTCTTGCCCGAGCCGGGCATGCCGATCAACACGATGTTCCGGGGAGTCACGGCGAGGCGAAGGCGGATCGAGGTTGGAGTCGCAGGTCTCTGCATCATGTACGCGCCGCTGCAAAGCGACAACCGACATCAGGTCGCAGCCGACGGCAAGGCGACGAACTCGACGGTCAGGTCTGGCAGCGTCACAAACGCGACGCTGTGCGGCGTCGCACGAAAAATCGCACCCGGATTGAGCACCCACGTTCGACCGACCTGTTCCCAGCGCCGCCGATGGGTGTGACCATGGCAGACGAGATCGAACTCACCACTGCGGATCGTCTCGCGAAGCCGAAGTTCGTCGTGTCCGTGCAGAAAAGCGATCCGCCTGCCGCCAAACGTCATCTCGCCGAATTCCTCGTCGCATATCGAACCGGCATCATGAATCGCGTGGCTCAGTATCGGCGGGTCATCGACATTGCCGAACACGAAACGCGTCTCTCGTCGCGCGAACAGCGAGACGACCGCTGCGCTGCCGATGTCGCCGCAGTGCAGCACGAGATCGGGCTGACGTCGTTCGATTTCGCGGATCGCGTCGAGCGTGTACTCGACGTGCCCGTGAGTGTCGCTGACGACGGCGATCAACATGGTGAATCACCCTTGAGTCAGGTCGGCTCGCAACGTTTCAGGATCTCGGCCTCTCGCCGGATCAGTTCTGCCCGGCATTCGTCTCTTGTCGCGGCTCTCGCGAAGACGGTGCAAATTGGAAACAGGGCTGGGACGAGCGCATCGCGATCAGGAATGTCGGCGACATGGTAATCACCGCCGAGAATGTCGGCGATGTCGGGGACCGGACGGCCGACTCTCAGGTCTTGCGGAGCGTAGACGATCCGTTTGCCAAACACCGGTTTGCCTGTCTCGGTCCTTCCAATTGATGCTGCTTGACCGCGTGGGACCAAATCGAATGCCGCAAGCTGCTCGGCAACGAATGACCTGCCCGTTTGAAGCTCGAAAAGCTCCATGCTGGCGGTGTACCGCGGGTTCACCTCGACAACGACGCATCGTTCGTCGTGCGTTCGCACGAAATCGACGCCGAACAGGCCCCGCAATCCAATCGACGTCAGCACCCTTCCCACACGTTCGAGTGCAGCCGACTCGCCGCCGTCATTAGTGATCGAACCAAAGTAGCCGAAGGAGAGGTTGTCACGCAGCACTGAGTTCGTCGAGTCGAGGCCGTCGCACGTTCCGATCAGTTCCACGGAGCCGGCATCGGTCGCGAGGAAGGCCGCCGAGCCAGCGGTGCCTTCAATGATCTCCTGTACGTATTCATCAGGCGTAACCGACTCGCGTGTGCCGGCCAAGATTCGAATGCCGCGTCCGCCGCCGCTCTTGCGCGGCTTCACGAGCCAGCGCCTTTCGACCGTAAGCATTTCCGAAGCAAGTCGCGCGACTGGCACGCCGTGCGTCGTCAGAAGCTGGTGCAGGATCTCCGGCGTGCGGACGATGTGGAGTGGCTCGCTCACGATTCCGGCGAGCGGTCGTTTCTGGGCCAGTCGGCTGAGCAGTTCCGGATGGTTTTCGAGTCCGCCGACGTACATCAACGGGATCGCAGGCGGGAATCGCTCGGCCCACCTTTCGATGTCGTCCGGCCAGCGTTCGATCACAGTGACATCGGCGACCACAGCAAGATCGCGATCGGCGAACAGATCGGCGGCCGCGACCATCAAACCGGCTCTCACGGCCGAAAATGCCGCAGCCCGTGCGCTCGCACCCGCAATCAGTAGATCTGGCGATTGCGGCGAACGGTATTGCATGATGCGAGGAGAGTCACTGGAAATTGACGGGACGGACTGGTATCACGGCGGGCGCGCCCGCGGTTCGCCTCAATGCCAGGCGATGCTGGGCAGGCGCGGCGGCCGGTGCATTGTCGGTTCGTCTACCCATCGTTTCGAGGAGCAGACAGATGTCGATGTACGTCGGCGAGGCACTGGTCGGTGAAGGCAACGAAGTCGCCCATATTGATCTCCTGATCGGCGAAAAGAACGGCCCGGTCGGCATGGCCTTCGCAAACGCCCTCTCCAATCAGAGCCAGGGCCATAGCAACCTGCTCGCCGTGCTGGCGCCGAACCTCATGGTCAAGCCGGCCACGGTCATGATTACGAAGGTCACGATCAAAGGCGCGAAGCAGGCCGTGCAGATGTTCGGACCGGCCCAGTACGGGGTCGCCAAGGCCGTCGCCGATGCCGTTGACGAAGGCCTGATTCCGAAGGATCAGTGCGAGAAGCTTTGCATCGTGTGCGGCGTGTTCATTCACTGGGAAGCCGCCGACGACAAGAAGATCTATCAGTACAACTATGAAGCGACCAAGCTGTCGATCGCCCGCGCGATGAAGGGCGAGCCGTCGGCACAGGAAGTCAGCGGCCAGAAGGCCACCGCCAAGCACCCGTTCTCGGGCGTTTGATGCGTGGGAGTGAGTGTCGCAGGCGAGCCGTGGGCGCAAGTCCTTCGGGTCCGTCGCTTCGAGTCGACCTGCGGGTTTGCACCCGCGGCTTGCCTTTCTTTGATTTGCTATGAAGAAGATCCTCGTCCAGCTCGATAGCGACCTTCAGCCGAGCGTCTTCGATCGCGTCGTCGCGATCGACGCCGGCGCCGATGACGTCTTCGCTTACGGCAACGTGCAGCCCGACCAGGTCGAAGGTCTCGTCCACGGAGCGATTTTCACGCGGGGGCCGAAGGATCTGAAGAACACGGCGGTCTTCATCGGCGGTCGCGATGTCGATGCGGGTCAGAAATTGCTCGACAGAGTCACGAAAACCTTTTTCGGCCCGATCCGCGTCTCGTCGATGATCGACTGCAACGGCTCGAATACCACGGCCGCGGCTGCGGTGCTGGCAGCGGGCCGCCATGTCGACCTGTCGAAGGCGACCGTCGTCGTCTTCGGCGGCACGGGGCCGGTCGGTCAGCGGGTCAGTGAACTGGTGGCTTCTTCTGGTGGGACCGTTCGGATCACGAGCCGCGATCTCGAACGTGCTGAAGAAGTCGCCAACGTGCTCCGTGAGCATGTCAAAGGGGACGGAAAGATCGAGGCCCACGAAACCGCCAGTCGGTCCGGCAAGCTCGCCGCGCTCAAAGGAGTCCAGGTGGTGTTCGCCGCGGGCGCCGCCGGCGCCCGTTTCCTGACCGAGAAGGAATGGTCGGGCATCGAAGGCTTCAGAGTCGCTGTTGATCTGAACGCCGTGCCACCCACCGGCCTTGAAGGCATCGACTTGCAGGACAAAGGGCAGGAACGCCACGGGGTGATCTGCTACGGCGCCCTCGGCGTCGGCGGGCTGAAGATGAAGATTCATAGGACAGCCATTGGCCGCATGTTTGAAACCAATGATCGCGTGTACGACGTGCGAGCGATCTTCGAGCTGGGGCGCGAACTGGGCGTATGATTCGTTGATCGAGCGAATCATTGGCAAGTCGATGGCGTAAGCCGTCGGGTCAAGCGCGTTACGGCTCGACCCACGGGCTGCCGCCCACGGCTGGAAACTCGACATTCCAACGCCGTAGAAGCGCGCGAACCATCCTATTGCCGGGTTCGGCGGATTGTGTTACTGGTTCCCGCCCCGTCCAAGGCGGGTCATGTCACCAGTGCGCAAGCGGCTGTGCTGGCGGTTTCTGCCGGCGATCGACAGCAAGGAATCGCTGTCGAGGCTGCAAGTTGTGCAAGGTGGCGAACGGCCCGCATCGCGACTTTCCCCAGACCACCCACAGCGACGAGAGGTGTCATGGACGACACCGGACCGTTTCACGGCCCGCGCCGCCGCTGCATCCGCGTTCTTTCGCGGCTGCTTCCGGTCGCGCTCGCAATGATTGCGCTCGTCGCCGGGTCTGCGGAGGCGCAAGACCTCGTGCCCGAGATGTTGCCGCCCGATCTGGGACCGGCCGACGCTTCGGCGTCCGCTTCCGGAACGCTGGACCAGCCATTGGCCGACGTGAAGGTCGAAGGCAACCGCACGATTCCGATTTCGGCGATCGCACAGCACATCAAGAGCAAGCCGGGTCGCGCTGTGTCGAGCCAGATGATCTCGGCCGACACACAGGCTCTGATGCAAACCCGCTGGTTCATCACCGTCGAGCCGCGCGTCGTTTACACCGATGCCGGCCAAGTGCTGATTTTCCGAGTCATCGAGCGGCCGATCGTGCGATTGATCGAGTATCGCGGGGCCGACAAGATCAAGGTCAAGCATCTTGCCGCGCTCACGGGCCTCAAGGCCGACTTCAGTCCCTACGACCCGCATACGAACATTGAAGCGGCGCGCCGGATTGAAGATCACTACCAAGAGAAGGGCTTCTTCTTCGCGAAGGTGACTCTTGTCAAAGGTGACAAACCGGAAGACCGTGAAGTCATCTTCGACATCTTCGAAGGCCACAAGGTCCGCGTGTTCGACGTGAAGTTCCACGGCAACGAGCAGTGGTTCAATTCGTCCGGCTATCTGAAGACCAAGCTGCAAACCGAGCGGATGTTTCCGATCGTGCCGGGCTGGCTCGCACTGCCGTTCGGCGCGTTCTACAAGCCCGAGACGATTCCGAACGACATCGTCGCCCTGCGGAAGTATTACGAAGGATTGGGCTTCTTCGACGTCGCGATCGAGCACAAGGTGCGGTTCAACGATGAAAAGTCGCAGGTCACGATCGACTATTTCATCACCGAAGGCACGCGCTACCGCGTGAGCGGCATCCGGTACGAAGGCAATCAGGTCTACAGCGTCGACGAGCTTACCGAAAAGCGGGAACTCAATCCGGGCGAGTTCTTCAACGAACGCGAGATGAACAAGGATCTCGCGAAGATGAACGAGATGTACGGCAGCCTCGGCCGGCTGTACGCCTCGGTCTCGCCGAACCCGCAGTTCACCGAAACGCCCGGCGAGGCGGTGCTCGTCTATCGAATCAACGAAGACAAACCCTATTACGTGCGCGACGTCGTGGCGCATATTCGCGGCGATCACCCGCACACCAAGATCACCGTGCCGCTCAACATGAGCCGCATCCACCCCGGTGATCTCGCCGACCCCAAGCTGATCAAGAAGACTCAGTCGCGCATCCAGGGATCGGGAATCTTTGAGAGCGGTGCCGAAGGCGTGCAGATCGACATCAAACGCGTCGGCTTCAAGGACGACGAAGACGATCCCACGTTCCGTGGGCAAAGCGACGACGGAGCCGACCCCTGGTCCGGCTCGACGACCGCGTACCGGCCCGATAACCCATTCGTTGCTCAAGCCACTCCAGATCTCGCCACCGATAATCCATTCGCCATCGATGCACCGGCCGCGGTGACGGCACCAACCATCGCCGTGACGGCCCCCCCACGGGGCTACGTGCCGCCGATCGATCGACCGATGCGTCAGTCGTCGCCGCAACCGCCGGTGACGCAAGTCGCCGCCAGCGCACCCGCGGCACGCACGAGCTTCGCATCTCCTGCGTCGCCGACTGCTCCGAGCGACGATCGACCGGTCTTTGATGATCCGTTCATGGGAGGCGCTCCCCCCGTTCAGACAGCCCAGGCGACCGTGAATCCCTATGGCCAGGCCGGTCAGATTCAGCCGCTCGCCGGTCAGGTCGGTGACTATTCGCCGCCATGGATTCCGTCGAGTCCGCAGGGGGATCCGTTCGCCGATTACCCGAACGGTCAGCCTCCGGGATTCGTCGACCTCAACATCAGCGCCACCGAAGCTCGCACCGGCCGGTTGATGGTCGGTGCGGGCGTGAACAGTAACTCGGGCGTCGTCGGCAACATCGTGTTGAGCGAAGACAACTTCGACATCCTGCGGTTCCCCCGCAGTCCGCAGGACATCTTCAACGGCACCGCCTTCCGCGGCGCCGGACAGCGGTTCCGCGTCGAGGCCGTGCCCGGCAACGTCGTCAGCCGCTATCTCGTGAGCTGGACCGATCCCTTCTTCCTCGACAGCGATTACAGCCTGGGCGTCAGCGGGTTCTACTTCAAACGCTTCTATCCCGACTGGAACGAAGAGCGCGGCGGCGGTCGCCTCAACGTCGGCCGGCAGCTCACGCAGAACCTTTCCGCCAGCGCGATCTTTCGGGCCGAGAACGTCGACATCTCGAATCCGACCGTCCCGACGCCCCAAATTCTGCAAGACGCGCTGGGCAGCAGCATGTTGCTGACGGCCGGCGGTGCGTTGACGTGGGACAATCGTGACTCGCCGCTGTTGCCGTCGGAAGGCCAGTTCGCCGAGCTGACCTATACGCAGGGCATTCAGGACTATCAGTTCCCGCGCGTCGATCTCGAGGCGACGCAGTATTTCACCGTCTTCAGCCGCCCCGACGGCACCGGCAAGCACATCTTCTCGGTCGGAGGCCAGCTTGGCTGGACGGGCGACGACACGCCGATCTTTGAACGCTACTTCGCGGGCGGTTTCCAGAGCTTGCGCGGCTTCGAGTTCCGCGGCGTGGGTCCGCGCGAGTTCGGCGTGAACATCGGCGGCCAGTTCCTCGTCGCCGGCTCATTGCAATACATGTTCCCGCTGCTCGCAAACGACGCCTTGCACGGCGTGATCTTCAGCGACTTCGGAACCGTGAACGAGGACGTGTCGCTCGACGACTTCCGCGCCAGCGTCGGCACGGGCCTTCGCGTCGCGATTCCCGCGTTCGGCCCGGCGCCGCTCGCGTTCGACTTCGCCTTCCCGATCGCCAAAGCGGACGGCGACGAGACGCAGATCTTCAGCTTCTACGTCGGGTTGCAGCGGTAGTCGGAATAGCGAGCCGCGAAGAGCGTGAAGACCTCGAAGAGGCTCATCCGCGGTCAATCGCGAAAATGAAGGTCGCTCGAAAGACCTTCGTGATCTTGGTGCTTCGCGGTTCAAGTTCTTTCAGATCGAGCGGCGGTTTGCGGCTGTCGTCCGTGAGGCTAAGATCGAGCGGCCCTGCTTTCCGCCACGGTCGCCATGATCCTCGAAGGGATTGTCACCACTCGCAACGCCGACGGGAGCGCGAACATCGCGCCGATGGGGCCGAAGGTGCGTCTCGCGGACGACGGCTCGCCGCAGTTCGATCGCTTCCTGCTGCGGCCCTTCAAGTCCTCGTTGACTTTTCAGAACATCGCCCGCGAACGCTGCGGCGTATTGCACGTGACCGACGACGTGCTGCTGATCACGAAGGCCGCCGTGCTCGCGTCATTCGAGCCGCCCGCTCTTCGACCTGCGGACAAGGTCGCGGGAGGTATTCTCGTCGACTGCTGCCGGTTCTACGAGTTCGTCGTCGATGAGTTCGACGACGCCTTAGAACGCTCTTCCATCGAGGCCCGCGTCGTACACGAAGGCGTCGTGCGCGACTTCTTCGGCCTGAACCGCGCGAAACACGCCGTCGTCGAAGCGGCGATTCTCGCGACAAGGCGGCATCTCATTCCGGCGGGCGACTTGCGGGCCGATTTCGAGCGGTTGAGACCGTTGATCGAGAAAACAGGCGGACCGAAGGAGCATGAGGCGTTCGCGTTGCTGGAAGCGTTCGTCAACGAGGCGTCGGTCGCGGAGGCGGACCGATGACTGGTGTCGTCGAGGTTCGCACCGGAGCCCGCCTGCACTTCGGGCTATTCGCGACGACACCACCGGGCAGGCCTTTCGGCGGCATCGGCCTGATGATCGATCGGCCGGGGTTCGTGCTTCAAGCCTGGCGGACGAGACGCGAGGATCGAGTGTTCGCGTCGCCGGAGCTTGCGGGGCGGATCACGGAGTTCGTCGCTGGCGTGCGGACCGATCTTCAGCGCCCATGGGTGGGCCAAAGCGTAGAAGACCCGGCGGCGCCCGTGGCGTTCCGCATCGTGAAGACGATCCCGTCGCACCGCGGTTTCGGCTCCGGCACGCAGCTTGCCTATGCCGTGGCGGCCGCGATGGAGCGAGTGCTCGACGTCCGGCCCGTGATGGGCGGCTGCGATCTCGGTCGCGGCAAACGCTCGGCCGTCGGCACGTTGGGCTTCGGCGACGGCGGGTTCATCACCGATAGGGGATTTGAACACAGGACGAGCCTCGAAACGCGATGGAACCGCCGGGATGTTCCCACGGACTGGCGGTTCGTGATCGTGGACCCGCTCGGACCCGGCGGACCTGCCGGCGCGGCGGAATCGACGGGCTTTCAAGCCCTGCCGCCGATGTCGCGGTGCGCAACCGAGGCGTTGTTTGAGTTCCTGGCGGAGCAGATTCTGCCGGGCCTCGATCAAAGCGACTTCGCCCGCTTCGCGGGAGGCATCGCCGATTTCAACAGGCTTGTCGGCGAGCACTTCGCCCCCATTCAGGGAGGCGTCTATGGACATCCGCTGATCCGCAATTTGGCGGAGTCGCTCAACGAAACGAAGTGGCCGTATCTGGCACAGTCGTCATGGGGGCCGGCGGCGGTGGCGCCATGCGAAAGCGAAGGCTCGGCGAACGAGCTGATCGCGTTCCTGAATCGGCACGTCTCGCAAGACGAGGCGAAGATGTTCGTCGCGAAGCCGATGAATCACGGGGCCACGGTCAGACGCTTCCGCCGGAAGCCTGCAACATGACGGATCGGCCGCGAGCGGCCGGCTTGGCCGGGATCGTACGTGCAAACGCGAACCGTTCTATGCCGCCCGGCGCGATGCCTCGTCGCCTCGATCGAGCAGCTTCGCGATCTGTTCGTCGCTGTAGCCGGCCTGTTTGAGCAGGCGGGCGGCGTGCGAGCGCTCGTCGAACGGCAGGATCGCGAGTTCGCCCTGCGCGGCGAATGCCTTGAGAGCGGCTTCCAGCCGTGTGGCGGCTTTGTCGGCCTCGTCGGTGAGTGTTTGCAGCGTCGCCGCGCGCGTCTGGTAGGTGGCATCGATCTCGCGCGAGTAGTCATAGAGCCGGGCTTCGCATGCATTGACGCGGCGCACGACGGCGTCGGCCCGCCCGGCGACGTTGGGAGTTTCGGTCGCGGCACGCCGTCGTCCCGCGCGGCGCGTCAGGACACCGCTGGCGACGAGCAGGCAGGCGATGAACAGAATGCCGTTTTCGAGGGTCATTGACTTGGAATCCTGATGCGACACGGCCAACCCGTGGCGGAACTTTTGCCGCAAAGAGGCACAAAGGGCACAAAACAGAATTAGAACGTCGAGGCGTCCAACAGGAATCTCTCTCCTTTAGCGTGTTTTGTGCCTCATCGCGGCCAAAGGACTTTTGCAGCCAAGCTCGAACTTGCGACACTAGCCGTGATTGTCATGATCGTGGCTGTGTCCGTGATCGTGGCTGTGCCCGTGGTCGTGGCTGTGCCCAGAATCCTTGGAAACCGCTTTGATCGACGTGCAGAACTGGCTGGTCGCGGCGCGGTAGACTTCGCGGAGCGGCACTCCGGCCGCTCCGGCGACACGGGCGCAGTCGTCGAACTCGGGCGTGAAGACCGCAGGCTCGCCGTGGCGCCAACCGAGCTTGCCGCGGACGGGGCCGAACGCCGTCTGTACGGTTTCCTCCTGCCGAAACCGCTTCGCCCGCTCGACCGTATGCCGGCGCACGCCGAATGTGTTGGTTTCGCGGAACAGGATGTCTTCGAGCGTGTCGGCAAGGTGCGGCGGGGCGATCACGCTCAGCAGCACGCCGGGCCGGTCCTTCTTCATCTGAACCGGCGTGTTGAACACGTCGAGCGCGCCGGCATCGAAAAGCTTCTGCTTCGTATGGCCGATGATTTCGCCGCTGATGTCGTCGAGATTCGTCTCCAGCAGCACGACGACGTCACGATCGGGCGTGGGTTCGGCTGTGCCGACGAACATCCGCAACAGGTTCGCCCGGCCGGGCACGTCGCGGGTGCCGGCGCCGTAGCCGATGCGCTCGATCGCGAACTCGGGCAGCGGACCGAAGCGATCGACGATCGTCTTCAGGATCGCGGCCCCGGTCGGCGTGGTCAGTTCCGCCTCGACCGGAATGTCAACCAGCGGAATGCCTTTGAGGAGTTCAGCGGTCGCGGGAGCCGGAACCGTGCAGATGCCGTGCGCGATTTTAACCTGCCCGCGGCCCGTCGGAATGCGGCTCGCGACGACTTGATCGGCCCCCAGCAGATCGAAGCCCACGGCGGCGGCGACGATGTCGACGATCGAATCGACCGCACCGACTTCGTGGAAGTGCACGTCGTCGAGCGACATGCCGTGCACGGTCGCCTCGGCGACGGCGACGGCGCGGAAGAGTTCTTCGGCCAGCGAGCGTTGTTTCGGCGACAGGCCGGAGGCGTTCGCCAGAATCTCGCGAATGTCGGCGTAGGTGCGATGAACGTGCTGCGGTGGATGCTCGACACGCAGCGCCTTCGCTCGAAAGCCCTCTTTCAGCACGTCGTCGAGCCTGACACGAACTCCCTCCAAGCCGAGCGACGTCACGATCCGTCGGATCTCTTCAAAATCGACGCCGCAATCGACCAGCGCCGCGACGGTCATGTCGCCGCTGATGCCCATCGAGCAGTCGAGATATGCAATTCTCACGTTGGAATCCTTGGACGTCGGGCCGGGAGTTTAGTTGGACCCGGCGAACGTGAGAAGAGGGGTCGGGGTCAGGGATCGGAGACCAGGAGTCAGGATTTGGCGGCACCTTGCCGGCGAGCCAATTCGAGGATCGACGAGGGCTTGGCAGTGCCCTTTGAGGTCTCACCCGGCGGCTGCGACGCGGCGGGATGCACTTCGGGCTTCGTCGCCGAGGTCACGGGCGGTTGGCCGGGAGGCGTCGGTGCCGCCTGTTCGAGGGCGGGGGGCGCTGCCACCGCCGTGAGGTCGCTCAGCGCGATGTCGTACCAGCCGATGTCGGCGGTGCCGTCGAACCGCACGAGCGCCCGGCCGTTCATGTTGACCGTCATCACGGTTCCAAGGTGTCCGCGGAACCGGCGGAGCGTGGGCGCATCGCTGGAAACGGTCACGCGCTTGTCGGTCCAGTCCCATTTGAGGCGTTCGGCTTGGGCGGGGTCCATACTTCCGTTTTCTGTGGCACTCTGGCAGGATGGAAGAATTCGATGGTAGCGACTGGGCTGACGGCGGTCACTCGGTGCCGCCCGATCGGACTTCGGGAATGCGAAATGCGTGAACGGCGAATTATCGGCCAACCCGGGCAATTCCCTGGGCCTGAATGCCGGGGGGCCTAGAATTGCGACGCGATTGCAAGAAACTTCGGCAGTCGATTCCGTTCGACGTGACGTATGAGACTGACACATACGCAATGCGTATGGAACTGACGGACCGGTGGCTCCCTCGAATCTGCGAAGAGCGCCCTAGCATCGAATCGACCGCGAGATCAACGGATGGATGAACAAGATTCATCGGCTGCCCCGGGCGTGCCGGAAGAAGCGATTCAGAAGCTCCACACGGCCTATCGCGACATCAAGGATCAGATGTCGAAGGTGATCGTCGGACAGGACGAGGTCATCGACCAGTTGCTGATCGCATTGTTCAGCCGGGGGCATTGCCTGTTGGAAGGCGTGCCGGGCCTCGCGAAGACGTTGATGATCAGCACGCTTTCGCGCTGCCTGTCGCTGACGTTCTCGCGCATCCAATTCACTCCCGATCTGATGCCGGCCGACATCACCGGCACCGACGTGCTGCAGCAGAACCAGACGACCGGCATGCGGGAGTTCCGGTTCATTCAGGGGCCGCTGTTTCACAACATGGTGCTGGCCGACGAGATCAATCGTACGCCGCCCAAGACGCAGGCCGCGCTGCTCGAAGCGATGCAGGAGCGACAGGTGAGCGTCGGACAGGTTCGGCACGTTCTTGCCGAGCCATTCTTTGTGCTGGCCACTCAGAATCCGATCGAGCAGGAAGGCACGTACGTGTTGCCCGAGGCTCAGCAGGATCGGTTCATGTTCAAAGTGTTCGTGCGGTATCCCAGTTTCGAGGAAGAGAAGCAGATCGCAAAGCAGACGACGGCACTCATGACGGATGACGTGCGCTCGGTGCTGAACTCCGAGGAAATCACGAACCTGCAGCGCATCGTGCGACAAGTGCCCGTCTCTGACCATGTCATCGAGTACGCCTTGGCGCTCGTGCGACAGACTCGCGTGACCGAGCCGGCGGCGACCGACTTCTGTCGTGAATGGCTGAGTTGGGGGGCCGGTCCTCGTGCGGTGCAAATGCTGCTGCTCGGTGGCAAGGCGCGCGCACTGCTCAACGGTCGCACTCACGTCGCGACCGAGGACATCGCGGCACTCGCCGCGCCGGTGCTGCGGCACCGCATCGTGACCAATTTCACCGCGGAGAGCGACGGCGTGACCCCCGATCGCGTGGTCGAGCGTCTTGTCAAGGAAACCCCCGCGAAGGAAGGCGAACTGACGCGTGACCCGCGATTCCAGCGAATTTTCGCAGCGTAAGCGCTCGCTGCGGCCGGAGGAACTCGCCAGGATCTCCCGTCTCGAAGTTCGGGCTCGCGAGGTCGTCGAAGGTTTTCTCACGGGCATGCATCGCAGCCCGTATTTCGGCAATAGCATCGAATTCCTGCAGCACCGCGAATACGTCGCCGGTGACGAGACTCGACACATCGACTGGAAAGTCTGGTCGAAGACCGACAAGTACTACGTCAAGCTGTTCGAGGAGGAAACGAACCTGCGGACGATTCTGCTGGTCGACGCCAGCGAATCGATGCGGTTCGGATCGGGATCGAGCAGCAAGTTCGACTACGCGTGTTCGATCGCCGCGGCGCTCGCCTATCTGCTGCTTCGTCAGCAGGATTCCGTCGGCGTCGTCACGTTCGATTCGGCGATCCGCAACGTCGTGCCTCCTCGCAGCAAGCAGACGCACTTCGGTACGGTGCTCGCGACGCTCACGGCTGACGAGCCGAAGCGGAAGACCGATATCTTCCAGATCCTGCGGCGCATCGCCGAAGACAATTCGCGCCGCGGCATGATCGTGCTGATTTCCGATCTCCTGACCGACCGCGACGGCCTGTTTCGCGGGTTGAAACTGCTGCGGCATCGCGGCCACGACCTGCTCGTGTTCCATGTACTCGACGATCAGGAACTCGACTTCGAGTATTCCGGCACGACCCGCTTCGAAGGGCTGGAGGAGACGGGCGACCTGACCTGCGACCCAAGGGCGTTGCGCGACGGTTATCTCAAGGCGATGCAGACATATCTCGACGAGGTTCGCAGGGAATGCGCCCGTAACAAAGTCGACTATCAGGTAATTCGCACGAGCGAACACATCGACGCGGCTCTGGCGAGCTTTTTGAGCAAACGGCTCGGCATGCGACAAGCGCTACGGTCATGACAACACAGGGTGGCTGAGACATGGGTTGGCTGACAAGCCTCTTCTCTCCATTCGTATTGAACCCCGCGGTCGCCGCCGCCGGGGCAGGCTTGATCGCCGCGCCGATCCTGATTCATCTCATCAATCGCATGCGGTACCGCAAGGTTCGCTTCGCGGCGATGGAGTTCCTGCTCGCCAGCCAGCAGAAAAACCGCCGGCGCGTGCTGATCGAGCAACTGATCCTTCTGCTGCTGCGCGTGCTGATCGTGATCGGCCTGATCCTGCTGATCGCGCGCCTGGTACTCGATCCGTCGGCGCTCGCCCTGCTGAGAGCGGGCGCGAAAACGCATCACGTCGTGCTCCTCGACGACAGCGGTTCGATGCGGAACCGCGTCGTCGGCTCGACGGCGTTCGAAGAAGCCAAAGACATCGTCAGAAAACTCATTTCGGAAGCCGCACGCGAATCAGGATCGCAGCAACTCACGCTGATCTTGCTCTCTCAGGCGAAGCAGAACGCGGCCCTCGTCACGGAAGCCGACATCGATGACGAACTGCTGAACCGGCTCGACACGACGCTCGGAAACCTGGCTTGCACCCATCAGGCGTTCGATCTGAGCGACGGGCTCGACGCCGCTCGGCAACGCCTGCTTCCGGAACGGTCGGGAGCGAGGCTGCTGCACGTTCTTTCCGACTTTCGCCAGACCGACTGGCTGGATCAGCCGAAATTGCTGAACGACATCGGCGACCTCGGCAAATCCGACGTCGCCGTCAATCTCGTGCGTGTCGCCGGAACAGACTCCGCGAATCTCGCCGTGACCACCGTCGCCGGCGATCTGGGTGTGGCCTCCGCCGGGATTCCTGTGCGCGTGAGCGTCGGCATCACGAACTTCGGCGCTTCCCCCGCTGAGAACGTGGCCGTTGGCGTCACTCAGGATCGACAGACGCTGCCGGTCGCCGAGCGTGTCCCGAAGATCGAACCTGGCGACGAGGTGTTCGCCGAGTTCGACATCGCCTTCCAGACTCCCGGACGACACGCGCTTCGCTTCGAGCTGAACGATGACGCATTGCCGGCTGACGACATGCGACATGCGGCGGTCGATGTCGCAGCCAGCCATCCGGTGCTGATCATCGACGGCACGGCAGGGCGAAGTGACGGACCGGGCTTATTGGCCGATGCGCTGGCGCCAGTGCCGGGCCTTTCAGGTGTCAGCCCGCGCATCGCGCCGGTCGATTTCCTGCGGCGGAATCCGCTCAGCGAGTATCGCGCCATCTACATGGTGAACGTGCCGAGCCTGCCGCCTGACGCGGCGCGCCTGCTCGAAAACTACGTTGAGAGCGGCGGCGGTCTCGCGTGGTTTCTCGGCGACGGCGTTCAGCCGGAGTTCTACAACGCCGAGTTGCTGACCCGTCGCGAGGGTGCCGGAGAAACTGGGCGTCGCCGACAGCGTGAGAATTCGCCTTCCCGCACTGCCGAACAACCTTCGAACGTTGGTCTCTTCCCTGTTCCATTGGCAACAACGCGGCGCAGCCGCGAACTGAATCCGCTGAGTCAGGCGCTCGACATCTCTTTTCGCCCTGTGGGGCGGTTCAAGCCCTTTGCGGGAGAGCTCGGCAAGTACTGGCGCGGCACTCATGTCGCGACGTACCTCCCGGCTGCGGAAGCTTGGGATCGCGACGACGATCGTCGTGCCGACGGCGTCACGACAGTCGCCCGATTGCGAGGCGGTGAGCCGATCGCCTTGATGCATCGCTACGGCGAGGGACGCGTGCTGACCGTCCTGACATCGGCGGGACAGGACTGGACGAACTGGCCGCGCCAGTTCATTTACGTGCCCTTTGTGCTCGAGTCGTTCAAGGAACTTGCCTCGCGTGATTCGACGATACGATCGCGGGACGTCGGAACCCCGCTGGATGTTCGTCTGCCGGCTGCGGAGTTCGATCCTGAGGTCCGCATCGAACGCCCGGATGGAACGGCCATCCCCATTCGTGCGACGCCGATTGCAACCTCGGCGTCCGCCAGCGACGCTCCTTTGCTGCTCGAAGCGACTTATCTCGAAACGGACGAGCCAGGCATCTACAAGGTGCTGACGGCTCCGGCGTCAGGCGGCGCGCTGCGTGAAGACTGGCACGCCCTCAACGCTCCGACGGCCGAAAGCCGGCTGCGACTCGCCGATCCCCAGGTGATTCGTAAGCAACTCACCGGCGTGGCGAACGTGACGCTTCGCGATCCCGGCGACCTGAGTTGGTTGCAGGTCCGTGAGGCGGGACGCGACGTCCGCCTCGTGCTTGTGGTGGTGCTGATCGCGCTGCTGGTCGGCGAGCAGGCCCTGGCCTACCGTATGAGTTATCACCCGCCCGCCCCCCTTCGGGCCCGCTTCCGCACGGCATGATCGCTGGTTTTCTATTACAGGGCGCGACAAACACTGCGCTCACCGTCACTGAATGGGATCTGCCTGAAACGGCGGCCGACTGGCTCGCGCTCTTTGCGGGCGGCATCGCGGTTGTTTCGTACGTCCTGTTTCTCGGGCGGCGCGACACGCGGTCGTTTCCGCTCTACATTACGACATTCCTGGCGCTCCTGAGACTCGGCGTGATCGCGGCACTCGCCGTCATTCTGTTGAATCCGCAAGAGCGCACGCAGACGATCGTCAACCGACCGAGTCGCCTTGCCGTGCTCATCGACACCTCGCTTTCGATGCGCGACCCCGAGCATACGCCGACCTCGGAGTCGGGATCTCCGGAGACGCCGCGCTCACGAAGCGCAGCCGTCACCTCGCTGTTCGACGACACCCAGTTGATCGAACAGCTCTCCGCGATTCACGATGTGGACGTCTCGACGTTCGACTCGTCGTTGACGCCGCAGCGCGTCTTTCGCAACGGGAACGACAAACTATCGACGCCCACCGATGCGAATGCATCCGTGGGGCACGAGGAGACGCCCTTTGATTGGTTTCAAGCTCTCGAACCCAAGGGTGCCGAAACCCGGCTGGGCGAGTCGCTCGCCGAAGCGATACGAACATTGCGGGGGCCGACTCTGGCCGGCATCGTCGTGGTGAGCGACGGCGGCCTGAACGCCGGCGCCGGTGAAGAGGCGGCGGTCGCTCTCGCTCGCGACGCACGGCAGTCGGTAAAGATCGCCACCGTCGGCGTCGGCGGTTTGGAGCGTCCCAGCAACCTCGTCGTCGCCGAGGTGCAGGTTCCGTCGGAAGTCCGCTACAACCGCGAACTCGCGAAACAAGACCCGTTCGAGGTCGTCGCGTTCATCCGCGGCGACGAACTGAGCGGACGAGTGGCGAACGTCGAACTCTTGCGGCATCGGGCCGACGCGAATCCTGACACGGCGACGGCACTCGGCTCGACACGCATCACGCTTCCGGACGACGGGCGGCCCGTCGAAGTACGATTCCCGCAAGAACCCGATGCGGGCGGTGCCTTCCGTTACGTCGTCAGAGCCCGACCGGTCGAACGCGTCGCCGAATACCGCACGGATGACAATGAGCGGGACGCGACCGTGACGTTCTCGGAACGGAACACGGCGGTGCTGATCGTCGCCGGCGGTCCGATGCGCGATTATCACTTCGTCCGCAATCTGCTCCATCGCTCGGCGACGGTGGACGTCGACGTCTGGCTGCAAACGGTGACCTCGCAGGATCTGCCGAGCGTCAGCCAGGAATCCGACGACCTGCTGGCCGCGTTTCCCCCCGCTTTCCCCGAGCGGCCGATCGTGGAAAGGCTTCCGCCGGGCGACCGCTCGCCGAGGACTTACGATGTCGTGATCGCCTTCGACGCCGATTGGTCGGCGTTCACGAAGGAAGGTCGCGAAGCGTTAACGAAGTGGGTCGAACGGCAACGTGGCGGACTAGTTCTCGTCGCGGGCGACGTTTATACGCCGTTGCTCGCCGACGCTTCCGGCGATGTCGCCAAGATCCTGGATCTGTATCCGGTGGCGCTCTCGAACCGATTCCTGCTCGAAATGGCCGATGCCGAAGCGAATCGGCCGTGGCCGGTCGAGTTCACCGACAGCGGTCGGGCGGCGGGATTTCTGCAGCTTGCCGGCGATGCCGATGCCGCCGCGAAGATCTGGAAGGCCTTTGAGGGTGTGTACCGTGCCTTCCCGACGAGAGGAACGAAAGATCTTGCGGACGTTTACGCGACGTTTACCGACCCGAAGGCCGCCGGCGAGGGTGCACCTGTTCTGCTCGCCTCGCAACAATTCGGTGGTGGCCGAGTGTTGTACGTCGGCAGCCCCGAAACATGGCGATTGCGGGCGTTGGGCGAGAACGCATTCAACTCCTTGTGGGTGAAATTGATTCGTGAGGTTGGGCAAGGCCGATTGCGGCAAGGCGATGGCCCCGGCGTCTTTCTGCTCGACCGCGAGTCGTATCTGCTGGGCGAGTCCATTCGCATTCGTGCCCAGCTCAACACGCCGCAGGGAGATCCGCTGGTCGCGAACGGTGTCACGCTCAACGTGACCGATCCCGATGGGCGCGCCGTCTTTCCCGCCGGTCAAGAGCTGCAATCCGATTCCGCCCAGCCGGGTCAATACACGTCAAACTTCCGCGCCTCCTCGCCGGGTCGTTATCAGGTGCGGATTGCCGTTCCGAACGCTGAGCAACCGTTGACGACGACCGTGGAGGTCGCGCTGCCGCAACTTGAGCAATTGAATCCTCAGCAGAATCGCGCGCTCTTAGTGAAGCTCGCCGACGAGACCGGAGGGCGCTACTTCACGCTCGGAGAGGCCGCCGCGGGTTTACCGGCGTTCTTCAACACATCGGCGGCGCAGTCGGTTCCCGTCGACGAGCGCTTGCGCACGCTGTGGGACCGGACATGGCTGTTGTATCTCATGGTGGGACTGCTGAGCGTCGAATGGTTGACGCGTAAGCTACTCAAACTGGCCTGAGCACATCTGAGGACTGCCGCGCCACGCTGCGGCGAACTCTATGGCGACCGCGACACGACACGAACCCGGCCTGCGACCGGAGCTTGATCGACTGCTCGACCGGCTGCGATCGCGCATCCGGTCGTACGTCGTCCTGGAAGGCATGGCGATCTTCATCGCATTGCTTGCCGGTCTGTTCTGGCTGACGTTTCTGCTCGATCTGGCGTACTTCCGTCTTACAAACCTGGAATTGCCGGTGGCCGTGCGGGCGACTGCCGTCACGCTCGCAGTCGCCGTCTCGGTGTTCGCCGGTCTGGCTTACATCGCCCTCCGGCTGATGCGGCGGTTGCGGGCGCGGGCGTTGGCGCTCGTGCTGGAGCGGCGATTCCCGGAGCTGAACGATCGGTTGATTCTCGCGGTTGAAAGAGCCGAACGCGCGGCGGGAGATCCAGCGGGACCTCTGGAAGAGGTCATGCTGTCGCGAACGATCGATGATGTCGCCGCGGCCGCGGACCGGATCGATGTGGCCGATGTGTTCGACCGCAAACCGTTGCGACGGGCGACGTTGATCGCTGCCGCGCTTCTGGCGCCGATCCTGGTGCTCATCGTCGCCCAACCGCGGGCATTGGCGACTTGGTGGAACGCCTACGGCCGGCTCGAAGAATCCTATCACACGCGATTGACCTCGCTACACATGACGGTGCTGGCTCCGCCCGATGATCGGCCTCGATCGCTGGAACCGGGGCAAGTCTACAAGCACCCTCGCGGCGCCGACCTGACCGTTCTGCTCGATGTTCCCGAAGGCGAGCGGCCCGACGGAACGCCCTGGATCGTTCCCGAATCCGTTTACGCCCGTCGCCGCACTGATTCGGGAGCCCGCCAGACGTTGCCCGCGATCAAGGCCGGCGACAGGCGCTTCCGGTTGACGATCGAAGAAGTCCGCGAGGGGATGGATCTGTGGGTGACGGGCGGCGACAGCACTAACCGTTCCCCGTACCGCATCGAGGTCGTCGATCCCCCGCGCGTCGAACGGGTCGAGATCGACAACCTTTATCCTGCGTACACACGTCTCAACGAACGCGATCGCGACGGGAAAGCGATCCCCGACCGCGTCGTGCTGGCCGGTCCGATCGCGACCGTTCCAGCTGGGACGCTCGTCCAATTCCGCGCGACGTCGAACAAGCGGATCCGGAACGCGAGAATTCGTCTCGGACAGCATGAATTGATGATCGGCGAGTTCGACGCCGAGGGTGGAATCGGCGACGTCCGAAAAGCCTCGCTCACGCTGAGAGGCGACAATGACGATGTTTCCGGCGAGCGCGTCGCCTTACCGGAGGCGTTCGCCGCGGCGTTGATCTCGACTGATCGACGAACCCTGACGGTGCCACTGTTGCTTGGTGACGCGCCGGCCGAGTTCTTGACCGCCGGCCCCGCCGATCGTGCCGACTTGCCGAAGCGGCCGATGATCGCGGTGCCGCTGCAAACGCCGATTCGAGTGACCTTCGAAGATCGCGATTACGTGGCGAGCCTTGAGCCGTCGCGGTTCGATCTCCGGGGAACTGTGGATGAACCGCCGGAAATCAAGACGGCGCTGCGCGGCGTTTCCGACATGATCACCCGCACCGCAGTCGTGCCCATTAAAGGCGGCATTGAAGATGATCACGGAATCGCCAGCGTGAACTTCGAGTACAAGCTCGACGACGCCGAGGAGTGGCAATCGCGTCCGCTGTCGAACGCGCCGACGGGCTTGCCGAAGATCTTCGCCTTGCAGCGAGACCCCGAGACCGCCGTCGAGTGGCTCGATACGGCGACGCTCGGCCTGAAACTTGGGCAGACGTTGACCGTCGCGATCGCAGCCGCCGACGCCGACAACCTGACGGGTCCGCACGTCGCTCAAAGCGACAAGTACGTCTTCAGGATCGTCACCTCTGAGGAACTTCTGACGGCGCTGTACAATCAGGAGATCAATCTCCGCAAGCAGTTCGAGCAGTTTCTCGGCGAGATGCGCGAAGTGCGGCGAGACCTCGTCGATCATTCGGCTCGGGCGGCTTCCGGCGGCGACGGCGCCGCCGGGGAACGAGAGTGGAACGCCGTTCGCAGTTCGGCCGACCGTGCCTTCGCCGAAACGCGGCAGAACGCGAGCGAAGTTCGCTCGGTCGAGAGCGCTTTTGGCGGAATCCTGGAACAGCTTGTCAACAATCGCGTCCATACCGAGAAGCAACTCGACCGCATTCGCGTGGGCATTCTCGACCCGCTCCACCGCCTGAGCGATGAGCGTTTTCCGAAACTCGATCGCGCGATCGGAGAGTTGAGCCTGCAGATCGCCGATCGTCGCGACCCTGCTCGCGGTTTTACGACGAGCGTCGCCGCGGCCGATGAACTCATTGCCGAGATGGAAGCGGCTCTCAAAGAGATGCAGGATCTCGCGGAGTTTCACGAGGCGATCCAGGAGCTCAGCCAGATCCTTGAAGACGAGACGAACTTGCTCGACAAGACGAAAGAGGAACAGAAACGCTCGGTAATCGATTCGTTGGGCGACCTGCTGGAGTAAAAATTCCTGAGACTGGAAGAACGGAGAATCGAGGAGTGAGAAGAGGAAGCTCTGGGTCACGACTCCGAACAGGCCTCTCGCCGATCGGGCGGACGGAGTAGAATGACCGAGGCCTCGCTTATCGATTGTGGAGTCGCGACATGAAAAGCCGCAGCTTGCGAACATGCGTCCTTCTGGCGACGTTGCTTGCGTTCGGAACGCTTCAGGCCCAGGACGCGGCGAGCACCGATGCGGCTCCGGTCGAAACCGAGGCGACGAACCGGCCAGTGCTCAGCGATACGCAGCAGGCGATCAAGGTTCGTTTCGATCGATTCGAAGAGACGCTCTTCAAGATGGCTCGTTATCTGCAAAAGACCGAGCCGGCTCGTGCCGAACTCGTTCTGCGGGCTTTGGGACGAAGCAAAGAGGAGCGAGTCGCCGAAAGGATGACGCTGATCTCGCGAATGTTGTCTAAAGAAGAGTCCGGTGCGGCCCAATACGCCGACGCGATTGAAGAGCAGGACGCGGTTCTTGCGAACATCCGTGAGTTGCTCACGATCCTGCGCAGCGAAGATATCCTCGATGAGAACCGCAAAGAGCAGGAGCGTCTGAAGGAACTGGCCCGTCAGGTGGCGGCGCTCATCGACGCCGAAAAGGTTCATCAGGCCGACACTCGGCGCGGCACACCGACCGATCAGATCGCCAAGGGACAGGAGCGAACCGCCAAGCGCACGGGCGATGTCGTCGATAAGATCGACGCGCATGATCGTGCCGGTGACGAGAGAGACACCGCCGAAGAGACACGGGAAGCCGGAGAGAAGTCCGCCAAAGATGATCCAGCGCAGAAGGATTCTTCCGAGAAGAACGACGATCCCAGAAACGAAGGATCGGAGTCTTCAGAAAACGACGGCAAACCGAACGAAGGTGATCAGTCCGGCAAGCCGAAGGCGGGCGAGGAGCAGAAGCCTGGCGAAGGTGACGATTCAAAGTCGAACGAACAGAACGGCGCTGAACCGCAGGATGGCAAACCAGGCTCCGAGTCGCGGCCGAAAGAGGGACAGCAAGGCCAGCCCAGCCAGCAAGGTGAATCCGGCGAGCAAGGCGAACAAAGCGAGTCCTCGAATGAACAGTCTCCGCAAAGCGCCGGTAAATCCCAACGTTCCACGCCGGGCCGAGAGGAACTGGAAGCCGCCCGCGAGAAAATGGAACGGGTGATCGACGAACTCAAGCAGCAGAATCGCGAGAACGCCTCAAAAGAGCAGGAAGAAGCGATCCGCAAGCTGATCCAGGCCAAGGAGCGCATTGACGAATTGTTGCGGCAACTCCGTGAAGAAGAGCGCGAACTGCTCCTCCGTTCGCTGGAGGCTCGCTTTCAGAAGATGCTCCAGTTGCAAGAGGCGGTGCTCGCCACGACGGAGCGATTGACGGCGATCCCGAACGAGAAATGGACGGATCGAGAGTTCTCGCTCTGCCGCGACGCCGCCTCGACCGAGCGCGAAATCGCAATGGAAGCCGAGAAGGCGCTTGAGGTGATGCGGGCCGATGGCTCCAGCGTGGCTTTCCCCGAAGCGGTCGAGCAGATCGGCACCGACATCGGCGAAGTCGCGAGCCGGCTCGGTCGCGAAGACGCCGGTGAACTGACCGTCGCGATCGAACAGGAGATCATCGACGCCCTAAAGGAAATGATCGAGGCGTTTCAGAAGGAGATGGAGAAGCTACGCCAGCAGAAAGGGCAATCCGGCGGGCAACAGGGATCTCCGTCGGAGCCGGGTCTCGTCGACAAACTCGCAGAGTTGAAGATGCTCAAGACCCTGCAACTACGGATCAATCGCCGGACGAAGACGCTCGGTTCGATGTTCACGGGTGAGCAGGCGACAGAACCCGATGTCGTCGGCCAGCTTCGCGAACTATCGGTGCGGCAGAGCCGTCTGCAGCGGGCGACCTATGACCTCGCGACCGGCAAGACCGTAAACTGACGGGAGATCAAACATGCGGTTCAGTCTTTCGATCTCCGTAATGGTGCTTCTCGTCGGCACGAGCACCGTGGCCGATGATCCGCAGCCTGCGGGGCCTAACGTCGCATCCGAGAAGCCGCGATTCTCTCCGATGCCGTTCGACGAAGCTCGCGACCGCGCGTTTTCCTGGGCGACCACCGTTGCGGGGCCGGAAGAGGTTCCGCAGTCCATCCGCGAAATCTGGGCCAACGTCGAACCGGGAATTCCGCCCCGCGGCACCCATGATCTCGTGATCCGGTCCTTTGCGTCTCTCGACGACGGCACGCGGCAATTGCTCTCGACGTTCGACTTAAGGGATCCGCCGGTCGTGGCTCCCGATCTCGCTCCGCTCGAAGCCACCGGTGACGAGTTCCAGCGGACGAACGTCATGCTCTCAGTCGCACGGTTCCTTTCCGAGGCGCGTCTTTATGACGAAGCGCATACCCTCTACGCTGACGTCGAACTGGAACTGGCAGTCGATCCGGCGACCGCGCTCTTCTTTCGTGCGGTGTGCGAGCATCAATTGCTGATGAAGAAAGAAGGTCTCGAAACGATCGACACGTTGCTCGAACGCGTCGAACAGGTTCCCGAAAGCTACATCACCGTCGCACGATTGATGCGTGCGGAACTCGAATCGCTGAAAGACGACTCCCTCGACCAGGTCGCGGGCCTGATGCGCGACGTCGAGCGGCGGCTCGAACTGGCGCGGGGCGGTCAGAAGGTCCAGAAGAAAGAGGACGAGATCACCGAAAAGCTCGACGCATTGATCGAAGAGATCGAACAGCAAATGAACCAGTCAAGCAGCAGTAGCGGCGGCGGTAACGCCGGTAAAAGTCAGCCGAACAATCCGCTTGGTGAGTCGGTCGTCAAAGGTTCGACCGCGCCTGGCAACGTTGATCCAAAGGATGTTCGACGGGAAGGCGATTGGGGTGATCTGCCGCGGCGAGAGCGCGAGCAGGCGAAGAACGAAATGGAGAAGGCGTTCCCGTCAAACTACGGCCGCCTCATCAACGAATACTTCCTGAAACGCACGCGCGGCGATCGGCCGTCTGACGAGTGACGCAGAGGAATCTTACATGACGACGGCTGCCGTGCTGATGATCGCCTTGGCGGCGACGACCTCGGCGAAAGTATCGACGCTCGACGGCAAATCGCTCGACGGGAAAGTCGCTTCGATCGATGCGAAGACGCTGACGCTGGAGTCGGAGGGTCGCACGTCGCCGGTGCCGCTCGATTCAATTCTGGAAATTTCTTTCGATGGTGCTTCGCAACCGTCGGGCGAGACGACGGACGGCCAGGTCACGGTTCGGCTGTCGGATGGCAGCCGGTTGACGTGCCGTCAGACGACGATGGAGGGTCGTACTCTCGTCGCCGACTCGCTAGCCGCTGGCCGGCTGCAGTTGCCGTGGAACGCGGTTCAAGCGATCCGGTTCCGTCCAACCGATCCTGCCGTCGAAAGCAAGTGGTCGGAACTGGTCGCATCCGCTCCCGAACGAGACCTGCTGGTGGTCCGCAATCGAGACGTGCTCGATCGGCTCGAAGGCACGGTCAGCGGACTCGACGAGGCGAACCTCGTCTTCCTCGTCGGCGAAACTCGCGTGCCAATCGATCGGTCGAAGCCGAAGTTGTTTGGCGTCGTCCCCGGTCGAGCGCAGCCTTCGAAGTCGACGCCGCTTTGCGAACTGCGTTTTCGCAACGGCGATCGGTTGGCCCTCGCTGGCGTCGAGATGAAGGGCGATTCACTGACGCTCAAGCCGGCGGCGGGCGGCACGACGACGGTGCATCTTGATGCCGTCGCATCAATCGACTTCGGCCAGGGAAAGGTCACGTCGCTTTCTCAATTGGAGCCGCGCGAGAAGAAGCACGCCCCATATTTCGGTTCGGAGCTCGATTCCGTGTTCGACGTGCGGATCGACCATAGCGACGCCGGGCCGCAGGTGCCGATCCGCATCGACGGCCAGACCTTTCAGCGCGGCCTCGTGATCCATTCACAGACCCGGCTGAACTACCGGCTCAATGGAGATTATCGCCGCTTCGTGGCGGTCGCCGGCATCGAGCAGCTCGTTCGTCCGCGCGGCCGAGTGACGCTCACAATCACTGCTGACGGCAAAGAACTGTTCGCTCGGGAGGTGAAGGGAAGCGACTCACCCATCCCGCTCGATCTCGATGTGACCGGCGCTCGGGAGTTGACGATCTTCGTGGACTTCGGCGGCGACCTGGACGACGGCGACCATCTCGCGTTGGGCGACGCTCGCCTGATCAAGTGACGAAATGAATCGACGGAACGGACCTGCTGACTCGATGACGATTCGAATCGCCGCATTGCTGCTTGTCTCGTGCGCCGGCGGACTCGTCGCCGCGGAACCGCCTCCGTCGGTGCTCGAGGCCGAGTCGGCACGCATCGCCAACGTTGAGGCGATCTCTCCATCGGTCGTCTGCATCTTCGGCCGCGACGGGGGCGGCGGCGGCTCGGGCGTGCTGATTTCGAGAGACGGCTTCGCGCTCACGAACTTTCACGTCACGAGCGGGTCCGGCGACTTCATGAAATGCGGCCTCAACGACGGCAAGCTCTACGACGCCGTCATCGTGGGCATCGATCCGACCGGCGATGTGGCCCTCATCAAGCTGCTTGGCCGGGACGACTTCCCAGCGGCGACGCTCGGCGACAGCGATTCACTGATCGTCGGCGAGTGGGTCTACGTCGTCGGCAATCCCTTCTTGCTCGCCGCCGATTTTACGCCGACGGTCACTTATGGCATCGTCAGCGGACTGCACCGCTATCAGTACCCGGCCGGTACTTTCCTCGAATACACCGACTGCATTCAGTTCGACACGTCGCTGAACCCCGGCAACTCGGGCGGGCCGCTGTTCAATGAACGCGGCGAAGTCGTCGGCATCAACGGCCGAGGCTCGTTCGAGAAGCGAGGCCGGGTCAACGTCGGGGCGGGCTACGCGATCTCAATCAACCAGATCAAGCATTTCCTCGATCATCTTCGATCGGGCCGCGTCGTCGATCACGGCTCGATCGGCGCGACGGTGCTGACGCGCCAGGACGGAACAGTCGCGATCGGATCGATTCTTGAAACGTCCGACGCCTACCGCCGAGGACTGCGATCGGGCGATGAAATCGTGACCTTCGCCGGCCGCCCGATTCGCAGCGCGAATCAATTCCAGAACGTGCTGGGAGTCTACCCCAGCGGTTGGATGCTGCCGCTGACGTACCGGCGAGGCGCAGAAACGCACGACATCATGGTCAGGCTCAGCAATGCCCATCGAGAGTCGGAGTTGCTCGAGTTCTCGAAGACTCCGCCCGATCGCGAGAACCCTCAGCCGGGCCGTAAGCCGGAATCTGATGAGGATCCCAAGGAAGAACAGCCGACACCGCCCGACGAGGAGGCGGCGGCGACGAAGGAAGACGACGTTCCGTCGGAATTGAAGCAGCTTCTCGTCCAGAAACCGGGCTTCGCGAATTACCGCTTCAATGAGATCGAGCAGGCTCGGGTGCTGGAATCGCTGCCGAACGGCGGCACGTTGCCATCGCTCGCGGCCGGGGCGGTTCTGTCCGGCCGGACGGAGGACGGCAAACCGTTCCGAATGACGCTTGCCGACCGCGGCGTCGGCTTCGATCTCGGCGGGGTCGGTTATCTGCAGCCTCTCGGCCCCGCCGAGGAGTTCATCGACGAACCCCCTGGCACGGGTGGGCTCCTTGCCGCCGCCCACCTGCTTCGACAAATCTTGGCCGGTTCGCGAGAACGTCTCGCCGCGTTTTATTACCTCGGCTCCGAGCCGATCGACGGAATCGGTCCGCAGGTCGACGTTCTGATCGCGGAAGACCAAGGTGGAAGGCTGCGACTGTACGTCGTCCGTGAAGGCGGCGAACTGCTGGGCTTCGATTTCTCGCGCGGCGACAATGTTGACGACTGCCGGGTTCGCTTCGGTAAGCCGGTCATCTCTGGTATCCCAGCCGAGTGGCGGGTCAGCTACGGCGGCGAAGAAATCCTCGACGCCCGCGTCGAACGAATCGAGCCGCTGCGGCCTTCGCGAGACTCCCGTTGACGCATTCCGCGTCTTGGAAAACGAACTTTTGATTCCATCACGACCGATGCGACTGATACTTCAGGTCTTGCTGCTCGCTGCGGTGACCGCGTGTCTGCCGCATGTCTCACACGCCGCGGAGAACGACTCGCAAGCGACTCTCGCCGAGGCGCTTCCCAAGCTCGTGAAGCTGTATGGTGCCGGCGGATTCCGCGGCCTTGAGGGTTATGGAACTGGCTTTCTTGCGTCGCCGGACGGCCACGTCGTGACGTCATGGGGTCCATTGCTCGACGCCGATCGACCTGTGGCGGTGCTCGGTGACGGGCGCCGTGTGGAAGCGAAGCTCGTCGGAGCCGACTCCGCTTCGGGTCTGGCCGTGCTCAAGCTTGACGGCCCCGGCGCGCCATTTCCGCACTTCGACCTCGCGGAAGCGGTCGATCTGGCGCCGGGAGATCGCATCTTCGCGCTGAGCAACATGTTTAGAGTCGCCGCTGGCGACGAACCCGTGTCGGTCATGCACGGCATGATCCTCGCGAAGGCGCCTCTGTCGGCCCGGCGCGGGCGGTTTGAAACGAGCCTCGATGCCCCGGTCTACTTCCTCGACTCGGTGACGAACAATCCCGGTGCCGCAGGCGGCGTGATCATCTCTCTCGATGGCCGGATTGGGGGCATGATCGGCCGCGAATTGCGAGGCGAAAGCACCGAGACCTGGATCAACTATGCCGTACCGGCGACGGTCATCGCGGAACGCATCGGCCTCGTGATCGCTGGCGATGAAATCGCCAAACCGAATCCCGCGGATGCGGACGCCCCCGACAACGCTCGTCGGCCGATCGAGGTGGGGCTCGTGATGATTCCAGACGTGACCGCACGCACGCCGGCGTTCGTCTCGGATGTGCTTGACGATTCGGTCGCCATAAGCGCCGGATTCAAGCGAGACGACCTGATTCTGTTCGGAAACGGCGCGCCGATCCGCTCGATTCGCGAGCTCACGACGCTGCTTTCGAGGGCGGAGCGGGGCGATGAGATCGCGGTCATCGTCCGACGTGACGGTGGCCTCGTCACACTGACGTTCCTCATCCCTTGAGCGGGTTTACTGCCCGTGATTCGAACCGACAGGCTCGGCGGGGCGAGTGGTTCGCACGACGGTCGGTTCTTCCGATCCGATCGCAGACGGGGCATTCGAGTGCGAGCCGTCACCCGGGAGAATCGTGACGAAATCCACCGCAGACGGCACCGAAGCCGAGAGCCGGTCCTGTCGCCGTTGCAGAAGCCATTCGACGACGGCGGCGACCGTGACGAGCGATAATCCAAAGGCCGCTGGCGGCAAAAAGATTTGGACCTGGTTGGGGAAGAATGCCCAGGTCAGCAGTATCGCGAGACCGACTGCGACCAGGGCACGTCGTCGGTGGACAATGAGTCCGTTGGCGAACGCGTAACCGACCAGGATGGCGGTTCCAGCGCCGATGAGAACCACCAGCGAACGCGAAATCGACGAGAACGTAAACGGTTTTGGTCCTCCGGCTCGCATGAACTCATAATGACGACCGATGTCGAACTCCGGGCTGGGGCTCGGCACATCGCTTCCGAACCACGCGCCGATCTTCTCGGCGGGCCGTCTGGTCGATAGCAGATTCCCGCCGAGGCCCCAGCGAAATCGAGGTTCGTAATCGGCGGGTTCCACGAAGAGATGCTGCGACTCGGGAAGCGCGAGTTGCCAGAGCGTTTCCCGCACGATGCCATCGTCGAGCCGAACCGTTTGCAAAGACCTGGCATCGGCGAGGCCCGTTGGCTCCCCGGTCTGTCGGTATGCGACCGCCAGAACGGGCGGGCCGCTGCCGCCTTCGAGATCGAGCTCGGCGAGTGCGTCACCTTCATCCGCGAAAAGCGTCGGCGAAAGCGACTTGCCGCGCCATGAGATCGAGTCGGGCTTGAGGCCCTGCGGGAACCGGACCGCGACCGATCGCGGCACACGATCGAATCGGAAGTCGGCGTAGGTCACGACGCTCCCATCACGGCGGACAAGCGATCGTTGCAGCATTTTAGACACGACCGGCGACGAAGTATCATCCTGGCTCTTCGGTTCGAGCTGAATGCCGATCGAATGAGAGGGCGTCGAAGCGACCCAAAGTTCTTGAACATCCTGATCCGTCGATTGAAGCAGAATCCAGTCGGGATCGACGACGCGGACGACATGCTTGCGGAGCGGTGCAATTCTGAGGGACGCGCCGCTTTGCGTCTCGACCGGAAGGACGATCGGAAGATTCATCTGACCCGACTCCCCGATCGGGACTGAGCGTGTCAGATCGAATCGCGTCGTAACCGAAAACGAGCCGAGCACGGCAGCACCCAGATCCACCAAAACCCGCGCCAGCCCGTCCGACCGCTCTCCGATCGTGGCCTTCAGCGGTTGGTGTGCTCCGTCGAAGAACACAAGACCTTGCGTCAGCAGCGACTCCGGAACCATCAACTGCAACGACGAAGACGGTTCGTACAAGATCTCATAATCGATGCGTTCTTCGACGTGCAGGTTCTCACCCCGTGGTTGTATCGAAACGCTTGTCGATGCCGAGACTTGCCGGTCCAGCCGCTTGACGCCGAAAACCAGTTCTGTCGCGTTCGCTGGGGCGATTAACAACATGCGGCGCTCATCGGTCGGCTCCGCAATACTGGGAACTTTGCTGAGATCCTCAAGCGGCTTCAATGCCTCGCCGCTGGCGGTCACATTGACGACCAGGTTCGTCGGAAACCGCAAATCGATGATCGCGTCGTTGGAAACGACTTCCGCCTTCTGCCGATTTGTGCCTTCGAGTTTCGGAATGGGGACGGTCGTCTGATCGGAGACGTCGTCACGCGGCCGGCTCGCTCGAATCGGGACCGTGAACGACGACACGGTGGTCGGCACGCCGATCTCGATGGCGGCCGCGGCATCCATCGTCCGCGGGAACTCCTGTACGGGGCCGGCTCGGATGGGGCTCACGCTCCATTCCGACGCCGGCCAGTTCAGTCGGACCTCTCGAAGCTCGCCCTTGCGCACTTCCACGGCGAACTCGCCGTCGAGATCGAGCCGATCGGGCAGGACGTGGAACTCCAAAGTCGGCGTGACGGCGAACGACGGCGGAATTGGCTCGGCCTTCACGGTGAGCCGGAAGGGCTGCGCGGAAAACGCAAATGCCGACGACACCGCAGCCGGCATCGGCTCCAACATCTCGATTCTCTGAACGCCCTCCGCACCGTCGATCGGCGTGATCGAGTATCCTGTCGATCGCTCGAATTGCACTCGTCCCGACTGCGATTCGGGAGGCACGTCGGGCAGGGAGAAGCCTTCGATGATGAACGTGCCGCCGCTCGGCAGCGACGTGTTCACACGATAGGTCAGTTCAAAGGTGCTTCCAGTCGCTTCCGAGAGCTGAACCGTCACGATACGCCCGTTCTCCGACAGATCTTCACTGTACGTTCGATAGAGAGCGCCGGTCACTCCTTCCAACGAGAAACCCGCCGGCAAAAGCGTGCGAATCGAAGACACTTGACCGCGGCTCGGCGTGATCTTCTGAACGGCACGCAACTGCACGTTTTTGCCGGTCACGCTGGGAACGATTACGGTCGACGCTGCGAGATCCGCGGGTTGCGCCGCCGCGATCTGAGGACGCCAACCAAGGTCGACGCGGCCTCCCGGGCCGACCCACTCGACGGTCGTCTGCTGTTCCGCCGAAAACGTCGAACGCACGACTCCGCCGTTGGCGACGACCGAAGGATCCGACGGCAGCTTGAGGCTCAGGTGGGTCGTCGCTGCGTTGGACGGCGTCGTCAAGGCCAACCGCGTCTCCCCCGATCGTTCCGACAACGGAACGAGCAACTTCAACTGAAGCCGATGCTCGCCACGACCTTGGAGCGACCATGTATATCCAACGTCCTTCGCGAAGGATTCGTAGCTCGCCAGTCCGGTGCCCGAATGCTCGACGCCGATGAGCGTCGCTTCCGTGAATCCCAACGGAACGCGAACCCATTCGTCGTCGCGATGCACGACGACGATGATCTCGGCGTCAAATTCGGCGCGACCGCCACCATCGGGTTGACCGGTGAGGGTGACAGCGTTGATCCCAAACCCCGGTCCACGCCGGGCGGATATCCAAGCCAGGAAATCCTCGTACTTCGTGCCCGCAGGCAACGGAACGACGGTGCCGTCCTCCGGACGCAGGAGTCCGAACGTCGGTCGACTCGCAACTTCTCCTGCGGGCCGATCTCCTGTCGCGGAATCCTTTCCGTTCGACGGAGAAACCGGGACGGGCAACGTTGTCCTTGTCGTCGGATTCGAAGATTGTCCTACAGCCGACAGGGGAACTGCCGCAGTAAGGAGAGCAATCGAAGCGACGAGCCGCAGGCCGGCGATGCGGCCATGCCAGACTGCCGTCGCGTCGTGCGGGCGCGGCGTCACGGCAGTCGATCCCTTCGGAAGAGAGAACACTGGCCGGAAGGAACTCCGGCCGCCCGTCCATGATAGGTCGCAAAGTGTGCCCGAGAAAGAACCAACCGGCGATCATTCGGTCGTGTCGAGAAGTCCGACCACGGCCTGATGCAGGTCTGTTCCGTTTGCGGCGAGCACTTCAGGCCGTTCCAGTTCGAATCGGCCGCCGTTCAGTGAAGTCACCGTTCCGCCGGCCTCGGTCACGAGCAAGACGCCTGCGGCCATGTCCCAAGGCTTGAGGCTGCTCGACCAGAACGCGTCGATCCGGCCGCAGGCGACGTACGCCAGGTTGAGCGCGGCCGATCCCGTGCGCTGCACCGATTCGGCAACAGGCATCGCCTTGAGAAATCGCTTGACGGCGTCGTCACCTGGGGCGGCACGCCGCGGCAGGCTGGCCACCAGGAATGCGTCGCTAAGGTGGGAGGCACGCGACGGACGGATCGGCGCGTCGTTGAGCTTTGCGCCACCGCCGGCGGTCGCCGTGAACAACTCATCGCGATTCGGGTCAAAGATCACGCCCGCCAGCGGACGACCATCGAACTCGACGCCGATCGACACGCCAAAATACGGAAAGCCGTGTACGTAATTCGAGGTGCCGTCGAGAGGATCGATGATCCAGCGGAAGCCGCTCTTGCCATGCCGGACCGTCAAATCCTCCTCGCCGAGCAGATCATGGTCGGGAAACGCCGACGTCACGATCGAGACGATGGCCGACTGTGCCGCGAGATCGGCCTCCGTCACGAGGTCAGCAGGGCCTTTCTCGCTGACCGTGAAGCGGTGGGACCACGATCGAAGCACATCACCGGCATCGCGTGCCGCTTTGATTGCGACTTCCAGAACTTTAGCCGCGTCGTTCACGCCGGTGTGCTCCCTCGATACGCCTTTCGATCCGTCTTCCACGCTGGGCGATCCTGTCGTGACGGTCTTTTGAATTCAACCCAGATGGAGGAGTCAGGATTCAGAAGACGGAATGTGCTTCACTCCTGTCTTCTGTCTCCTCACTTTTCACTCCACATCATGTCGCAGCGGTTTTCCGGCGAGCCCGGCCAGCAGGTTGTCGGCCGCGATCTCGGCCATCGCGTCACGCGCCGTCACGGTCGCACTGGCGATATGAGGCGTGATGACGCAATTCGGCAGGCTCAGCAACGGATCGTCGGCCGGAAGCGGCTCGGGGTCTGTGACGTCAAGTCCGGCGGCGAAGATGTCGCCCCGTTTCAAGGCGTCATACAGATCCTGTTGGACATGCACCGGCCCGCGCGCCGTGTTCACGAAGATCGCCGTGGCCTTCATCTTCCGGAACGCGGCCGCGTCGAACATGTGCTTCGTCTCGTCGGTCAACGCGCAATGCGCGGAGACGACGTCGGATTGCGCCAATAACTCATCGAACGGGACTCGCTCGGCCTGCGCTTCCTGTTCGGCCGCGAGATTTCTGCTGCGACCCGCGTAGAGAATCTTCATGCCCCAGCCGCCTCGCAGCCGGCGGGCCACGGTCGTGCCGATGCGACCCAGACCGACGATGCCCAGCGTTTTGCCGGTCAGCTCCTGTCCCAGAAAACCCAGTGGCTCCCACGTCAGCCAGTCGCCGTTCCTGATCGAACGCTCCGAAGGCACGACGCATCGCGCCGCCGCCAAGAGCAATGCGACGGCTAGGTCGGCGGTGGCCTCGGTGAGCACGCCGGGGGTGTTGCCGACCTTGACATCTCGTCGAACCGCTTCGGCCACGTCGATGTTGTTGTAGCCGACCGCGTAATTGCTGACGACTTTAAGTTGCGGCCCTGCAGCATTCAGAACCTCGGCGTCGATCGTGTCCGAAAGCAGCGTCAAGAGACCGTCGCAGCCCTTCACGCGAAGCAACAACTCCTGCCTCGACGGCGGCAAGCGTTCCGGCCACACGTCGGCGTCACATTCCGCGCGAATCCGTTCCAGACCGCATTCGGGAATCATGCGCGTGACGAAGACCTTTGGTCGTGCGGTCATTTTTAATGGCGTGGGAGGCAGTCTCAGAACAGCTTCGGGCACGGGGCACGAGCCTCGGATTTTGGCACCGCCGCTCGCCAAATGCCGTTCAGCTTAGAAATGAATGAGGGCGATACTTCGCCGACATCAAGGCGTTCGCCGCGTCGTCGTCGCGAAAAGTCGCCGTTGCCGCGTCGTAGCGAACTTCACGGCCAAGGCGGTGCGAGATGTTCCCTAGATGGCAGAGTGTCGCCGCACGAATTCCCGTCTCTACCGTCGCGCAAACTTCGTGTCGTGAACGGACGGCGGCGAGAAAATCGGCGACATGCAATGCCAAGTCCGCACGGCCGTTTTCGCTCATGGATTCCGCGGCGTCATAGACCTTCCAGCCGCCGCGGTCGAGGATCAACGTTCCTCGCGTGCCGTGGAAGGCGACGCCTGCGCTGCGTCCTTCCGGCGGATGGTTGCTCCACTGGCGATGTTCCCACGTCACCGTCGCGTTTGGATACGTATAGACCGCCTGCAAAACATCGGGCGTCTCCGTCGGCCCGCCTCCGATGCGGGAACCCGACGCCGAAACCCGTTGCGGCAGTTCGACGTCCAAACCCCACGCGGCGAGGTCGAGCAGCGGCACACCCCATGTGCCGAGCTCGCCTGAGCCGTAGTCCCAGAAGGCGTTCCAGTTTCGATGGAAACGCTGCGGATCGAACGGACGCTCGGCCGTCGGAGCGAGCCAAGCGGCGTAGTCGGTTCGCGGCGGAGCCTCGAACGGTTCCGAATTCATAACGACGGGGCTGCGGCGATGGACGGCCCAGGCCTTGACGAGCGGCACGGTTCCGATGCGGCCACTTCGCACGACCTCGATCGCGTTTCTCACATGCGGCAGCGAACGGTCGAACAGGCCGCTCTGCACGACACGGCCGAAGCGCCGCGCCGCATCCGCCAAGGCCGCACCTTCAGCGATCGTATGACAGACCGGTGATTCGAGGTAGACGTCCTTCCCCGCCGTCAAAGCCTCGATGGCGATTGACGCGTGTGAATGATCGGGAGTGGCGACGACGATCGCGTCGATGCGCGGGTGGTCGATGAGTTGACGATATTCGCCGGTCAAACGCGGGGAGACGCCTGCGGCCGCAAGCTCAGCCGCGGCTCGATCCAACACAGATCCATCGATGTCGCAGACGGCGGCGACGTCGGTGTTCGGCTGGGCAGCGAACTCCAGTGCGAGCTTCCGGCCTTGCCGACGGACTCCGACGACGCCGATGCGAACGGTTTCAGCCGGCGACGACGCCGAACCAGCGGAAAGTCCGACGAGACCGGCGGCGAGGCCAGCGGCGTTGCACGCGCTGCGGCCGAGAAACTGCCTGCGGTTCACTCCGGTCGCGGACTGGCTCATGCGTCGCTTTTCCGTGTTCTCGCCTGCGTCGTCCTCAAGTATAACCCGAAGCCGGTGCCAAGGCATCCGCCTCGTGCAATTCGATCTCGAAGAGTGCCGTATGACAATCCGCCCGCTTGCGGAACGACTTGTGATCGCGACCGAAGTATGCTTGGCAGGATTGGTCGCGGCGGGGGCTCTCTCAGTCCTTCTTTGGCGACTTGGCGATCCTACAGGAACGCTTTGGGCGACCCGCGCCGGCGTGTTCTTCGTCGCCGCCACGATCGCCGTCACGGCGACCATTTGTCTTGCTCAAAGGCTCCAGAACGAATGAATCTCAATTCCCGTCATCAGCATGCCACATCGTAAGGACACGGCTCCCAGCAACCTTGGCGAGACATGTGTTATGTCCAGTCGAACGGTCGCTGCCACGCCTCTTTGAGATCGGCGAGCTTCGAGTCGATCACCGTCGCGCCTTGTCCGCCCCGCACTCGGAGCCGGTCATCTGCGTCGACGGTTCCGATCCTCGAGCAGGGTAAATCTGTGAAGGCCGACTCGAACGCCTTGGCGTTCTCGGGGGTGACTTCGACGGCGAAACGGGTGTTGCTTTCCGAGAACAGTAGCGAACCGTCCGGCAGGCCCGTGGCCGCGAGCGGAGCGAGATCGATCTCAACGCCGAATCCTCCGGCGAAGGCCATTTCAGCGAGCGAGACGGCGAGCCCGCCTTCGCTGAGGTCGTGGCAACTGCGAACGAGTCGCTGCCGGATCGCCGAGTGCAAAGCGGTGAAGATGCGGCGAGAGCGGCCAGCGTCGAGCGTCGGAACCTGACCGCCAGCCAGTCCGTTGACGAGCGCGAAGTGGCTTCCGCCGAGTTCGTCGCGCGTCTCGCCGATGAGAAAGATCGGGTTTCCGGGCCGCTTCAGGTCCATTGTGACGGCGTGAGCCACATCGTCGATCTGGCCGAGGGCGCTGATGAGCAATGACTGCGGAATCGCGACGGTCTGGCGTGCTCCGTCGGCGTCCGTGTAAGAAAACTCGTTGTTCAAACTGTCTTTGCCGCTGATGAACGGCGTGCCATACGCCACGGCGACTTCTTGGCAGGCCAACGCGGCACGCACCAGCGATCCCAGCGTCTCGGGCCGCTCGGTGTTGCCCCAGCAGAAGTTGTCGAGGATCGCGATGCGTGACGGATCGGCTCCGACGGCCACGCTGTTACGAACCGCTTCGTCGATCGCGGCAGCCGCCATCCAGTACGGGTCGAGATCGCCGTACCGGGGATTCATGCCGCAACTGACCACGAGTCCGCGGCGCGACTTGAGATCGGGACGGACGACGGCGGCATCCGAGGGACCGTCTTCCTTCACGCCAACGAACGGCTTCACGACGCTGCCCGATTGAACCTCGTGATCGTACTGCCGGACGACCCATTCCTTGCTGCACACGTTCCAACTCGACAGGATCGCTCGCAGGTCGTCGTCGAACCGCGACTTCGCAGGAAGCGTGAATGGTAAAGATTTCGGCGGTGCATAAGTGGCCTCCCGAACGACGGGGGGGCGACCATCGTGCAGGAACGACATCTCCAAATCACCGACGGTTCGTCCGCCGTATTTCAGGACCAGCCGCCCGGTGCCGGTGAAGCGGCCAAGCACCGAAGCCTCGACTCCTTCCGCCTCGCAGAGAGCGATAAGTTCATCGGCCTTGTCGGGCGGAACCGCGAGCACCATGCGTTCTTGCGCTTCACTGATCCAGATCTCGGTGTAGCTGAGGCCCGCGTACTTCAATGGCGCGCGGTCTAGTTCGACCTCAGCCCCCGTCTTCTCGCCCATCTCGCCCACGGCGCTGCTGAAGCCGCCGGCGCCGCAATCGGTTACCGCGTGGAACAGCCTGCGGTCGCGGGCGGCGAGCAGTACGTCGGCGAGCATCTTTTCGGTGATCGCGTTGCCGATTTGCACGGCACCGCCTGAGACGGTTTCGCTCTCTTCGGTCAACTCCGCCGAGGAGAAGGTCGCTCCATGAATGCCGTCGCGACCGGTGCGTCCGCCGAGCGCGACGATCAGATCCCCGACCCGCACCTCTTTGTCGCTCATTGCCGCCGGAATCATCGCCACATTGCCGCAGTACACGAGCGGATTGCCGAGGTATCGCTCGTCGAAATAGACGGCTCCGTTGACGGTCGGAATGCCCATACGGTTCCCGTAATCACGCACACCGGCGACGACGCCGTGCATGACCGACTGCGGGCTGAGCACGCCGGGCGGAAGATCGCGGTCCGGAAGATCGGGCGGAGCAAAGCAGAAGACGTCGGTATTGCAGACCGGTCTCGCGCCCAACCCCGTTCCCAACGTGTCGCGGATCACGCCGCCGAGGCCGGTGTTCGCGCCGCCGTAGGGCTCGATGGCGCTCGGGTGATTGTGCGTCTCGACCTTGAAGCAGACGTTCTGATCGCCCTCGAACTTCACGATGCCGGCGTTGTCCTTGAACACGCTGACGCACCAATCATCGCGGCCGAGGCGCTCGCGAATCGTTTGAGTCGCCGCGAAGATCGTCTCCTTCAGCATGTTGCCGAACTCGATCGACCGCTGCTCGTCGCGATAGCGAATGCGGCCCGCGAGCGTCTTGTGCGAGCAGTGCTCGCTCCACGTTTGAGCGACGGTCTCGAGCTCGATGTCGGTCGGATCGCGATCCAGAGATCGAAAGTGATCGCGGATCGTCCGCATCTCCGGCAGGCTCAGATAGAACTGCCCATCACGGGACAGGACCGTGAGGGCGGTGTCATCCATCTCGCGTATTGCAATCGCCTTCAACTCGAAGCGGTAGTCCTTTCCGAGCGAGATCGAATCGAGTTGCAAGGGGCCTTCGATCACCTCTTCGATGGCGTCGTTCGCAAGCACCTTGCCGCGGACTCGCGCGATGTCGGCCCTATTCGCATCGCCGTTGAGCCGATAGGTACGCACCGTCGCGACGGCCGAAACGTCGAGTCCGGCCGCGAGCAGAGCTTCGCGGGTGCTGTGGCCGACATTGTCCGTCACGCCGGGCTTGTACAGGACGTTTAGCAGGCGTTCGCCATCGCGGCCGTTGCGGCTTGACGGCAATGGATGCAGCGTGAACCGTTCGACGACCGGATCGCTCAGCACGGCTTCGGAGAGTCGGCGCAGCGTCGCTTCATCGGTCTCCGCCTGGACGAGAAAGGAACGGCCCGTTCGGACGGAACGGATCGATTCCAATCCAAGCGCGCGCGCGTGGGCGAGCGTTCGCTCTCCTTCTCGATCGACGGAGCCTTCAGCCGGTTGAATCGCAACTTCCCAGAGCATGACGCGAGGCCAAACGTTCGATGTGATGTTGAAGTTTCGATCCTATTGAAAATGGACGTCCCGGCGGGCGAAAAGGCCTACTGAAACGTCTCCGCGAACGCCTTGCGCCGGCGTTGACCGTCGACAAGCAATCGTTCGACCTCTTGAGCGTCGGAAGATGCGAGTGCCGACGAGATCGCCTCGCAACGCTCGATGAAGGCATTCATCTCGGCCGACACAGCTTCGCGATTGGCAAGCAAGATGCCGGTCCACAATCTGGGATCGCCGCCGGCGATGCGAGTCATGTCACGAAATCCAGACGCGGCGAAATGTTCCTCACCGTTCGCCAATCCGGCCGCGATGGCCGCCGCGATTGCGTGGGGAACATGGCTTGTTCTCGCCATGATTCGATCATGTTCGGCCGGGGGCATCGTCACGACGTTGCTGCCAAGACCGCGCCAAAACTCGGCGATGCGTGACACCGCCGATGCGTTCGACATTTCGGTAGGGGTCACGATGCACGTCCGGCCGGCGAACAGTCCGGCGTCGGCATGCTCGAAACCTTGCTTCTCCGATCCGGCGAGAGGATGCGAACCAACGAAGGCGATGCCGGGTGCCGGTTCAGAGCCGATCTCCGCACAGACGGCGACCTTCACACTTCCGGCATCAGTCACGGTGGTTCCCGGCCGCATATATTTCGCGGCGCTACGCACGGCATCTCCGATTCGGTCCACGGGCAAGCAGCAGACCAGAAGATCGACCTTCGCGGCGGCCCGATAGTCGGTCGAACAGTCGTCGATCAGACCTTCCTCGCGTGCGATTTCCAGGCGACCGGCGGAACGACCGAAACCGAGGACAAGACGACAGAGACCGCGTGACTTGACGGCGGCGGCGATCGAACCGCCGATCAAGCCGACTCCGTCGATCCCGAGAGTCTCGATGCCGACATTCTCGGACCGTGAACCGTTCGCACGGGGAAATGCATTGCCGCTCGTGCCCGTCGCGTTGTCCATCGCGGCGGCATTGTAGGAGGGGCGACAACGTGATTCTAGGCTCCGTCGGAAAAGCCTGACGGCTTGCGACGGTGGCGACCTTTCCAAAACTTAGGGTGAGTGCTTTACTGCGGTCTGAATTCGCTCCAGTGCTAACGCCGATATCGGCACGCGTCCCGTCAACAGCGACACGTATGAGTTTTCCGTTTTCGATCGATTCCCGGGCCGCCGAGCGCCCGCCCGCCGAGGCGATCCTCGGATACCTCAACTTCTCAACGGGGCGATCCGAGGCGAACGTACAAGCGGCCCTCAATGCGTTGTTCATTCGCTCGCAACCCTCTTCGTGGGACGATGTCGAATCAACTCTCTCTAAGGAGCTCGCGCGACTTTCCGCAGAGTCACCGGCGTTCGCGGACGTCGCCCAGGCTCGGTCCGTCCTTTCCCTCGTTTTTGACGCGCTGCTGCCGGCTTACCTGCGTCACCACGCCGACCTGCTGTTTCATCTCACGGCGGCCGACCTGCTGAACCCGTTCTTCCTCGTACGGCTGTTCGAGGCCGTTCTCGCGGCAGGCGGGCCATGGCGCGAAACAGAGAGAGTCATCGCGACGGCGCTCTCGAAACTGAATGACTATGTCGGCCATCGTCCGATCGCTGTGCTCGAAAACGAGCGAAAAACGGAGGTTTACCCTCACGAACGCTTTCGCCCGGTTCCACTCTTTCTGCGAGGCGCGGGCGTCGCCGTCGGCCCGTATCACGATCTCATCCGCGCCACGCTCGAACACATCGTTGCGACGCCGCCCGACCTTCTTGAAGAAACATCGTTCGACCCGCAACGCCTTGATGAGCTTGCCTTGGATGTGCGCGCCCACGACGCGATGCACCCCGTGTTCAAGCGGACGAACTATTTGTTCGGGGAGTGGGATCCGCATCAGATCGACTCGCACGGACATTACCGGCGATTCGTCGTTCGAAAAGTCATTCTCGATTCGCTCGTCGGCTGGATGAGGTCTGCCACGGACCTTCCGCCGGCGGAACGGCTGCACGACGCCTCCGCTGTGCTGTGCGGCACGATTCTGATGGCCTCGGCGATCAGCGGCTGGGGACCAGCGGCACACGACTCCACAGTGTCATTGGCGAGCCTGTTGCCGATCGTCGCCCGGCAACGCGATGCCTTCTATGCGCGAACCATGTCGCGCGTCAAAGGGGCCAGGGCCGCGCGACTGGCGGCGATCATCGAGGCGACCCGTCAGCCTTTCGGCCACGTCAGGCAGCAGCTCAATATCGATCTGGCGAACTTCGCAGCGTCGCAGATGCAGCGTCGAACGGTCGCCGAGCAGTTCGCGCGGATGGGCTTCCCAGAAGCCGCTCGAAGCGAGGCGGAGCACATTCCCGCCGCGTCGGTGCGGATCGAATGTGAACTGAGCATTCGCCTCGAAACCGCATTGCGAGCGGCTGCACGCGGCAATGTCGTCGAGGCCGCCGACCGTCTCAGCGAGGCGACGGACTTGATCATTCGCGGCGTCGAGTGCGGCGCGTTGATCGATCCCTGGAACATTCTGGGTTTTCAGGGCATCTTCCCGCTCTTCATCGCCCGTGAAGACGCCGTGCCCGACCCGCGTGCGGAGTGGCTCATCGATCTGATGGGCCGTCTTTTCGCTGCGGGCAGTCACGTCCTGACAGAAGCGGCCGCCCTCGGCGATGCAGCGGTCGTGACTCGAGTGCGCGATTGGCTGGAGAACACCGCGATTTGGTGGGACCGCTTCGCGACGACGACCGTCAGCGACCTGCCGGTGGTGCAGGGCGGAGCGCTCGCCCTCTCGGCGGCTGCGGTCGCCGGAACCATCGCCGAATGGCGTGCGGCGGGTCGAGCCGCGGGGGATCTATCGTTCTGGCGCGACCGGGTCGAACGTCTCGAATCGCCGAAGGCCTTCGCCGACGTCGTCGACGCCCTTCTGCATCGTGGCGATCTCGTGTCGGCCTCGGGGCTGCTCGTGCAGTGGCTTTCAGAGGCCGACGCGATCGGCTTCGGTGATGACGAACATTCATTCTTCAATCTGGCGCTGCGCTGGTTTCACGAACTCACCGACGGCCCGATCGCACGCCCCGCACATGAGCAGGCACGACTTTGCCGGCGCTTCTTCGATTTCCTGGAAGCCAATGCGGGCGAGCTGTGGATTGTCCCGATGTACGGTGACCCTTCGCTGCCGTCCGCGAGCGCAGACCTTCCCGAAGACGAAATCGCCGATTCCCGTGGCGAGGATGATGCCGAGAATCTCTTCGGTGCCGCCTATGAGGGGATGATCTATCGCGACAGCACGGCCGACGGCGTCGAGGGTGAAGTGCTCGATTCGTCGCCTAACGCCTCCGGCGGCGAGTTCGAGGATCGATTGAAACAACTGGAACCGCGTCTGCGGTTTCTGGAGATGCTGGCGCATTTGTGGCGGCTCGCGGCTGGCCGCATTCGCGGCGACAGCGACTTCGACGGCGCTGCCCGCCAGTGGCGGGCCCATGCGAAGCGCATGTCCGATGATCTCGCGAGCCTGGCGCAAACCGTCGCCCGCCAACCGCTGCTGGGCGGATCGGGAGACCTCGAGTCGAACGTCGAATACGACGCGCAGCTCCAGTCGAAGAATCATCTGTCGCATCTGATCGCGAACGCCGCCGTCCGCATGGCGTCGGCGGAGCGGTTGCTTCGGAGCCGCGGTCGGGACGTCCCGCAGCAGGGTGACGAGGCGACGGCGGTGCTAAGAAATGTGATGGCCGGAGACGTCGCCGGACTCCGCGGCGCCCTGCCGGGACTGCTGCGCCACCTCGCCGGCCAGCCGCTGCTTTACGTCGCCGTCGAGAACGGCGGAGACCCGAACGACGTGATCGCCGCCCGGATGAATCACGATCTGCTCACGATTCTCGCGACGGAATTGCCCCGCCTCGGCCTGCTGCGTGAGACGCGCCAGGTGCTGCTCACGGCGCTGCGCATGGAGCGTCGATCGCGACCGGGCGGACTTTCGGTCACGGAATTCGACCGACTGTATCGCACGACGCTCGACACCATGTTTCGCACAGTCGTCAACGTACGCGACGCACGTCGCCGCTCGACCATTCGCGGAGGTCGAGCCAGACGCGCGGAACGGGTGCTGCCGTATGGACCGGCGATCCGTCGGCGTCTCTCGCCGCCTCAAACGTCATGGTCGGCGAGCCGGCGTCTGGCGTCGCCACGTCGTGAACTGACCGTAACCAATCGCGATGAAGCGACCGTCGCGATGACCGCAGCGGTCGTCGATCGTTATGCGGGACTATGGCTCAGACACGCTTCGACGATGCGACTGACCGCCGTCGAGGCTCTGAACGACTCGACGGCCTGGTCGGAAGCGAAACGATTCATCCATCGTTACGGGGGCGAACTCTTTCACGCCCGCGTGCTGCCGCTGAGCAACCTGCGGGCGATCCTGGCGGAAGGCGTCGAGACGTTTCTCGATCACCTCATCGAGCAAGACGACCCGCTCCACCCGTCGCCTCTCGTCGCTCAGATTCGGCAGAACGAGAGATTCCGTCACCAGGCGGCCCGGCTTCTCGGTCTGATCTACGCCGCCGTCGTCGACGAGATCGAACGCTTCGTCGAATACAACTCGACCACGACGCAGTCGGACTACGGCGAGCGCTTCGACTCCTTTCTAGACTTTCTGCGCCTAGAATCCGCTTATCGGCGCGACGAGTGGGACTTGACTCCTTTACGCATCGCCCATGAAGTGCTCGCATCCACCGGCCGAGACGCGGCGGCGAGGCTTTGGGAAGAAGTCGTCCGCGAGCGAACGGCGGCGGCGGCGAAGAAGCATCGGTCGCGGCTCCAGTCGCTTGAAAAGCGGCACGCAATGCGGCTCCCGTCGATCTCCGATCACCTCGCTGAGGAGTTCGTCAAGCCGTTCGCCATCGATCGGATTCTCGCCTTGGTTCCGGCGGCCGTGCGAGACGCTAAAACCGGACGGCGCGACTCGGCGGCGTTTCGGACTATCCACCGAGAGCTTGAGGATTATCTCGCGACGAGCACCGGCTCGGCGGCCGAACTTCCGGAATGGCTCGGGCGGCTCGACGCCGCAGTGACACGAGCCTTGTCGGGACCGCCGTTAGACTTTGAGGAACGACACACCGTGACCGGCCGTCCCATCCCAAGGCTGAGGCCCGCTCAAGTCCTCCGACAGATCACGACGGGCCGCAGCACTCGACGCCGCGATTGGCCGGCGAGCGGCGCATAAGAAACACAGCCCGGCAACACGCGGCCGCCGGGCTGCTGATTCCAAGGATCACTCGTCACGCATCGGAGTGACCATTCGACTTGGCGGCCGCGACGATCTTCTGTTGCTCGTGAGGTGGGACAAGTTCGTAATGGCTGGGTTCCATCGTGAACGAGCCCTGGCCCCCGGTCATGCCGGAGAGGGTGCGTGCATAGGTCGTCATCTCCGCCAGCGGAACGGTCGCCTGCAAGACGGTCATGCCGCCCGGCAGAGTTTCCATGCCCTGCATGTGGCCTCGCCGGCCCGTCAGGTCGCTCGTCACGTCTCCAAGCTTCGCCTCCGGGATTGTGATCTCCGCCTTCACGACCGGTTCGAGCAACGCCGGCGACGCTTCGAGGAACGCCTGCTTGAAGCATTGCCTGGCTGCGGTCTTGAAGGCCGTCTCGTTGCTGTCGACGGGGTGGTCCTTCCCGAAGAACAAAGCGACGGCCACGTCGCGGATCGAGTAACCGGCGAGCGCGCCGTGTTCCATCTGCTCGCGAACCCCCTTCTCGACGGCGGGAATGAACTGGTTGGGAACTGATCCGCCCGAGACGCAATCGAGGAACGCGAAGTTCAACTCCTTGTCATAGTGCGAGCTTCGCAAACCCGCATACCGGTCTCTGGTGAAGTGCGTTTCCGGGTCAATGTCCGGCGGCAGGGCGTAGACACGCAGATGGACCTCCGCGAACTGCCCCGCTCCGCCCGACTGCTTCTTGTGGCGGTAGCTCGCCTCCGATTCGCCGGTTACGGTCTCCCGATACGGCACTTTCGGAGGGTGCGTCACGACCTCGACGTGATCTCGCTTCGAGAGACGGTCGCGAACGATCTGCAGATGCAGTTCGCTCATGCCCTGCATCACCATCTCATGCGTCTGCTCGTCGCGGACGACGCGGATCGTCGGATCCTCCTCCTCGATCTTGTGCAGCGCCGTCGAAATCTTCTGCTGGTCGGCCCGGCTCTTCGGCTCGACCGCCAGGCCGATCATCGGCGTCGGGAAGGGAATCGGCGGCAACGACATCGTCGAGCCGTTGTTCGTCACGGTGTCGCCCACGTGCAGGTCTTCGACTTTGGCGACGGCGACGATGTCACCCGGCACCGCTTCGTCGGCAGCCGTTTGCTCGTTGCCTTGCGAGTCGAGAATCTGGTGGACTTTAAAGGCCTTGCCGCCGCGGACCGTGTGGACGTTCTCGTCCTTGTGCAGCCGACCGGAATAGACGCGGATGTAACACAACTTCCCGACGAAGGGATCGATGCGCGTCTTGAAGACCTGCCCGATGAACGGCCCGTCGGCCTGCGGAACAAGCTCGACGTCCTTTCCATCGGTATCGGTGGCGTGATGGATGACCACGGCGGGCGACGGAACCAGATCGGAAAGCACGTCCATCAATTCTTCGATTCCGACGCCTTTCGTCGCCGAGACGAACATCACGGGTATCAGGCTGCCCGTTTGCATGGCCGCGGTCACGCCTGAGGCGACCTGCTCGGCCGTCGGCTCCTCGCCTTCGAAGTACTTCGCCATCAACTCTTCGTCGGCCTCGACGATCGCCTCGATGAGCTCCTGATGGGCCTGCTTCGGATCGATCGGGCAGTCGTCGCCTTGCGCTTTCGGATCGACGACGTCCACGACGCGAGACAACCCCGGTCCGCTGCCGCAGGGAACGTTGAGGGCCACGCAGCCGGGGCCGAACGCTTCGCGGAGCCGTGTGAGGATCTCATCGGGATGCGTGTGATCCTGGTCGCACTTGTTGACGACGATCATCCGCGCGAGATGCTCGTCACCCGCGATGTGAAACGCGCGCCGGGTGTTCGGCTCGATGCCGGCGGAGGCGTTGACCACGATCACCGCCGTCTCGACGGCTCGCAGCGCACCGACCATCTGTCCGACGAAGTCCGGGTATCCGGGCGTGTCGATAAGGTTGATGCGTCGTCCGTGATGCTCGAAATGGGCGAGGTGAGAGAAGATCGACATGTGCCGCGCTCGTTCCTCGTCGTCCGAATCGAGAAACGGTTGGCCGTTGCCGCCGGTGTTCGCCTTAATCGCACCGGATCGCATGAGAAGCTGATCGGCAATGCTCGTCTTTCCCGACGCGCCATGTCCGACCAGCGCCACGTTCCTGATGTCGTCGAGCGTGTGACCACTCATCGCCGTCCTCCTTTCGTCGGGCCGGACGGAAGTGCCGCCGGGATCCCGACAGTTGAGGCCGTGTCGCGACAACAGCCGCGAGCGCGGCGGGCTTCGGTCCTCCGGAAGGATGGCCGGCGGGGTCGCGGAACCGCGACGGGACAGGCGGCCGAGCGGTCATCCGACCGGACCGATCAAGCCTAGCCGATGCAATCGTGCCGATCCAGAACCGGGTTCGGTTTTCTAATCGCTTTTCTCGAATCGACGACGACTCGGCAAATGCGGCAAGATCGGGCCGGTCAGAACGGCACCGGCAGCGAAAAGGCGTGCTGTTCGAATACCGCATGGCGGCCGTGTTCGTTGATGAACTGGGCCAGAACAACGCTGCCCGAATATGTGAGACCGACGACGATGAACCCCGCGACGGCCAAACTCACCCAGAACAGGTTACGGCTCCGTTCTCGCCCCGTCGATCGCCGGTACGCCCAGCCGGTCGCGATGCGAGCGGGCAGCATCGCCGCCACGAAGAGGGGCGTAATCATCCAGAGCGCGTCGCGCGGCGGGGCGATGATCTTGAACAGAAACAACGGTACGGCGAGGACCGCCGTCACCAACCCGGCGATCAACCACGCAACCGGGGCCCGACCGAAGATCCGGAACGCGGAGCGGAATGAGAACCCCGCCCGCAGCCGGTCTTCAGCCGCGAAGTGAGCCTGTAAAACCAACAGCACTGGGAACACGGCGGCGAGCAAAAGGAACCCGGCGAGCTTAAGGAACAACCGCCCCGCATCTGCTGGCCCCGCAGCCGCGATGAGTGCGTAGGGAAGAAACAGCCACGCGAAGGCGACGGCCAGGCCTCGCGCACCGATCCAGAATAACTTCGGTACGCTCAAGGCCTTCCACGTGTCGTGGAGACGCTCGGAGATGAGTGTCCCGAATGTGCCGACACGCACCGTCTGAATCGCCGTCCGCACGTTCTTGATCGGGCGCACGAAGCTCAACAGCGAACCGCCCCGGGCATACGCAAAAAAGAGGTGCGTCGCGGCAATGACCGCCAACCCGATCGTCAGCAGCCTCAAGAGCCGCGCCGTTCGCCCTGCCGCGTCGATCAGAGCGGCGTCGCGTGCCGCGTCGGAAAGCAAGGCCAGCGGCAACAGGAATGCCGCCGTGCCGAACGCGATCGCGGCAATTCGGGGTGCGTATCGGACCCACGGGAGCACGTTCCGCCAGCGCTCTCCGCGACCGACTCGGCCTTCGGCTTCGAGCAGATAGCCCAGCACGTAAAAATTCACGAGTGGCACGGCCGCCAGTGCCGCCAAGACTCCAATGAGCACAACCGCTGAAACCGCGATGCGTCCACCCCAAACGGTACGCCGATAAAGCCGGCGAAGCTTTCGGCCGAACCGGCGTCGTCGGGTGTATCGCGGCCGGTACTGCGGACGCGGCAGAACTATCTCATGATTGTCGAGAAGTTCTATGCCGGACATCGCGGCTCTGAGCGTGCGGACGGTGAAATGACCCGTTGAACTGTACTCCAAGCCTTTACCCCGTCGAAATCGCATCCGTTTCGAGAAGTCTCGAAACGTCGCTGCCGTCGAAAGGGTAAACTGAAGGGGTTCTTCTGTTCGAGACGCCTGGTCCGCCACCCCCCGGAAATCGCGATGCGATCTGCAAAGGCTCAATCCTGGTTCGCGATTCTCGCCTTGGCGGGCGCGTCGGCCGGCATCGTCGCGGCCGCGGTGACAGTCGATGACACGATCGCGGTCCGGGCAGAAAAACAAGTTTCAGTGGGCCCCGCCGCTCAATCCGAAATTGATCGTCACTTTGAGGAGGCCTGGCAGGCGAACCAGGTCTCCCCCGCTGAACTCGCTGACGACCTGATCGTCCTTCGACGCGCTTCTTTGGCGTTGCACGGGACGGTGCCGTCGCTCGAAGAGATTCGGATTTACGAAGCCGATGAACGCCCCGACCGACTGCGAATCCGCATTCGTGCGATGCTCGACGACTCGCGATTCGCTGACTATTTCGCCGAGCGGCTCGCGCGACCGTGGGTGGGAGTGTCGACAGACCCGTTTCTCATCTACCGGCGAGATCGGTTTACCCGATGGCTCGCCAAGGAACTCCGCGAGAATCGGCCCTACGACGCGATCGCTCGTGCGGTGTTATCCACGGATGGATTATGGACGTCGGAACCCGCCGCGAACTTCGTCACCTCTGCGGTGGCGAATGATGATCTGGATGAAAATGTGTTAACGGCACGCACCGTGCGCGGCTTTCTCGGCCAGCGAATCGATTGCGCTCAATGCCACGATCATCCGTTCGCCAACTGGAAGCAAACGGAGTTTCAGGGGCTCGCGGCGTTCTTCGGACAGTCCGCAGTCAGCTTTCAAGGCGTCGTCGATCAGCCGCGGATGTTCGAGAACGCGCTTGAGTACAAGATCGAAAACCCGGAGACCAAAGCCGAGCAGGTCATCGCACCTGGCGTCCCGTTTCTGAAGGAATGCCTCCCCGTCGACGGTTCTCGTCGCGATCGACTTGCCGCCTGGATCACGGATCCGCGGAACGAGCGATTCAGCCGCGCCGCCGTCAACCGCGTCTGGGGATTGATGTTCGGGCGCCCTTATATCGCTCCCGTCGATGACCTTCCCGATCCGGGCGACGTTTCGACGGTGTTACTCGATCGCCTCGGAGCGGCGTTCCGCGACTCGGGCTACGACCTGAGATGGCTCATCGAGACGATCATCCTGTCTCGGCCGTTCCGTGCGTCTTCGTCGCTCGACGGTGCCGATGACGACGAATATCAGAAAGCGGCCGAGCATTGGGCCGTGTTCCCCATGACCCGCCTGCGACCCGAGCAGGTCATCGGCGCCATGATCCAGGCCGGACGCCTGCAAACGATTGATCAGAACTCCAATCTGCTGGCTCGATCCATTCGTTTCTTCCGCGAACAGGACTTCGTCGGCGAGTACGGAGATGTCGGCGAGGCGGAACTGGACGCCCGATCGGGAACGGTTTCTCAAGCCTTGCTACGCATGAACGGCAAGCTGACTCGCGAGTTGTTCGAGGCCGGCCCATTCAGCGCCGCCGGACGTCTTGCGAACCTGACCGAAAACGACAGCCGCCTTGTTGAACTGTGCTTTCTGGTCACATTGGCCCGGCGACCGACACGCGAAGAGCACCAGCATTTCCTGACGCTGGTTGAAGGAACGCAGAAGGAATCGCAGGCCCGAGCGACCGAAGACATGCTCTGGTCGCTCGTGAACTCCGCGGAGTTCTCCTGGAATCACTGATCGCGATCAGCTTGTAAGGGACGCCTTCGCCATGCATCGACTGATTCAGTCCGCCTTCACAGGCAATCGTCGCTCGTGGATGTTTTCCGCAGCGGGCGCCGGTCTCTCCTTTCTGTTGCCGCCACTCACGGGGCGTGCCGCGGAACGTCGGGGACCGGAACGGTCGAAGTCGCTGCTCACCATTTGGCTGCAAGGCGGCCCCAGCCAGTTGGAGACGTGGGATCCGCACCCCGGCGGGCCGACGGGTGGACCGACGCAGGCGATCAAAACGACGATTCCGGGCGTCAAAATCGCCGATCTTTACCCTCGCACCGCTGAAGCGATTCATCCGCTTTCGGTGATCCGATCGCTCGTCTCGAAAGAGGGCGATCACGAACGCGGCACGTACCACTTGCGAACCGGCTATCGCCCAGATCCTTCGGTGCGGCATCCGTCGATCGGATCGATGCTCGTTCACGAACGGCCGGCGAAGGGTTTGGAGCTTCCGCCGCATGTGGCTCTCGACGGCGGACAGTGGCCGCCGCGCGGCGGCTTCCTCGGCGACGAATACGATGCGTTTCGGGTCGGAAACCCCGGGGGTTCCATCGCGAATGCGACCAGCTCGCTTTCCGAAGATCGCCAGAAGCGTCGATTGGAGGGGTTGAACGTGCTGGAGCGAGGTTTCGCTGTCGGACGGCCGACCGCCGAACGCAAAACGCTTCACCGCAAGGCGACGGACGACGCCCTGGCGTTGATGACGTCCGATCAACTTAAGGCGTTCGAGATCGAGGACGAGCCAGCGGACGTCAAAGCCGCGTACGGCGACGATCGCTTCGGCAAGTCATGTCTCGTCGCTCGGCGACTGATCGAAACCGGCGTCCGAGCGGTGGAAGTCACGCTCGACGGCTTTGACAGCCATACGAACAACTTCGAGGTCCACCGAGACAAGGCTACGATCCTCGACCCGGCTCTCGCCGCGCTGCTGAAAGATCTCGAATCGCGAGATTTGCTGGCCTCAACCGTCGTGCTGGTCTTAGGTGAGTTCGGCAGAACCCCGAAGATCAATCCCTTCGACGGGCGCGACCATTGGCCGAACGGCTTCCCGTGCTTGCTCGGCGGCGGAGGTCTGGCCTCTGGGCGAGTCATCGGTGCGACGGATCCGGCCGGCGTGAAAGACCCGGAGCGACCGGTGCCGGTCGCCGACCTCTTCGCCACGATTCTCGCCGCGCTCGACCTCGATCCGACGAAGGAGCTGATGTCGCCGATCGGCCGACCGCTCAAGCTCAGCGAGGGATTGCCTGTGAACGAGTTATTGCCTTCCTGAAGTCGCTACCAGTTCCTTCGCACGCGAACTATCGGCGACAAACGCTCAACCACTTCCCTGACCCATGCCGATGAGTGTCTAACGGTCGTGCCGATTGGTTCGACGGTTGCGCGTCGGCAAGCCAGGGAAGGTGGGATATGGCAGGGTCTGCGGAGGAAGAGCGCGAGGTCACGCGGCCGAATCTCGTGATCGCAACGCTCGGTTGGCCGGTGCTCTGGGGAGTGGCGGCGACGTTCGCCTTCTATGCCACGTTGCCTTTTCTGCCGGCCCAGCGCGAGTTCGCCCTCCGCTATTTCTGCGGCCACTGGATCGAATATACGACGACGGGGCTGTTTTTCCTCGGCATGGCCTTGCTCGCCAAAAAAGCCTTGCGACTTTCGCAAGAACGTCAAGCGATCACGGCGACTGAGGAAGCGGTCGCGGCATCGAGTGCGACGTCGGCCGATCGACTGCTCGATTCGCTGCCATCGTCGTTGCGTCGAACTGCGATCGCCGAGCGGCTTCGCGACACCGTCGATCACCTCGCGATACCGCAGGCCTCCCATCTCAGCGAGCATTTGAAGTACCTCGCGGAACTCGCAGCCGAGCGATTGCACGGAAGCTATGCCCTCGTTCGCACGGTCTGCTGGGCGATTCCGATCCTGGGGTTCCTGGGAACCGTGATGGGGATCACGATCGCGATCGCGAACATCGATCCCGAACAGCTCAGCGGCTCTCTCGGCGAAGTCACCGGAGGGCTGGCCGTCGCGTTCGATACCACGGCCTTGGCCTTGGCGCTTTCGCTGGTGCTCGTGTTCGCCACGTTCGCGATCGAACGTGCGGAACAGTCGGTGTTGGATCACGTCGAAGCCTTCGCGATGCGGCGTCTGGCTCCGCTCGCATCCGTCGTGCCCGCCTCTCCGCTGGCCCAGGCCGAGGTACAGGCTGCGAATGAACTCGTCGAACGCACGGATACTCTCATCCGCTGTCAGACCGAAGCTTGGCAGGGGGCGATCGAATCGATGCGTCGTCGCTGGGCTGAAACGATCGTCGAGCAGCAGGGGCAGCTTCGCGAGACGCTCACCGCCGGCATGGGCATGACGCTCGCCGATCATGCGGAAGGTCTCAAAGTGGCGCGAGACGGCCTCGTCTTGGCCGTCACGGCCTGCACCGACCGACTCGATCGCACACTGGCCGAGACGAATCGCGAGCGAGCCCGTCAGTTGGAAGCGTTCTCGTCCGATCTGCGAGGTCTCTGGGACACCTGCCGCGGCGACCTCGATGACCTTCAGGAACGGCATCGACAAAGCCTCGCCGACGCGGTTTCGACGGTTGGAAGCGATCTGCGCTCGTGGCGCGAGGAGTTGCGGGAATCGTCGGCCGCGACGATCTCGCAGAGGAAAGAGCTGACCCGTCAGAGCGAACTCTTGGTCCGCGTGACCGAGCAGTCCGCCGAATTGGTGCAGATCGAAGATCGGCTGAACGGCAATCTTGAATCTCTGCGTGCGACGGAAACCCTGCAAGAGGCCGTGCACAGCCTGACGGCCGCCGCCCATCTGCTGACGGCCCGGGTGACGCCTCGGTCGCGAGCGGCCTGAAATGAGAACGGAAGAATGAAGAATCGAGGAGTGAGAAGGCTCTCTCCTCACCTCCTCCAGTTCTTTCGTTCTTCCGTTCTTCGAATAGCGTTTCCGGTTGCCAGAGCCTGATCGAGCTATGCGTCGTCGCCCTGCGACCAATTCCGTATCGCTGTTCCCCTTTCTCGCCGTGCTCTTATGCGCGATGGGGGCGTTGATCCTGTTACTCGTCGTGCTCACTCGGCAGATCCGCGAAGATGCCCTGCGGGCTGCGATGCCCGCCGAAAAACCGGCACCGGCGATTGTGACGCCGGTCGAAGTCGAACCTCCTTCGACGGTCGATCGCGTGGTCGTCACGATTCCTGCACCGGCGCCACTTCCGCAGCCCCCCGATCCTAACGACGCCTTGCGATCGCGACTGGCGGAACTAGCGAGAGAGCGGGATATCGCTCAACGCGACTCCGAACGCCTGCGCGTCGCCTCCGCAACGAAGCGAAACGCTTTGACGGCCGCGCAAGCCGGTCTCGAAGCGAAAGCCTTCGACCTCGATGCTTCGCGAATTCGGCTCGATGCTCGCGTGAACGAGCTGAAGCGAAGAGAGGCCGAGCGAGCGAAACTGTTGGATGCCATCGCTCAGGCCGAAGGCACATTGGCGGCGGCTCGTCAGGCAGCCGATGCGGCTGAGCCGAAGGTCTCGATTGTGACTTACGATGGCCGCTCGGGCACAGCGCGCCGACCGATCCTCATCGAATGCACCGCCGATGCGATGCGATTCATCCCCGAGGCCGTTCCGCTTTCGGCGGCCGACCTCGAGGGTTTTCTCCCGGATTACAATCCGTTGCTCGCGGGGGCGATGGCCCTGCGGGGTTATTGGTCGGAGATCGACGGCACGTCGGCGCCGCAGCCATACGTGCTATTGCTCGTTCACGAGGACGGCGTCGCCGCGTACTACGCCGCTCGGACGCTGCTGCGGTCGCTGGGGGCCGAGACCGGTTACGAACTCGTCACCGACGACTTGAAACTCGCGTTCCCGCCGATCGATGACGAAGCGGCGGCGATCTGCCGCCGCGCAGTCCTTGAAACGTTGCGACAGCGTTCGACGCTGCTGGCGGAAGTTCCTCGACGGCGCGATGGCGAGCCGCTGTTCCCGACCGGACGATTCGAGATCGATCCGAACGATCACGATCCGACGAGAGAGAAGAACTCAATGTGGGACGGGGGGAGCGTCGGCGGTCGTCACGCCTCACAACGACCTGTCGAACCTCCGATCTCTGACGGCCGATCGGTCGGTTCAACAAGGCCTGCACCGACACCATCTCTGTCGCCGTCTTCTATTGGTGAAACTTCGGCAAGCACCATTGCGAGGCAGGTCTCCGACGCACATCAAGAAGCACGCCGCATGCAGAACGTTTCGTCAGCACGAGGCTTGCCGCCGTCACAAGACGATCGATTGCTTCAAGAGGCGCTCGCTGAACGCTTCCCGAACTTCGGGGGCGCGTCTGGAAGAAAGCGGCAGTGGGGGATGAGCTCCTCAACGGCGAACATTTCACTCGAACGCCCCGTCGAAGTGGACGTCGGCGATCGGCGCATCGTCGTCGGTACTCAGCCGCCGATCGCGGTCGGTGAAGAGGGCGTCACCGATGGGACCGTCAACGAGCTACTCGATGCGATCGGCCGAGAGGCGAACTCCTGGGGCCGCGCGCCGGGACAGTTTTATTGGTCGCCGCGGTTGCGCGTCTCCGTCCGGCCGGGCACGACGCTTCAGTTCGGCCGTTTGAAGTCCTCGCTTTCCGCGGCAGGCTTGGGGGTCTCCAGCCGCATCGTGCTCGAGCCGACCGCACCCACATTCCTGGAATTGAGCCATGCCGCGTCGTCACCGTGACGAAGGGGCGACGGTCGAATCGGACTCGTTCCTCGACATCGTCGCCAACATCGTCGGCATTCTGATCATTCTGATCGTCGTCGCCGGAGTTCGTGTCGGCCAATCGGCGGCACTGCCGCCTGCGAGCGTCGCCGCTGTCGAGCCGCCGCAACCGCTGCCCACTCCGAAACCGGCACCGGTCGTCGCTCCACGACCGACGATCGTGCGGCTTCCAAGGCCAGAATCTCCGCCGGCGCCAGAGCCGTCACCGGCGCTGCTCGCGGCGATCGATGCGACGGCGCGCGAGATTGAAGGTCTGAGGGTGGAAGGTCGTTCGCATCGAGTGGACGGGGATCAGATCGCTGCGACGGCGGCCGAAATCGCCGCCGACATCAGCGCCATTGCGATCGAACATGCCGCGGTCGCGGAAGAAGCCACCGTCGTTGCTTCCGCAAATGAAGCCTTGGCCATCGAGGTTGAAAACCTACGATCGGCTCTTGACGGCATCGGCCGGCAGATCAGCGATGTACCGACGGAGAAGGTCACGGTGCTGCGGCATCGCCTCAATCCGATCGCCCGAGAAGTTCGAGGAAACGAGCTTCACTTCCGCATCGCCGCGGGACGCATCGCGAAGGTGCCGATCGAAGCGCTTGTCGAACGCCTCAAGCCGCAGATCGAACGACAGAAGGACTGGATCGCCAAGTATCACAGGCAGCAGGGCAGAGTCGGTCCGATCGACGGGTTTTCGATGGAATACGTCGTCGAGCGGCAGCGGTTGAGCGCCATCGAGGAGCTTCGCGCCGGCACGCAGATGATGCGCATCACCGTGACCGGCTGGAAGGCCGTTCCCGAGCGCGATCTGGTCGCGGAATCCGTTGAGGAGGCTTTGCAGTCGGACTCGAGGTTCATGTCGGCGTTGCGGCTCGCCGATCGCAATGCAACGCTCACCTTCTGGGTCTACCCCGACAGTTTTGAAGCCTATCGTCGCTTGCAGCAGGCCGCCCACGCCGAAGGGCTCTCCGTCGCCGCCCGGCCGTTGCCCGACGGCGTGCCCATCGCAGGCTCACCTAACGGCAGCCGATCGTCGAGCCAGTGAGGGTTACGATCACGGCTGGACTTCGATCGCGAACGGCTTCACGGACTTGAGCACGGTGCCGTTCGGCCCGAGAACGACAAGCTCGACATCGTTGACGGCTCCAGCGGCAGTGCCCTCGGGGACGGTGATTGCCAGCGACGCTTCGGAAGCGGCGGCCGGCAGTTCAGTGGGTGAAGTCGTATATCCCGCCGGCAATCCGCGCAGTTCGACGCGCACCGGCTGCGTGAATCCCTCCTGCCGCTCGACGACAATCGGCGCGGCGTTTTCGCCAATCTTCAGCACCGGTGCGGTTTTCGCGGCGGCATTGGCGACGGCGTCTTTCACTGCAAGACGAAACGGTGCGGAGTAACCGACCGCGGCGACGCGGTTCGACCAGGCGTGCGGCACGACCTCGGCCTTGATGACCGCCCCGATCTCGTTCACCGCCACGTCAGCCGGCACTTCCAGCGGAATGATGGCGTCGGTCATGCCCGATGCCAGCACTGCGTCCTGTGCGAGCCGCACCATCGGCTTGTTTCCAGCCGCGGCGTTGCTAGGGTCGTTCGGACGCGCCGGTTCATCGGAGACGAGCGAGAAACGCACGACTTGGCCGGCGGGGACGTCGCCGACGACTTGCAGTCCGACCGTTTCCGTCACGCCTTTGAAGGCGGCGGCCGGCAACCGCACGATCTCGACCGCCGGAGCCGCGGTGGTGGAGACGATCGGCGTCTCGAAATAGGGACGGCTCGCATCGAAGCCCGAGAGGCTCTTGCCGGGCGTCGCTTCGACGGCGCGCCGCAACGGACCATTCGGCGTGTCCGCCTCGACCGTCATGCGAAGCGTTGATGCGACAGTCTGGCCCACGATCGAGTTGACGGTGATGAAAAGATTCTGCGTTTCCGGACCGGGCGGAATCGTCGTCGGCTCCACCGCGACACCAGCGGCCTCATCCGGAATCATTCGAATCGGGCCAAGATCTCCTCTGCGTTCAACGCGGATTCGCATGACGCCGCGGCCGGTGGCCGGCAGAACGATCGCTTCGTCGAGCACCGTGACCTTAATCTCCGGTGTTCCCGCGGGCGCGAGTCGGAGGCGATAGAGACGGTCAGCGCCATGACCTCGCAGACGATCGGCGACATGGACCTCGATCTGTCCATCCTCCTTCGGCGTCACCGTCAGCGAAGCGGCGCCGTCACCCGGCTTTGCGGCCTGGCGGCCGATGCGTTTCTCATTCTGAAAGACCGTGAGAACAGGCTCGACCGGCGACCCCCATGACTTCGCTTCGGCTCGCAGATCGATGGCCTGACCGGCTGGAACACGAATCAAAATCCGGTCGGTCTCATCGGCCGTCGCCAGTTGGCCAGTGACATATGTTGCTTGGAGGCCGTTGCCAGCGAGATCCACGACCTCAGCCGAAGCCTCCGCTTCGGTGAGTTCACGGCCGTCGCTTTGGGTGGCGATCGGAAGTATCCCCTGCGACGCCGCGGCGGCCGGGCCGCCGATCGTCGCTGTCGGTTCGCCAGCTTCGAGAGCCAGTTCGACCATCGGCTCCGCGATGCCGACGCCGACGGCGGTTGCAGTGGCCGCCTCAGCCGGCACGACGGCGGGCGGGACAACGGAATCCATAAGTCGCAGGTCGCCGAGGAGCAATCGGAACGGACTTCGCGGAGCTTTATATGCCAGGTCGTGCAATTCGACGAAATAACGTCCGTCTTGCGGCAACGTCGCCACGAGACGCGGATCACCGGCACGTTGTGAACGCCCCCAGACGACGGCGAGTGGCGTCTCATTTTCCGATTTCAGTTCGATGACGGGGTCGGCGGCACCACCGAGCCGCTTGAGTTCGACTTCCGCGACGAGCTTTTGTCCTGCTTTGCCTTCGATCAGGATTCTGGGACGATCGGTGCCGTTCAGAACGCCCGTGTAAGCCGCGGGAAGTTCAGCGGGCTGGCCGTTCGTCGCCTCGGCGAGCATTCGTTGCGGCAGCCGATCGGCGGGAAGGGGAACCGACGCGCTCACCCCACTGTCGGTGCGAATGGCAAGCGGCAATAACGTCGCCGTATGGTCGGCGGGCAGAGTGATTTCTGCGACGATGCGCTCGGGCGTCGATTCGACGACGGTGCTGTGTTCGAGAGGCCGGCCCAGCAACGTGAGAGTCGGATTCGGCGCGAGATTCTGTCCTGAGATCGTGAGTCGGGTGGGGACGCCGATCTGGACGCCTCTGGGGCTGAGATCGGTGATGGTCGGCGTGGCCGTCGTCGGTGCTTCGGTTTCCAGCCGAGCCAGGGCGTCGCCATCCGAGCCGGCAACTTCCCGGAAGAGCCGTGCGGCCTCTTCGCTCGAAAGCGGGCGGTTGAAGACGAGGAACTCGTCGATCAGTCCGCTGACGGCTTCGCCGTTCGGGAACGACGAACCGATCGTCAGCGGCGCGTCGCTCACCATGCCGGCAAAGTTCACGTCGGTCAGCCAGCCGGCGTCGGCCAGCACCGGTCCGCCGGTGGAGTCGAGCGGCTTGAGCGGCTTCCCGTTGACGTACAGCTTGATCTCGAGATCGTCGGTATCGGTGTCGGCGTCTGGATCCGGCGCGTCGCCGGGGCGGAAAGTCGCGGCGAGGTGCGCGAGCCGCCGCACGCCGAACGCCTCTTCAAGAGGAAACCCGACGACTTTATATCCCGTGCCGTCGTGGACATAGACCTGCAACTTCTTTGAAGACGGCTGAAAGTTGAGTCCGTAGTTCGTCTTCTGCTCGCCCCCGCTTCTCTTTGCGGCGATGCCGCGAAAGGTCGCGTCGCTCAACTCGTGAAGATTCAGAAAGTAGAAGCTCAACGTGCTTCCAGTCAGATGGTTCAGATCCGGTGAATTCGCGACTTGGAAATATTGGACCTTCGCCGCGTCAAGTTTCGTCGAGCGACCCGCTTGGGCGTTCCAAAACGGGCTGGAAATCCGCTCCGGAGCATTCATCGGTTGGGCCGAATCCTTCGTTTCGCCCGACCCGGCCCGGTCTTCGGCGACACCTTCGGCTTCGTCGAAAGTCAGATCCACCACAGCGGTCGGTCGAACCGGCGACTCCTCGGCTAATGCGTGTGTTCCAACCGCACCAGCCGCAAGTGCGACGAGACAGTGACGGAAGCGATTCATGGCACGAGCGGTCATGGATTTGTGACTTTCGAGCGATCGTCGGTATGTCATGACAAGCATCAGCGACGTGACCATCGCTGATCGACGCCTAATACAACGCCGTCGCCAACTTTCGGCGATATTCGGATACAAGTTCGTGCTGCGGGCCGAGCAGGTCGAAGATCTTCACCATCGTCGCGCGGGCCTCGTCTCCGTAGCCCGTCCGGTCCTTGCGGATCACGTCGAGCAGCAAATCCAACGCTTCCTGGTGCTGCCGACCGACGGCCAGCGCGTCGGCGAGGCGAATCTGGAGTGACAAGTTCGACGGATCGGCCGCCGCGGCCTTTCGAGCCTGATCGATGCCACCGGTATCGGCCGCCGCCGCACGCAATTCGAGTTGCGACTTGAGCTGCTCGGCCTCCGGCTCCAGGAAACCGCGTGTAGCAAGCTCCTCGATCAGTGAAGCCGCTTCTGCGTCGCGCTCGACGGCGAGCAACGCCCGCGCCAGCGCAATCTTGATGCGGTCAGCTCCCGGTTCGATCGTGAGGGCGTTGCGATAGGACTCGGTCGCCGCGGCCGGATCCTGCTCTTCGAGTTCACGCCCTTGCTTGAAAAGAACTTCGGCAGGTGAGGGAAGCAGCTTCTCGATCCAGCGTCGAAGTTCGGGCTCCGGCAGAAGCCCGACGAACTCGTCAACGATTTGCCCGTCGCGCACGGCGACGACATACGGAATCGACGAGACGCCGAACCCGCTTGCCAGATCGGGAGATGCCTCGGTATTGACTTTGACGATACGGATCTCGCCCGCAAACTCCGAAGCGAGCTTGTCGAGCAGCGGTCCCAACTGCCGGCAGGGGCCGCACCAGGGCGCCCAGAAATCGACGATCACCGGCAGCGATTTCGACGCCTCGACCACTTCCACCTGGAAGTTTTCGGCCGTAATCTCGAAAGCAGGCGACGGGTCCGACATCGGGACGTCCATAAGGGAGCTTGACGCAAAGGGCCGACGGGCGCGCAAGCGTCCCTGCGTCCGCGTCGATTCAGCATAAGTACGCGGTGAGGCACCTTCAACACGTGCCGCGACGTTGGGAATGTCGGGACCAAGTCCCGGTCCGCCCGGATCTCGTGGTGCGATCCGCACGACCGGAACGGATGCCGGCAACCGTCTTGGGCGGGTGCTTCAAACTCCGGAACCCGTTGACCAGCCGATTCTTCGGCGGATACAGTCATCAGAAGCCCGGATTTCGTCCGACGATTTCGAGGGACGCTCTTTCCCGCATTCGCGGAAGTTCATCATGCTTCGAATTCTGTTCCTGCTCGCGATTCTCTGCGGGTTGAGTGCTTCCGCATTTTCACAAGGCACGACGGCGTCGCTCCGGCGAGGCTTCGAGGCGACAGCTCCTGCGGTCGCGACGGCCGAGGAACTGGCGCAAGGCGACCTGTGGGTGATGGAGGTCGATTTCAAGCCGGTTCGCTTGATCCGAGTAGCGACGACCGACCCCCAAACGGGCGAAAAGCGTGAGGAACTCTTCTGGTATATCGTGTACCGGGCCGTCAACAAGAGTCTGAAATCGCCGGCTCAGAACACTGGAACCCTGCCGGTCAATAACTACGATCCGGCTCCGGGACCGTCGCTGTTAATTCCCGAATTCACTCTGGTGACGGACGACGCCGGTCGCCAGCAGGTCTACCCGGATGTCGTCATTCCGGAAGCCGAAGCCGCCATCGCCCGTCGCGAGATGCGAGGAGCCGACCGTGACAATGTCCTGAAGAACACGGTCGAAGTGGTTCAGCCGGTCCGTCCAACCGACGACAAGGCCGCAGCCCCGATCTACGGTATGGCCATGTGGCGTGGGATCGATCCTGAAACTGACAGCTTCAAGGTCTATGCCGGCGGGTTCTCCAACGGCTATCGCGAGGCAAAAGGCCCGGACGGCAAACCGCTGATCCTGCGACGCGAGATCGTGCTCGATTACTGGCGTCCCGGCGACGAGTTCGATCCGAACGAACGGGAGTTCCTTTTCCGCACTCAGCCTCGGTGGATCTATCGGGCTGACGAGGCCGCTCCCACCGATCCCGGTCAGGATGCATTAAAGGCGGCGAGCGCGGCTGCTGCGACATCGCGAGCCGCTGACTGACAGCGTGGCTCCGAGCGGTAACTCTGGCTTGCCTTTTGCTCGCCGAACGCACAAAATGCCCGCCTGTCGCAACTGCGGCCAGTTTGCGCTTTCCGGGCGGTATCGTTCGCGATCGGGCCCGATTCCGAGAACACGAATATTTTGGCGGGACGAGGACAGTCATGGCTCACAAGAAGGGACAAGGCTCCAGCCGCAACGGTCGCGATTCGAACGCCCAACGGCTCGGCGTCAAGAAGTTCGGCGGCCAGCACGTGCTCGCCGGCAATATCCTGGCTCGCCAGTGCGGCACGAAATGGCACCCCGGCCGCAACGTCGGTATGGGCAAAGATTACACGCTGTTCGCGTTGACGGAAGGCACCGTCAAGTTCGACCGCAACGGTCGCCGCATCAACGTCGAAGTCGCCGAGGCGACTTGAGCGACGGTCGGCTCGATTAGATACGGGAAGCCCGCGCAAAGCTGTGTGCGGGCTTCTTCGTTTGACGGTGGACGATCAGACGCCGAGGTTCCGTTTGACGGCGGCAAATTGTTCCGCCGCGAACGAGAGATCCACTTCCGAATGCGCCGCGGAGACCTGCGTGCGAATACGGGCCTTGCTCTTCGGCACGACGGGGTACGAGAAGCCGATCACGTAGACGCCTCGTTCCAGCAGAGCGTCGGCGACTTTCGCCGCGAGTGCCGCATCGCCGATCATCACGGGCACGATCGGATGCTCACCCGGCAGAACGTCGAAGCCGACCTTGGTAACGACACTTCGCCAGAAGGCCGTATTTGAGGCAAGTCGATCTCGCAGCTCGGTCGATCGCGTCAGCAGGTCGAGTGCGGCGACGGAAGCCGCCGTGATCGGAGGCGCGAGCGAGTTGCTGAACAGGTACGGGCGGCTGCGCTGTCGCAGGAGTTCAACGGTTTCCTTTCGTCCGCTGGTGTATCCGCCGCTCGCTCCGCCGAGCGCCTTTCCCAGCGTTCCCGTCAAAATGTCGATCCGTTCGATGACGCCGTGGTGCTCGTGCGTGCCGCGGCCGCGTTCGCCCATGAAGCCGACGGCGTGCGAATCGTCGACCATCACCAGCGCGTCATGCTTGTCGGCGAGTTCGCAGATGGCCGGCAAGTTGGCGATGTAGCCGTCCATGCTGAACACCCCATCCGTGGCGATCAGCCGGAAGCGAGCCTCCTTCGCGTCTCGAAGCTTCGCCTCGAGATCGCTCATGTCGTTGTTCTTGTAGCGAAATCGGGATGCTTTGCAGAGTCGCACGCCGTCGATGATGCTCGCGTGGTTGAGCTCGTCGCTGATGATCGCGTCTTCAGGGCCGAGCAGTGTTTCGAACAGCCCGCCGTTCGCATCGAAGCAAGACGAATAGAGGATCGTGTCTTCGGTGCCGAGAAACTCGCTGAGCTTCGCTTCCAGCGTCTTGTGCACGGCCTGCGTGCCGCAGATGAACCGCACGCTCGCCATCCCGAAGCCCCACTCATCGAGGGCCCGCTTCGCGGCTGCGATCACCTCCGGATGGTCGGCGAGGCCGAGATAGTTGTTCGCGCAAAGATTGAGCACCTCGCGCTCGGCCGTCGTCGCAATATGCGCGTCCTGCGGGGTCGCGATGATGCGCTCGGACTTGTAGAGACCGGCGGAGCGAATGTCGTCGAGCTGTTGCGCGACGTGATCTTGGAAAGCGGCATGCATATGCGACGCAACTACTCCGGAAAGAACTCGCGGACGCGAGGCGCCCAGTCCGCCAGCGGCGCGGGCAGGTGCAATGCGTCTTCGGCGTTCAGCAGCGAAATCGAATCGTCGGCGCCGTACAGCACCGCCGTGCGCCGTTGCGGGTCGATGACGCACACGCACGCGGTTCCCGACAGCAGGTACTCGCTGACCTTCGGCAGAACTTCTTTCAGGCCCTGTCGCGGCGACAGCACCTCGAACACGACATCCGGGGCCGTATTCGGATACCCGGTCGGCGTCTCATGCTGCGGCAGGCGTTGGTAGCTGTAGAAAGAAACATTCGGACCACGAACCGTGTCCGGCTTTCTCGCTGTCACCGTTCCCGATTCCGTCAACACACGCCCCAGGCTGCGTTTCCGAACATACTCTCGCAGTAGAGAGGCGATTTCGAGTTGAACCACGCCGTGAAGGAATCCGGGCGGCGGCACGTCTTCAATCCTCCCCTTGACCAGTTCAGTGCGGCGGTCTTCCGGCAAGGCCGCGTACTCTTCCGCCGTAAGAAGTCGCTCAGCCGCCTCCGGCATACTCGCGGTGGTCATTTCGTGTCCTCCCCGATCTCACTCGGCCCAATCCAAGATCACCTTACCGCTTTTGCCCGACTGCATCACCTCAAAACCCTTCTCGAACTCGGTGTAATGGAAGCGGTGCGTGATCGCGGGTTTGATGTCGAGTCCGCTTTGCAGCATGACGGTCATCTTGTACCAGGTTTCGTACATCTCGCGGCCGTAGATGCCTTTGATGGTGAGCATATTGAACACGACGGTGTTCCAATCGATGGCGATTTCCTCGGGCGGAATGCCCAGCATTGCGATTTTTCCGCCGTGGCACATGTTGGCGAGCAGTTCACGAAAGGCCGCCGGGCTGCCAGACATTTCGAGGCCGACGTCGAAGCCTTCCTTCATGTCGAGCTGCCGCTGAACCTCTTTGACCGGCGTCTGTCGTGGGTCAACCGCAAGCATCGCCCCCATCTTCCGCGCGAGATCGAGCCGGTACGGGTTCAGATCCGTGACGACGACGTGCCGAGCACCAGCATGCCGCACGACCGCCGTCGCCATGATGCCGATGGGACCGGCTCCTGTAATGAGCACGTCTTCGCCCAGCACGTCGAAGCTAAGGGCCGTGTGAACGGCGTTGCCGAACGGATCGAAGATCGATGCGACTTCCAGGTCGATGTCGGGGGCATGATGCCAGACGTTCGTCATCGGCAATGAGATGTATTCAGCGAACGCCCCCGGCCGATTGACGCCCACGCCCTTCGTGTCGGCACAGAGATGCCTTCGACCAGCGAGACAGTTTCGACAGCGACCGCAGACGACGTGCCCTTCGCCGCTGACGATCTCACCCGCATGAAAATCGGTCACGTTCGAACCGACCGCGACGACTTCGCCGACGAACTCATGGCCGACGGCCATCGGCACAGGAATCGTCTTTTGAGCCCAGGCGTCCCAGTTGTAGATATGCAGGTCCGTCCCGCAGATCCCCGTCTTCTTCACGCGAATCAGCACGTCGTTCATGCCGACGGCCGGTTCCGCGATGTCTTTGAGCCAGAGTCCCGGCTCGGAACGCTGTTTGACGAGGGCTTTCATACTCAGATCCCGGCGGGAAGGATGGAAGGATGGAAGGATGGATGGATGGGTGCAGCGGATCAGGGTATTGTATTCTCCACGGAATGCACGGAAGACACGGCACGGCGACGAAGGAAACCACGAAACACACGCACGACACGAAAAAGGGTTTCGGAGCGGCGAACGGGCATCGACGGATGACAGCCGTTACCATTTCCGTGTCGCCCCGCCTCGACCTTTTCGTGTGTTTCGTGGCTCTTCCGATCGCCTATGCGACTTCTGATCAAAAATGCGACCTGCGTCCTTCCGTCCGGCCTGGCCGCTGCGAACATCCTCGTTGACGACGGAAAGATTCTCGGCGTCGATCCGCCGGTTTCGGCGCGGGCCGACGAAGTCATTGATGCCGCCGGAAAGCACCTGATACCGGGCGTCATCGACGACCAGGTCCATTTCCGCGAACCGGGCCTGACGCACAAGGAAGACCTGCGCACCGGCAGCATGGCTTGCGCCAAGGGAGGCGTCACCACCTTTCTCGAGATGCCCAACACGAAGCCGGCGACGATCACCTGTGATCGGCTGCACGAGAAGCTCGATCTTGCGGCCTCGAAGTCTGTCGTGAACTTTGGTTTTTACGTCGGTGCCACGTCCGACAACATCGAAGACCTTCAAGCTGCGAAACGAACGCCCGGCATCAAGATTTTCATCGGGTCGAGCACGGGCGATTTGCTCGTCGATGAGCAGGCCGCGCTCGAACGCATCTTCGCCGAGACGACATTGCCGATCACGGCGCACTGTGAAGACGAGACGACTGTCCGCGCGAACGCGGAGCGGCTTGCGGGCGGCAAAACACTCGCCGACCATAGCCGAATCCGCGATCACGCCGCCGCGGAGATCGCGACGAAGCGAGCCATCGACCTTGCGGTGCGGCACAAGCATCGGTTTCACGTGCTGCACGTCTCCACGGCTCAGGAAACAGAGTTACTGCGAGACGCTCGCCCATTTGTGACGGCGGAAGCCTGCCCGCATCACCTGTTCTTCAATGTGAAGGATTACGGGCGTCTGGGGTCTCGCATCCAGATGAACCCGTCGATCAAAACGGCCGAAGACGGCGCCGCGCTGTGGCAGGCGCTCCTCGACGGACGCATTCAGGTCATCGCGACCGATCACGCCCCTCATACGCTCGACGAGAAGTCGAAGCCGTATCCGCAGAGTCCTTCCGGACTTCCCGCGGTCGAGAACTCGCTGGCCCTCATGCTCAACGAAGTGAATCTCGGCCGTTGCACGCTCGAGCAGGTCGTACATTGGATGTGCGATGCACCGGCCAGGGTGTGGGACATCGTCGGCAAAGGCCGCATCGCCGAAGGCTACGACGCCGACCTCGTCTTGATCGACCTGGCCAAGACCGCGACAATCCGGGATGAAGAACAGGTGACGAAATCTCGCTGGAGTCCCTGGGACGGCGTCACACTGACAGGCTGGCCGACGCACACCTGGGTCGGCGGTCGTCTTGTCTACGCCGAGGGGCGTTTCGACGAAGCCGTTCGGGGACGCGAAGCCTTTTTCGATCACTCCCGGGGCGGATATTGGACGTAGGATGGGCTGTGCCCACCGCCCGCTTGCACCTTCGCTCTCACTCGGCGGTGTGACTCCCGCCGCTGGCCTGCTGCCATGCCCGCCCAATCGTCACGGATGATGTTGCCGGTTGTCGGTTTCGCAATGCTGATCGCCGCGACTGCTGCCGTGTGGGCGTTCGCACGCGATACCGAAACGCCTGTCGCCGCTTTGCGCGTGGTGCAGACCTATCCGCACGACCCGGTCGCCTTCACTCAAGGTCTCGTCATCCGTGACGGCATCCTCAACGAAAGCACGGGGCTGCTCGGCCGCTCGACCGTGCGGCAGGTGGACCTGAAGACGGGCAACGTCGTGAAGTCGGTGGCGTTCGACAACCAGACCTTCGGCGAAGGCATGACGGTTCTCGGCGACGAGATCTTCGTCGTGACCTGGCAGAGCAAGACCGGCTATGTGCTCGATCGCAAGACCCTCGGTTACAAGCGAACGTTTCGCTACAGCGGCGAAGGCTGGGGTCTGACCGACGACGGCAAGCACCTGATTCTTTCCGACGGCACCGCCATGCTGCGGTTTCTCGATCCGAAAGACGCGAGGGTCGTCAAGAAACTGCCCGTCCGCGATGGAGACCGCCTCGTCGAGCACTTGAACGAGCTCGAGTACATCGACGGCGTGATCTATGCAAACGTCTGGTACAGCAAACGCATCGCGCGTGTTTCCGCCCAGACCGGCAAGGTCGTCGGCTGGATCGACGCCTCGCCGCTGTGGCAACACGTCGATCTCGCCGACCCGCGTGAAGACGTTCTCAACGGCATCGCTTACGATCGCGACACGAAGAAACTCTATATGACCGGCAAGCGCTGGCCGAAGCTCTTCGAAGTCGAAATCGTCGGGCCGTAGAGCAGCGGACTGCTGGCGAACCTCGTTTTGACGTTGTGACGTGTCGGGTCGGGTGCACGACTGGCGAGTCTTCCGTCACGCCTTAAGAGCGTCATTCGCTGAAGCACGGCACGAACGAGGTGACCGTGCCACTATTCCGCTTGGCCCGCCGATGCCTCATGATGGTTGTCGCCTGAGAGCATCCATTCAGCACGACGCGACGCAATGCCTGCGCTTTCGACGCCAATTCGGCCTCTCTTCCGGCTTCGGTCGGACCTGAGACGCTTGCGCCGTCGGCGGACGTTCGTCCGGCTCGGCACCGCGGTGGCGACGGGATTCTTGATCGCGATCGCCGCCGTCTCCGTCGCCTTCGCCGCCGACTATTCGCTCAACCTTCGCCCGCTTCCTCGCGCAATCCTGTTGCTCGCGGCTGCGTTCGCGGCGGGATGGCTGGCGAGCGTCGCCGTCGGGCGTTGGCTGGGCATCGCCGAGAGCGAAACCGACCTCGCGTTGATCGTCGAGCGTCGCCACGGACTCAACGGCGACCTCGTCGCCGCATTGCAGTTTCAGCACGACGAAGCGGCATCATGGGGGTCGCCGCAGCTCGAACGCGCGGTCGTCGAACACGTCGACGATGTCACACCCGAGATCGATCCATTCGCGGGCTTCGCCTGGAAGCCTCTTCCGGCTCGATGGGGCTGGTTGGCGTTGTCCGCGGGAACCATTGCGATCGTCGCGCTGCTCTACCCCGCGCATACGGGCGTGTTTCTGCGACGCCTCGCTCTTGCAGACGTGTCCTATCCCACGCGCACGCAAATCGCATCGCTCTCGATCAACGGACAGGCCGTGTCGATCGCCGAAACGACGATCCTGCGAGCGCCGGCGGGATTGCCGCTCATGTTTGCGACCACCCATGCCGGCGAACGGCCGCGGTCGGGAACCGTCGTTCTCAAAAGTGATGCGGGAGCGACGACCGAAGTCTCTCTGAAGCCGTCCGCTGATTCGGACGCTTTCAGCGGCACTTTGGCGGCGTTCGACGAGCCGCTCACGTTCGTGGTGAAGCTGGGTGACGCCGCAACGCGACCGCGGAAGATCGAACAAGTGCCGCAGCCGGTCGTCACGCTCGATCTCGTTCCCACGCCGCCCGCGTACGCCCGCGCGAACGCGCCTCCCGCGCCGCCGGCGGGAGTTCGCACGGCGTACGTTCTTGAAGGATCGAGTGTCGGCGTCACGGTCCACAGCGTGAATAAGCCGTTGCAAGACGTGAAGCTCGTTCTTGCTCAGAGCCGCGACCGTCGGGCCGACGATTCGTCTGACATTGCGGGCCGCGACAATCGCTCCCCGGCGGTCGCGGCTTTGTCGCTCCAACCGTCGCCCGATCGCATGATCTGGACGTTGACGCCGAAGTCCACGCCCTTCGAGACCATCAGCGAACCATTGAACTTCGCGATTGAAGTCTTCGACGATGATCGACTCTCACTCTCTGAGCCGCTGGCTGGTTCGATCCGGCTGCGGGCCGACCGGCCGCCGCGCGTGACGGCGACGGCGGTCGTGCGACGAGTCCTGCCGACGGCCCGGCCGGAATTGTCGTATGCTGCCAGCGACGATTTTGGCGTCAGGGACGTCATGGCGAAGATGACGGTTCGTCGCGCCGATGGATCGCAGACCGAACACTCCGTGGCACTGCCTGTCGAACGGGAGTCGCCAAGCGAAGTCGCAGGTCGTCAGGCACTCGACTTCTCGTCGCTGCAACTCGCGAAGGGTGATCAGGTCGTCGTCACCGTCATGGCGGAAGACGTTCGCGGCGATCGGAACGGCGAAACAGCGAACGCGGAGCCGCTCACGTTCGAGGTCACCGATCGCCAGGGACTGCTGACGGGACTGCTCGAAGCCGACGAAGAAGGCGCCGAACGACTCGACGCGATCATTCGACGCGAACTCGGAATCGGAGCGCAGCGATGATGTCGATGTGCACGTTGCGAAGGATCAATCTCTCTCCCCTCTCCCTCGGGAGGGGGGGCGGGGGGGGGGGGG